>NZ_JAABRP010000032.1 GCF_011390875.1 Thiocapsa sp.
CTGCCAGGGATCCTCCGGGCTCTGACGCATCAGACTCTTGCGGATCGCATCCTGGTGACTGCCCGAAAAGGCGGTATAGACCAACTCGCCCACCCAGGGGTGGCGCGGGTGCAGCGCCGTCCCGGTGCATTCCTCCACCACCCGGACGATCTCGTCCGGATCGCTCAGGTCAAGACCCGGATCGATACCCTGACTGTAGAGGTTCATCGCCAAGGTCACGATGTCCAGGTTGCCGGTGCGCTCGCCGTTGCCGAGCAGCGTTCCCTCGACCCGATCGGCGCCCGCCAAGAGGGCCAGCTCCGCCGCGGCCGCGGCGCCACCACGATCGTTGTGGGTATGCACCGACAGAACGATCGCGTCGCGCCGCGAGATATGCGTTGCGAAATACTCGACCTGATCGGCGAAGACATTCGGACTCGCGACCTCGACCGTCGCCGGCAGATTGATGATGCACGGCCGCTGCGGCTTCGGCTGCCAGACCTCCAGCACCGCCTCGCAGACCTCGACCGCATAGTCCGGCTCGGTGGCCGTGAAACTCTCCGGCGAGTACTGGAAGGTCCAGCGTGTCGCGGGCCGGCGTTGCGCCTCGCGCAGGACCCACTCGGCACCCTGACGGGCGATCGCCGTCACGCCCGCCCGATCCTGGCCGAACACCCATTCACGCTGAACCGGTGAGGTCGAGTTGTAGAGATGGACGATCGCGCGCGGGGCACCCTCCAAGGCATCGAAGGTGCGGCGGATCAGATCCTCGCGCGCCTGCACCAAGACCTGGACGGTCACGTCCTCGGGGATCTTGTCTTCCTCGATCAACCAGCGCACGAAGTCGAAGTCCGGCTGGCTCGCGGCCGGAAAGCCGATCTCGATCTCTTTGAATCCGAGCTTGACCAACAACGCCCAAAGACGACGTTTTTGGGCCACCCCCATCGGCTCCAACAACGCCTGGTTGCCGTCGCGCAGATCCACACTCGCCCAGATCGGAGCCTGATCGACGACACGGCTCGGCCAGCGGCGGTTCGGCAGATCCACCACCGGACCGCGACGATATTTTCGGGGATCAAAACGGGTCATGCTGTTCTCCGGAGTCTTGAGAGCGCTGCAGCCGCGGTCAGCAGCCGATGCATTTCACATCACATAGTCAAATCAAACCTCATCGTCAGCATCGGATAACCAATAAGCGACGATTCAGAAACAAGGTGAACGCCTTGATGAAAACGTAGGATGGGTAGAGCAAAGCGATACCCATGCCGTGCCCCGGTAGGGGACTTGGCCGCTCGCGTCCCGGTAAGGACTGTGAGCCTGATGGGCAGGTGCCTCGTGAGCCCTTGCCCGAATCGCGGCTGGTTGGCCGACGGGGATAGAATAGGCTCGAAGGGCACGCAGAGGATTTCAAAGATGCCGCAATTTTGGATCAATTGCGCAAGGATCTGCCATTGTTTATGAATCAATCGACAGATCGACTTTTTCCATCCCGGACGACCGACCCAACGGAGCAACCCCGATGAAGCTGGACCGTTACGACCGCCGCATTCTCGAGGAGCTGCAACGCGACGGGCGCATCAGCAATCAGGAGCTGGCTGACCGCATCGGCCTTTCGCCCTCGCCTTGTCTGCGGCGCGTCAGGGCACTCGAAGACTCCGGCATGATCCGCGGCTATGCAGCCCTGCTCGACGCCAAAACGCTCGGGCTCAACCTCATGGCCATCCTCAGCATCTCCATGGACAAACACACCCCGGAACGCTTCGAGCGCTTCGACGCCGCCGTCGCGGCCATCCCGGAGGTGCAGGAATGTCTCTTGATCACGGGACGCGACGCCGACTACCAGCTCAAGGTCGTGGTGCGCGACATGGACGCTTACCAGGATCTGCTCCTCAACAAGATCACACGCATCGAAGGTGTCACCGGCGTGCACTCAAGCTTCGTCCTGCGGCGCGTGGTCGAGCGTGCGAGTCTCCCGTTGGATTGACGCCGGTGGACGACGAATGCTTCCCGCCGTCCGGCACGCCGAATGCTTAAATCTCCAGCGAAAGCCTCATTTTTCAGAGGTGGGGAGAAACCCATGAACGACCTACAACTTCAAACTCAGACGCAGCTAGGGACGACGCAGGATCAGGAACGCGCACGCCGGCTCCACGGGGCACTGACCGAAGCGTCACTTCGAAACGAAAACGTCCTTTACGCGCGTACCAGAGGCGTCAGTCAGAACAACGGATCGTTCGGATTTCGTCCCGCTTATCTCGACGGCGCCAGCGGCGAAGCTGTGCTGTCGCGCTTCGCGAACGGCACCCCGGCGCCCGTACACCTGCTCGATGGCCTGCCCGAAGCCTGGATCCGGGATCGGGATCGCGAGGGTCACGTGACGGCGACTCGCCCTGGCATCATCTCCGGATTCATCCGGGACGGTCGGTTCTATACGCGAGCAGAGGCCATCACGGCCACGGCGCACTAAAGCCGCCTCAGACCGACCCATCAACAGTTCTCCGCCGGTGCAGGGACGCACCACCCCTTACCAGAAAAGTCAGCCCCGTTCGGCAGAACCGGAAACCCCGTGTCTTCTGCCGGCGCCGGGGAAATCCCGGAGCCGGTTCAGCGAGCCGCAATCGCTTCCCCCGCACTCTCGATCCGGGTCGGATACTTCGAGCGCGCGTGACATACGATCGTCATGCAAAGGTCTTATCCTGTCCAACCCGGATCCGGACGGATGAGCGCGATCGTCAAGGTCGCCGACCCCTTGCATGAAGCACGAAGCGGTCAACCGCCGGATTTAGGTTCAACCGTGCGGCGGTAACCGTGGCCGACGCGACGTCCGTCGCGCGCCCGATCGCCGGAACAGAGATCTTCTATGGCCGACCGGAACGAGACCTTCCGAACCATCATGCCCAGCAGCGAGCAACGCTTCTCCTGTCCAGCCGAGGCCCATGATGCCTCGGACGACCGCCCCCTCAACCCAAGCGCCTCGGCCACGCTCGGCGACATCATCCAGGCCCGCTTGAGCCGGCGCGACCTGCTGCGCGGCGCGCTCGCCGCGAGCACGCTCGGCGGTCTCGCGGCCGGCCCCTTGGCGCTCCTCGCCGACACCCTCACGGCGCCGGAAGGCGAGCGCGAGACCACAAAGACCCGCTTCGATTTCCAGGAGATCGCCCACGGTGTCGACGAGACCCATCATGTGGCACCCGGCTATCGCGCCGAGATCCTGATCCGTTGGGGCGACCCCGTCCTGTCCGGCGCACCTGCCTTCGACCCCGCTCGTCAAAGCGCTGCCGCGCAGATTAGGCAGTTCGGCTACAACAACGACTATGTCGGCTATGTACCCTTGCCGCTCGGATCGAAGAGTTCCGAGCACGGCTTGCTGTGCATCAATCACGAATACACCAACGCCGAGGTGATGTTCCCCGGCGCGGGCGAGCCGACCCGCGAGCGCGTCGAGATCGAGATGGCGTGCAACGGCGGATCCATCCTCGAGATCAGCAAGAGCGAGGGGCGCTGGTCGGTCGTCCCCGACAGCACGTACGCCCGCCGGATCACCGCGCTCGACACCGAGATCGCACTCTCCGGACCGGCCGCCGGGCATGACCGCATGAAGACCGCCGCCGATCCGACCGGCACCCGGGTGATCGGCACGCTCAATAACTGCGCCGGGGGCATCACCCCCTGGGGCACCTATTTGATGGCCGAGGAGAATTTCCACGGCTACTTCTCGGGCGACCTCGATCGACATGTCGACGCAGCCAATACGGACGGCTTCGCAGAGCATCCCGAACAACGCAACTACGCCCGCTACGGCGTGCCTGCCGGCCACTTCGCCTGGGGTCGCTTCCACAAGCGTTTCGACGTCAACGCGGAGCCGAACGAGCCAAACCGCTTCGGGTGGATTGTGGAGGTCGACCCGCTCGACCCGGCGTCCATGCCGGTCAAGCGCACCGCGCTCGGGCGTTTCAAGCACGAGGGCGCCGAGTCGATCGTCAACCCCGACGGTCGCCTGGTGCTCTACTCGGGCGACGACCAGCGCTTCGAGTATCTCTATCGTTTCGTGACCGACGGGAAGTTCGACCCGAGCCATCGCGCGGCGAACCGCAACCTGTTGGATGTGGGCACGCTCTCGGTTGCTCGCTTCGAGGCGGACGGCACGCTCGTCTGGATCCCGCTCGTCTTCGGCCGAGCCGCTCTGACCCCGGAGAACGGTTTCCACTCACAAGCCGACGTCCTGATCGAGACCCGTCGGGCCGCGGATCTGCTCGGGGCGACCCCGATGGACCGACCCGAGGACGTGGAGCCGAACCCGCACAACGGCCGCGTCTACGTGACGCTCACCAACAACAAGGAGCGTACCGCCGAGCAGCTCGACCCGGCGAATCCGCGTGCCGCCAATCTGTGGGGTCATCTTCTGGAGTTGATCCCGCCCGCCGGCGATCATGCTGCGGAGCGTTTCGGCTGGGAGGTCCTGGTGAAGGCCGGCAATCCGCGAGACCCGGCGACCGCCGCACTCTGGAACCCGGCGACCGGCGAAAACGGCTGGTTTGCCTGCCCTGACAACTGTGCGGTGGACCATCAGGGCCGGCTCTGGGTCGCAACCGATCAGGGCAATGCCTGGCCCCGGACATCGGGATGCGCCGACGGGCTCTGGGCGCTCGAGACCGAGGGCGACGGCCGCGGCACCGGGCGCATGTTCTTTCGAGTGCCCGTGGGGGCGGAGCTCTGCGGACCCTGCTTCACCCCGGATGGAGGCACACTCTTTCTCGCGGTGCAGCATCCGGCCACCGACGGCACACTCGACTATCCGGGCTTCGAGCGCCCCTCGACATTCGAGGACCCCGCCACGCGTTGGCCGGACTTCGACCCCGCGCTGCCGCCTCGCCCTTCGGTCGTCGTGGTCACACGGGAAGACGGCGGCCCGATCGGCGGATGATTCCACGAAAGGATTCTGGACCTCCAAGGCTCAAAGGACGCACAGCGAACAAGGCGATGGTCCCATGAGGTCGGCGCGAGGTCGGTGTGCTGCGCTTTGCCCAACCTCAGGCCAAGGGCCATCACGCATCGGTTCGCGTATTGAGCCGTCACTTCTGCGAATGATCGGGCGAAGGTGCAACGGGCTCCGGAGCGTCGGGTGACTCGACCGACAGGTCGAGCGAGGGCTTCGACGTGGGCGGCTCGACGACGCTGTCCAGGTCACCCAGGACGCATTGGACATCGGGCAGAAGATCGGCGAGCTCGACCCCATAGACCTCCCAGATCGAGATGAAGAGCGAGGCGATCAGCGGCCCGATGAAGAGCCCGTTGAAGCCGAACATGAAGATGCCGCCGAGCGTGCTCAGAAAGATCATCAGCTCGTGCATCTTGGTGTCGCGTCCCACCAGGATGGGTCGAAGCACGTTGTCGAGGCTGCCCACGACGAGCGCACAGAAGACGGCCAGTCCGATCGCACTTCCCATCTGTCCCTGCACGGCAAGAACGATGCACGCCGGCACCCAGACGAGCGCCGACCCGACGGCCGGAATGATCGACAAGACCACCATGACGGTGCCCCAAAACACCGCGTTCTCGATCCCCGCGACAGCGAAGGCGATGCCGGCCAGTCCGCCCTGCAGGAGGCCGATCAACAGCGTTCCCTTGAGCGTGGCACGGGTCACCGAGGTGAATTTCTGCAACATCACCCGCTCGTCGGCGCTCTTCAGCGGCAGGTAGTAGAGAATCTTGTTGACCAGCTTGTGTCCGTCGATCTGAAGGAAATACATGCTGTAGAGCATTACGAACGCCATGAAGAAGAAGTTCAGGGTGCCCAGCGTCAGCGACGAAAGCCCCCCGACAATAAACTTGCTGGCGATCGTCGCGGCCTCGCCGGCACGTTCGATCAAGATCGAGCGCAGGGGCAGCAACTCCTCGTAGAAGGGCAAACGGCGCATGCCCTCGAGGAAGGCATCCGGATCGGCAAGCCGCTCCTTGAGCCAGGGCACGAAGGTTTGGGTAACATCGAGCGCTTGAGCCACCACCACCGCGATCAGCAACGACAGCGGGATCAAGACGACCACGGCCACCACCAGGAGGGTCGTGAGCGACGCCAGGCTCGGGCTGCCCCGCAGACGCGGCTGCAGCCACAGGAACAATGGTCGTGCCATCGCACTGAAAAGCCCGGCGAGAAAGAGCGCCATCAGAAACTGCTGAATCATCGCGAGAAAGAGCGCGGAAATCCCGAGCGCCATCAAAATGACGACCCACTTGTTAACAAGATCTTGATTCATAAAACTCACTTATCCATTTGAAAAAGCGGGTGCGACATCCGTCACACGATCAGGGAGCTCCGACACTGCGCAAAGGCCCGAACCTGGCTTCGAGCTGCGCGGCCGGCCTCTGGATCCATGACGCCAGATGAGCCTGACCGGTCTCCTCGAGCCGACGGCACCCGTCTCCCGGCAACAGGAGCGGGATCGCCCAAGGGGGCCGGAAAACCAGGGCGTTCATCGGCGTTGCCCAATCGTCGACGATCGCCATCCACGGCCACTGCAGCGCGTAGGGCTCCTCGGGTCCGAACGCCAGACAGGTGGTCTCGGCGCTGGCCGTCGCATTCATCAGCCCGTGTGTCGCCGTCCACCAGGCGGCGGACTTTGCGGTCCCGATCAATGCGACGGTCAGCGCAGCGACGACCATCAACCGCCCGAGGCGACGGATGCCGGGAAGATCCGCGAGCGCCGACGGCCGCCAGGCGACCCCGACCGCAAGACCCATCAAGAGCAACGCGACGGGAAGGATCAACCCCGCCTTGAGCTTGATTCCCTCTCCCGAGAGGATATCAAGGGCGACCGAAGCCCCCACGAGGGGCAGCAGCAGAAAGGCCGGCCAGAGCAGCCGGCTCTCGACGACCCGGCTACCTCGCCGCCACCCCGAAGCGAGGCTCAGCGCCGCCAGGACCCCCGAGACCGCAACCCAGGTCAACAACAGGCCCTGCGACAGGGTCTCGGGGAGCAGGTAACGGACGGCTGCATCCGGCTCCGCCAGCGAGCGCTCGTAGCCGGTGGCGCCGATCAGTGTCGCGATCATGCGCAGGACGGCCGAGACCGCAAAGGCTGCGGCAAGGCCGCTCCACACGCGGGTCCAGGTACGCTCGGTCGCGCGATCGGAACGGGCGTTCAAGAGCGCGACGAGACTCAAAAATCCCGCCACCGCAAAGCCCAGAGGATGCAGCAGGAGCAGCAAAGGGGCCAGGACAGCACCGTAGGTCAAGGTCAAGCGGCGATGCGGCGCAAGTACCGCGAGGAGCACGAACGGCCAGACGAGGTACAGGCTGAAAAGCAGCTCCGAGACCGCGGAGAAATTGATCTGGTTGGCGATCAGAAAGAGCAGCGGCAGCAAAATCAACTCACGGCGGCGCTCGCGTACGATCGACCAGCACACCAGCAAAGACACCAGGGGTAGAGCGACATAAGTGAAGGAAAAGAGGTGACGCAGGAGCGCGACATCGTCGGTCAGTCGGGTCGCAGCCAAGGTCGGGAGCTGCGCGAGGACCGAGCCGAGCCGAAGATTCGGAAAGACCGGAACGCCGTCGAACGCCAGCTTGAAGAAGTAATAGGCGCCGTCGCCGAAGAGCGGCAGACCGACCAGCGCGATCGGTACATAGGCCAGCACGACGAGCGCAAGACCCAGCTGCAGTGCCCGTCGCTCGGTGAGGACACAACGATTCGTCACGGGCAGCGCGTGCTCGGGTGTGCTCGCAACGGCAAACGCTTCGGCTCTCGGCATGGGATCGGGTCGACTCAGATAGGGCGATCGGCAAGGCGGGCGCGACGAACGACCCGACTATCGTAGCGTGAGTCGATGATCGTTTGGCGGGGCAAGCCAAGGATAGAGGTCGGGCAAGGGCGGCGGCAGCACCCCCCATTGCGGCGGCGGCTCGAAGGGCCCCGGATCGGTGACCCCGCCCGGTCTTCGAGGGTCGCGTGGCGGACGGCGCCGAGGATCGGTCTGGCTCCGCGTGGGCTCGGTCGGGCGGAACCGATAGGGTGTCTCCCCCCATCCGGACGTGAAGTCCTCCGGCAGTCGATCGTCGCGGCGAAAGACCGGGTCATCCAGAGCGCGCTCTCCTGCGCCGAGCCAATCCGTCGATCGGCTCTCGCGGCTGTCGGCCCAACCACCGAAACGGCTCAGCTCGCGCTCCTCGAGCGGGCGGAAGCGATAGCCATCGATCACCGATCCTCCATCCGGGAGTGCCCTGTACCGCGAGAATCGCTTATCGCTCCACCCTGCCGGCGGGGTTGGCGGGACTGGCGTATCCGGAACGGTGAAGGTTCGCGGGCGATCCAACGGCCGCGTCTTCGCCGGAGCCGAATCGGCAACAGGTTCCGAATCGCGAACCGCAACGCCCAAAACCAAGAGGATTACGCCAGTCGCAAGGAAGATCGCGAGGAAGATCGCCCCCACGATGAAGACGAGATCGAATCGTTGATTCATCACTGAACACCTAGCTCCCGATCGGCACGAAAGCGGAGACTGCGAGAGACGGGATCAAGCTGCGTTCAAAAAGCGACGTCCCGACCGCGCCTCCGTCATGGATCTACCCTTTCGTCCCCTTAGAAATAGGCCGTGGATGCGGAATACGCAAGCATTGTCGGTGTTTGAATCGACGAATCGTCGTCGATAAGCGGTCAACGGCCTGATTCAGGGTCAAGCATCGAGCCGCGCTGCAGACGTCGCCGCCGGCCCCGGCCGACCGAAGAGATAGCCCTGAAAGGCACGGCAACCATGTCCGACCAACCAGTCGCGTTGGGCCTCGGTCTCGACCCCCTCGGCGATGACGTCGAGGGCGAAGGTATCGCCCAAGGCGATAATGGTGCGCGCGATCGCTGCATCGTTCGCGTTGGACACAAGATCCCGCACGAAGGAAAGATCGATCTTGAGCTCCTTCAGCGGCAGCCGCCCGAGATCGGTCAGCGATGAATAGCCGGTTCCGAAATCATCCAGCGCGAAGCTGATGCCCTGCTCCTTGAGCATCGACATCTTCGCGATCATCGCGTCGCGGTCGTCCAGCAAGAGATTCTCGGTGATCTCGAGTTTGAGTCGTTCGGGATTGCATCCGTGGCGCTCGATCGCGGCGAGGACCTGCTTGACGAAATCCGGATGATGAAACTGCAACGCACTGATGTTGATCGCAAGCGTCAGCCCGGCCGTCTCCGGCCGTTCGGACCAGACCGCCAATTGGGCGCAGGCCATTTCCAGAACCCACCGGCCCAGCGGCAAAATCGTCGCGGTCTCTTCGGCCAAGCGGATGAAATCAACGGGCTGGAGCAGTCCACGTTGCGGGTGTTGCCAGCGCAGCAATCCCTCCGCACCGGTCACCTGCCCCGCTCCGTCGACTTGGCTTTGGTAGTGGAGGAGAAATTCACCGTGCTCCAAGCCCTGGCGTAGACTTGCGGCGAGCGCGACACGCGCGGATACCTCCACCTGCATCTGAGGGTCGAAGAACCGCATCGTGTCCCGTCCTGCCGCTTTGGCCCGATACATGGCCATATCGGCCTGCTTCATCAACTCCTCGACGCTCTTGGCCTGCCGCCCGAAGAGGGCGATACCCATGCTGGCGGAGCACCGATACTCGCGATTCTCGAGCTCGCAGGGCGCGCGCAGTGCTTCAAGCAGCTTGTTCGCGAGCACCTCCGCCTGCGATGCAGCCTCCCGCGTTTGAGCGCTCAAACGCTCCAACATCACCACGAACTCGTCGCCGCCGAGCCGGGCGAGGGTGTCGGACTCGCGGATACACGAGGCGAGACGCTTGGCGACCTGACGCAGCAATCGGTCACCCTGATCGTGTCCCAGGGTGTCGTTGAGTGACTTGAAATCGTCCAGATCGATGAAGATCAGAGCGCCCATGCGATGGCTGCGCCGGCTCGCGGCGATCGCGCGCTCGAGTCGGTCCATCAGCAGACGACGGTTGGGCAGGCCGGTGAGCGGATCAAAAAACGCGAGATGTTTGATCGCCTCCTCGGCACGCCGGCGCTCGGTCGTATCCGTAACCAGGGCGACGAAGCGCGGCTCCACGCCGAGGAGCTGCAGGCGAATCTCCGCGGGATAGCAGCTGCCGTCCTTGCGCCGATGCCGGGTCTCCAGCACGACCTGGCTCTTGCTTCCTTCACGCAGCGGCTCGAGCAAACGCGAAAAGGTCGGCGGATCGTAATCGGGCATCAGATCCAATGGGGTCATCCCGATGAGCTCGACGATGTCGTAACCCAGGTTGACGCGGGCGCCCTGATTGACCTGCTCGAAGCACAAGCGGTCCGGATCGAAGACATAAACCTCGGTCTGTGACTTCTCGACGATCTCCCCGAGGCGACTGAGCGAATCATTGGCCGCGTGCCGGGCAGAGATATCGGTGGTCGTACCGATCATCCGCAGGGGCGTGCCGTCCGGGGCGCGCTCGACGACCTTGCCGCGCCCCAGGCTCCACACGTAAAGGCCGTCACGGCGCCGCAGCCTGTGCTCATGGTGAAGGGTAGTGGTCCGGCCGCGAAGGTGATCGTCGATCGCATCGCTCAGCGCCCGGGAATCGTCCGGATGAACCCGGTCCTTCCAGGCGTCGAGCCGTTCGCAGATGTCCTCCTCGCCCAAGCCCAGGAGGCTCTTCCAATGGGCCGAGTAGAAGACCTTGCCGGTGCGCAGATCCCAGTCCCAGACCCCGGCATCGCTGCCCTCCAGCGCGAATTTCCAGCGCTCTTCCGCATCGGCCAGCTCGGCGATCGCGGCGTAATGCTCGAGCGCGTAGGAGATGTCTCGGGCCAGCTCGGCCAGCAAATCGCGCGCGTCGTCGTCAAACACATCGCGGTCGCGCGCATAGACGCTCAAGACCGCGAACACCTTCCCGCGCATCGTCAGCGGAAGCGATGCCGAGGCGTGCCACCCGAAGCGTCGCGCGGAGGCATGCCATGGCCGGGTGACCGGATCGGCTTGGAGGTCGAGGCTCCAGTAGCCCTCCGCGCCGCGCATGACGCGCGCGAGGGGATCATCGTCGAGCCCGTCCGGCTCCGGCGACGAAGACAGCCCCTCGACCAGCTCGGCTCCGCCCTCGCCGTCCACGGCCAGACACTCGATTCGAGCCTCGCCCGAGCCCGTTCGGCCGATCCAGGCCATATCCAGGCCGCCTTGCGTCACGAGCTCGCGACAGACCACCGGGAACAACGTGCTCGGTTCCTCGGAATGGATGATGGCCTGGTTACATTCGGTGAGGATGCGATAGAGCCGCGTCAGCCGCTCGATCGTGGCATGGCTGCTCTTGCGCGCCGTGATGTCGTGCACGCGCACTACGACCCCTACGACGCTCCCGGCCGCATCGAGCCACGGGATGTAGGTCACCTCCCCCCAGCCGGTCCGCACACCGCGCCGCGGGAGCTGGGCCTCGAACACGACCGTTTCGCCGGCAAGACAGGCCGCCAGGCGCGGACCGACCTCTTGCGCGTAGAAGTCCGGATCCATGATCTCGTCCACGCGACGACCGATCACCTGCTCGGAGGTCAGGTCCCATGAGCTGAGATAAGACGCGTTGGCGGCGCGATACCTGAGGTCGCGGTCAAGATAGGCGAAGCGGTCGGTGCTCGCCGCGATCATGCGTCGGAAAAACTCCGGTTCCCCGGTGTCCTCCGACGATGGGCGGCTGCGTCCATTTGGAACGCGCTCGCGCAATGATCTCCCTCCCGGTCTGACCATGTCACGCCTCTTCACGAATCGTGGTCTCGGTGCAGCGCCGGCTCGAACACATCGGTCTCGAGACCCGGCACAAAACCCCGAGTGGCTTTCTAGGCTATGCTCGCCGATGACCCGAACCGGCGCAAGTCCGCGTATCGGCTTCCGCGAGCGGTGGCCGAGTCGGGGCTACTCCGGGGTGTTCTTGGGGCGGCGGGGACCGCGAGGACGGCGTGCCGCGGAGACATCGTCGCGTCGCCGGCGTGTTAAACCGCGTCCAGAGCGACATGCGTCATTTTCATGTTGCGTTTGGCTTCGGAGATGTCCTCGGTCTCGGCGAGAGGCGGTTTAAAATTTAATATTTTTCAGAATCTTAAACCGCGCCGGTTCCGTCAATCGTCGGAGCTGGCGCGGCCAAGCCAATCCAACAAACTACGCATACCGCACTGGGCGCGGTTTAATCCCGGGTTTCTCCTGCTGCACCCGGTGCGACACGGTTCCGACCGCCACCCTTCGCGCGGTAGAGTTGCTCGTCGGCCATCTCGAGCAAACGTTCCGGCTTCTCCCGATCATCGGCCAGCAGCACAGCCGCGCCGATACTGACCGTCACATGGTCATCCACCGGAGAATCCAGGTGCGGGATGTCCAAGTCCTCGACGGCGACACGCAGGCATTCCGCACGCCGAACGGCCGCCGTCATGTCGCAACCGGGCAGCAGGCACACGAACTCCTCTCCGCCGTAGCGTGCAATCAGATCGTGGCCGCGACAGGGAACCCCGATCAGTGCCCCGGCGACCGCCTGCAGACAGGCGTCGCCCTCCTGGTGGCCGTGACGATCGTTGTAGCGTTTGAAGTGATCGACATCCAGGAGGAGGGCCGCAAGCGGGGTGCCGTCGCGTTGCGCCCGCCGCCATTCCGTACGCAAACGTTCGTCGAAGGCGCGGCGGTTTGCGATGCCTGTCAGCCCGTCCAAATAGGCCATGTCCCGCAGCAGGTCGGACTGCGCCTTCAGGGTCAGATGGGTTCGCACTCTGGCCCGGACCACCGCGGGATTGACCGGCTTGCTGATGAAATCGACACCGCCGGCCTCGAGTGCCTGTGTTTGATCCAGTGCATCGGTCTGCGCCGTGACGAACAGGATGGGAATGTCAGCCGTCGCACCGTTTTGCTTGAGTGCGCGGCACACCGCGAGCCCGTCCATCCCCGGCATGATGACGTCGAGCAGGATCAGATCGGGCGGCGCACGGCGGCAATGCGCCAGGGCCTGCTCGCCGGCGGTGGCCGTGAATACCTCGCAATCGTCCTGAAAGATCCGGCGCATGGCGCGGATCTGGATCGGCTGGTCGTCCACGATCAACAGATGGGGGCGGCGCGAATGGGGCCAGATCGGCACGATGACCTTCGCACCGCCGCTCTCCGACGCATCGCTCGCGGGATCGCCCGTTACAGCGATCGCCGCGGCTTGCGGGCGCTCGAGCGCAGGTCTGCGCAAACGCTCGAGTTGGGTCTGCACCTGTTCCAGCGACGCCTTGAGCTCGAGGCGCATCGCACTGTCGACGAAAAGCCCTTGATTCAGGGTACGCTCGATTTCGGCCGCGATCGCACTCAGACGCTCGGCGCCCACGGTTCCCGCGAGGCCCTTCAGCGTATGCAGCATTCGACGTACGCTTACCGCGTCGTCGCCGGCTTCAAGTCGCTCGACGACGCCGGCGAGACTGTCGCTCAACTCGCTCCGAAAGCCCTCCAGCAGGGTTAGATAAAAGGCGTCGTCGCCGTCGGCATATTGCCGACCCACGTCCAGATCGAAACCGTCCAGCGTCGCGGGGAGACGAGATACCGGTGTGTCGCGACGAGGATCCGTCACGGACGACGCCGGTGTTTCAGGCGGCTTGAGCCAGCTCGAAAGGGTTCGATAGAGGGCGCCGCTGTCGATCGGCTTGGCGAGATGCGCAGCAACACCCGCTGCCCGTGCACGCGCGAGATCCTCCTCCATGACAGCCGCCGAGAATGCGATGACCGGCAGTTGCGGATGACGCTCGTGAATCAGGCGCGTGGCCTCGAAGCCGTCCATGACCGGCATCTGCAAATCCATCAGGACCAGATCGAAGTCGTGCGACTCCACCATCTCCACCGCTTCGGCCCCGTTGTTGGCAAGCGTGACCCGTGCGCCGGTTCGCTCCAGCATGCGTCTGGCCACCTCCTGATTCAGCGCCTGGTCTTCCGCGACCAGGATAGAGGCACCGTCGAAACGCGGTGCGCTCGTCCGCTTGCGCGTTCCGCCCGCGCGCGCCGATGCGATCCCGGGGTCGTGCCGAGGCATCTTTGCCTCGTCGGGACCGACAGAGTTCGCAAGACCCCTCTCCCCGAGGACCGGCTGCACACGGACACTGAAGCGGAAGGTCGAGCCCTGCCCCTGCAGGCTTTCGACGTCGATCTCGCCGCCCATCAGCTCGACGAGCTGCCTGGAGATCGCCAGTCCGAGGCCGGTTCCGCCGTATCGACGCGTGATCCCGGACTCCACTTGACTGAAGCTGCCGAACAGCAACCCAAGCTTGTCCGCCGGGATGCCGATGCCCGTATCGCGAACCGTGAAACCCAAACGAATGGCATCCGAGCGCGGGACCGCATCGCCCGCACCGGCTCCCTCGGCCGGCGGCAAGGTCTCGACCCGAACCTCGACCTCGCCGCTCTGGGTGAACTTGATCGCGTTGTCCACCAGGTTGACGAGGATCTGGCGCAAGCGTCCGGCATCGCCGCGCAAGCTCGGCGGCACCTCGGCGGAGACCTCGCAGACCAGCCGCAGCCCCTTGGCGAGGGCACGGTGCGCAACGATCGTCCCGAGCTCTTCGAGCAGGTCGCGCAGATCGAACTCCACCAGGACAAGATCCAGCTTGCCGGCCTCGATCTTGGAGAGATCCAGGATGTCGTTGATCAGGCGCAGCAGGGATCGGGCGCTGACTCGGGCGTTTTCGGCGAAGTCGCGTTGCTCCTCGCTCAGCGCGGTGTCGAGCAACAGCTCGAGCATCCCGATGACGCCGTTCATCGGGGTGCGGATCTCGTGACTCATGTTGGACAGGAAGGCGCTCTTCGCGCGGTTCGCGTCCTCGGCCCGGGTGGTCAGAATCGCCGCCTGCTCGGAGGTCTCGGCGAGCCGGCGGTTGAGGTCCAAGAGGTCTCGCTCGGTCTTTCTGCGCGCCGTGACGTCGCGCGCAACCGCGTAGACACGCTCCTCGTGCTGTCTGGAACGCCACTCGATCCACCGATAACTGCCGTCGCGGCAGCGATACCGGTTCTCGAAAACCAACACCTCCTCGCCCGCAGCTTGTCGTTGGATCGCCGCCAGCGTGGCATCGCGATCCTCGGGATGCACCAGGTCCAGGAAGACACGCCCCTCGAGCTCCGCGGTCGGATAGCCCAGCACGCGCTCCCATTCCGGATTGAGCCGAACAAACCGGTTCTCGAGATCGGCGATACACAGAAGATCCCGGCTGAAGGCGAAATAGCGATCGAGCTCCTCGCTCTTCTCGCGCGACACTTGGCGCTCGTATGCCAACTCGGCTTCGGCACGCCGCCGCTCGGTCAGATCGATGACCATGGCGAGGAGCCGACACTCGCGCGGGTCATCCGTCTCCGCGGGCAGTGCCGCCAACTCGAGCTCGCCGACAAAGCCGACCCCGTCGCCGCTCGTAAACGACAACTCGGCGACGCTCGCCCGGCCGCTCGCGCAGGTCCGGCGCAACGCCTCGTAGAGTGTCGACTCACCTTGACGGTCCGTGAATCGGGTCAGAAAGTGGTGACGCAGATGCCGCGTGCTCAGGCCGAACAGATCGCCGGCAACACGGTTGACCTCCAGAATCCGGCCGATGGGATCAATGACCAATCCGGCGATCGGCATGTCCGAAAAGAGGCGCAGGTAGCGCTGTACGGCGCGTTCCGTGTCGAGCTGAGAGGCCCGCAGCTCCTCGTTCTGGATCTCGAGCTCGGCCTGATAGATGCGCAGGTCTTCGATCAGCTTCAGCGGCTCGACCTCAGCCTGCGCCAGATCGCGCATTGCCCATGCGAGATCGCCCTGCTCGAGCGCCGCGCGGGCTTGTCCCTGTACCGACGCCGCCGGGTCGTGAGCCTCCGGAGCCGAACCGCCAGCCGCGCCTGCCGGCTTCGGGCTACCGGAGCCCGTTGCCGAAGCCTGCTCGGTCACCCGATCGGCTTCGGGCCGCGAAGCCTTGTCGCCGGTCATGGGTCGATCATCCGAGGGTCTTCAAGCGGACGGCCCTGACCGTCGGCCGTCGTCGAACGCGTGCGCTCCAGGCTTGACCCGTCGGCGTCCAGGCCCGTCACCCCCTGATCCGGCTCGGGTTCGCCCGTTACCGCGGCAGTCGATTCAGCCGACACCGGCGGCTCGGGGGTTGGGTTGCCCCCATCCTGCTCGGCACCCCGCGCCAACCAGCACGCCAAGGTCTCGAACAGAAGGTGGCTGTCGATCGGCTTGGCCAGATGACCATTCACACCGGCCACCCGCGCACGCTCCCGATCGGCTTCCATGACCGCGGCCGTCAGCGCGATCACGGGCAGCTCCGGGAAGGAGGCGCGGATGCGTCGCGTCGCCTCGAAGCCGTCCATCACCGGCATCTGCAGATCCATCAGCACCAGGTCGAAGCTCCGCTCCTGCACCAGATCCAACGCCTCCGCACCATGGTTGGCCAGGGTGACCTGCGCGCCGGTCTTCTCCAGGATGCGCTTGGCCACCTCTTGGTTCAGGAGATTGTCCTCCACCACGAGGATCGAGGCGCCGGAAAAATCGGGCACGGCCGATCGCGGCGACGCGACACGCCGGGCTGACTTCTCGGAACCCGCTTCGAGTCCGGTCACGGTGCCGGGATCCCCGGGAGGCGCCGAATCGTGCGTCTCGACATCCGCAGGATCCGCCAAGGGCAAGGCCAGCTCGATCGAGAAGGTACTGCCCTCGCCCGCCGTCGAATCCACTCCGAGCGTCCCATCCATGCGCTCGACCAACAGCCGACTGATCACCAACCCCAGCCCCCTGCCGCCATAGGGCCGGGTGCTCGAGGTGTCGGCCTGGAAGAAGGGCTCGAAGAGCTGGCCGACGGTCTGCTCGCTCATGCCGACCCCGGTGTCTCGAACCTCGAAACGCAGCCGGACCCGATCGCCCTCGCGCCCGAGATGCAGAATACTCAGCGCGACGTAGCCTCGCTCGGTGAACTTGAGCGCGTTGCCGATCAAATTGGAGAGGATCTGCCCGAGACGCGACACATCGCCGAGCAGCGCGGGGGGGATATCGGGATCGACGCGAACGCGCAGCTCGAGTCCTTTCGCCGCGGTCGCGGCCCCGAAGAGGATCTGCAACTGCGAGGCGAGCTCCGCCGGACGAAAGGGTCGCGGATCCAGATTGAGCCGTCCGGCCTCGATCGCGGAATAGTCCAAGATGTCGGCGATCATCCCCGAAAGCATGCGCGAGGCACTGCGGATCTTACCGAGAGAATCGCGCTGCTCATCGCTCAAGGGCGTGCGCAGCAGGACATCGCTCAGCCCGATCACCGCATTCATCGGGGTGCGGATCTCGTGGCTCATGTTGGCGAGAAACTCGCTCTTGGCACGACCGGCCCGCTCGGCCTCGGACAGGGCTTCATCCAACGCGGAATTCTGAGCAGTCATCGCCTCCGTCTGGGCGTGGAGCTCGCGATTTAAGCGACGGGTGCGCGCGTTCAGCCCTTCGACCTGCGCAGCCTGTCGCCACAACAGCCAACCGGCACCCCAGATCAGGACCAGAACCGTCGCGAGAAAGCCGAGATGACCGATGCGCAGCTGCATGACGCCGGCGCCGATGGCCGTTCGAAAGGGCTCGTAGGGCAGCGACACGCGAATCCCGCCGCGCACGCTCCCGATCGCGTAACCGTCTTTCTCGTGGCACGCCAGGCAGGGCTTCTCCGCGATCAAGGCACCCATGAATCGAAAGCTCTCGTGTCCGCCCTCCTCCACCAGGCCCGCGTACTCGCGCGCACCCGCCTCGAAGGCCGAGAGGGCCTCGCGTTCCCAGTCGTCCGCGGCATTCAGTGGGTTCAGTGGCTTGAGGCTGGTGATCTTGAAGTGAACACCCTCCCGGTCGGTCGCCATATCGGAGAGCAGCCGGGTCATGTACGCCGGATTGATCTTGGTCAGCTGCACCCCGTCCCGGGTCACCACATCGCGCGCCGGGTCCTCCAGATACGGGTTGGGGGCGATCAGGTCGGTCACGGGAACATACACGCCGTTGTGCAGCGCATTCCAACGGCGCGTCAGCACCAGCTGCTTGAAGAAGGTCACGCCCATCTCATGCGCGAGATGCCGATGATGGGCCTCGACCCGACCGACACTCAGCGCGAAGGACAGCAGGGTCGCCCCGATCAGCAGGGCCGACAGGAACCCGAGGAAAATCACGATCTGTCGTTTGAGGCTCACGTCGAGGTCCGTCAATGACGAGGTTGGAGCGTTCCCCGCCCCGGGAGCAGGCCCGACAGCGCACCGCGCGGCCGAGCGCAGGCTGCATCCATACCTTAGACCGGCCCAGCCTCCCGGCCAAGCCCTGCCGGGGAAAAAACAAGGTGAAGTGCGTGTGCCGCCATCCGCGACGGCCGAGGATGCCGGTCGCCTTCGCGGCACTTGGCGCAGAGCGCCACGGGTATGCGTGACACCGCAGAGCGGATGTCACGAGCCACTCAAGGTCTGGGTGGCCGGCATGAGCCGCTCAAGGTCTGGGCGGCCGGCCTAACGAGTGACTCTTCACGGAAATCGCCTAAAGCCAATCCACCAACACGGAATCCTTCTGTACGTCGTCGGGATCGGCGTCACTCGAGCGTGCGCTTCGTCCGTAGTCGGCAATCTGCCGAAACGTCGGATGAGAGGTCGCGACATAGTCCACTGTGCCGATACGATCGGCAAGCGGATGGAGCAGAAGCAGAAGAATCCAGGCAACCAGCAACGTCGACAGAAGGGAGGCAAGCACCGGCATCATCTCGGCCCGGAACCCATGAAGAGGCTTCACCGAGAAGGTTAAGCGAACGGGCTTGCGCCCTACAGTAAAGAAATGTAAATCGGCGTGGCGTCCGGGGATGCCGCTTTGAACACCGGGCAGCGACCTTCGTCAGCCTCGGGGTCCGACAACGGACGCCGCGATCGCGGCCCGAAGAGCGCCGTGATCGATGGGTTTGCGCAGCACGAGCGGCGCATACGGCAAGGCATCCAGCGAGAAGGCCGACGGGGCTTGGCCGGTCATCAGGATCACCTTCAGATCCGGAAACGTTTGCGCCAGCGCGGCGCAAAGGCCGGCACCGTCGAAAACGGGCATCGCGAGATCCGACAACACCAGATCGAAGTCGGCGTCGCGTTGCAGGCGATCGAGGGCGTCACGGCCATTCTCGGCGAACGCGACCAGTATGCCGTCCAACATCAACAATCGCCCGACCGAGTCCCTGACACGCGGGTCATCGTCGACGACGAGGATCCGCATCACGGGTTTGGGTGAATCCTCGTTCGAGAAGGCAGGGTCGTCGAGCTGCGACGATCCTTGGGGAACGAGCGGCATCAGGAGTCGGAATTCGGTGCCCATGCCGACTTGCGAGGACACGGCCAGACCCGCACCGGAGCGCATGACGAACTCCTGCACCATGAACATGCCGAGCCCATGCCCGCGTTGTTTGGCCTTGGTCGAGAAGAGCGGCTCAAACGACCTCTCCAGGACCTCGTCGGACATCCCGCATCCGGTGTCGACAACCCTGATCTGGACATACTCGCCCGGACCGAGTTGACCGACCGCCAGCGGCATCGAAGCGTCCCACGTGACGGTCTGCGCGCCGATGAGCAGATCTCCGCCCTCGGGCATGGCGTCGCGCGCGTTCAGGACAAGATTCAGCAACGCGGCCTGGAGGAATGCGGCATTGCTCTCGGCCGTGAGTCCGGGCTCGAGATCCAGACGGAGGTTGATCTTGGGCGGGAGGATCTGTCGAAGGATCGTCACCAGCTCGCGAATCGTCTTCTCGAGCGCCACGTTCTCCAGCACGATGCCGCCTGCGCGACTGAGCGACAGCATGCCCGAGGTGACGACCTTCGCTTGACCGAGCGCACTCTGGGTCTCTTCGATGACCTGAACCACCTCCGGATCGCCCTGTTCGCCCCTCAGGATCGCATCCAAGTAATAGAGGTTGGCGTCGATCACCCCGAGCAGGTTGTTGAAGTCGTGCGCCACGCCGCTCGCCAGATGACCGATGGTCTCGCGCTCCTTCGCGCCGATCAGTGCAGCCTGAAGCTGCTCTTCGTATTGCTGTGCGACGATGCGCTGGCCGATCAGCCGAACCAGTTCTCGGTTCAGACCCGACAGCTCGGGACACTCGGCTCGCGCCCAGAACCTGATCACCAACCCGTTGGCCCGTTCGCCGGGTCCGATCCAGTGCAACGCCATGCGGATGCAGGAGACGTAGCCCGCCTGCCTCGCCCCATCCGGCAGCTGCGAGCCGACGAAGATGTACGGGATGCCGGGCTCGGCTGCGTCCGTGTCGATCGCGGCGAATGCCTCGGGGACCGACCCGAGCTGCGATACATCGGAGTCCGGATACCGCGCGACCGCGCGATAGGTCCGGTCCGAGCGGATCGCTCCGATGTCGGCCGCGTCCATGCCCAGACCCTCGCACCCAAACTGGAGGAGGGCGCGAAGCTCATCGGTTGCAGGCAGCGCCTGGCTGGCGAGATCGACCAAGGATTCGAGGTTCTTGGTGTAGCGCATCAGCGCGGCCTCGAGCTCGAGCTTGCGCTCGGTCGCGGCCTGAAAGTCCGTGATGTCTTCGACCATGCCGAGCGCCATGGACCCGTCATCGGAGCTACCGGGCAGCAAGACGACGCGCAGATCACCCCAGACCAGCGAGCCGTCGGCCTTGCGATAGCGCTTGGTTATTCGGTAGAGGTTGCGTTCTCCCGCCGCCAGCTCCCCGAACAAGTCAAGCTCCGTCGTCAGATCGTCCGGATCGGTGAACTCGTCGAAGCGCATCCCGACCAGATCTTTCGGGTCATAGCCGAGAAAGGCGCCGAGCGCGCGGTTGGCCAGATTTACGCGCCGGTTGGTTCCGCAAATCGCGATCCCGATGGGCGCATTCTCGAACATCGTGCTCAGACGTTCTTCGCTTTCCGCCAGCTGCTGCTGCGCGCGATATCGCTCGGTAATATCGACGTCCGTGCCTCGGTATCCGAGCAGCGTGCCATCGTCGGCGACAACGGGAGCGGCGTTGCTCAGAACCCAGATTGTCGAGCCATCGGCGCAACGCACGGGAACGACAACGTCGGTGAAGTAATCCAAGCGTGCGAAGCCCTGAAATACCTCGGCCTTGACGCTGTCCCTCGCCGGCTCGGCCACCAGGTCGAAGAAGTATTTCCGACCGACCAGGTCCGCGCTGCGGTAGCCCCAAACAGCCTCGCCCACTGGACTGACATAAGTGAGGAGACCTTCCGCATCGACCTCCCAGCTGACGATTCGGCTCTGCGACGCGAGCTGGTCATAGCGCAGGTTGCTGTCGCGAAGCTCCGCAAAGGTTCGGGCACGCTCGAACGCACTCACCAGAATGCTGGCAACGACCCGCAGAAAGCGCACCTCTGCCTCCGACCAGTCCCGCGGTGCCTGCACCGCATCGAACCCGACAAAACCGATCAGGCGCTCTTCATGCAGCAGTGGCGCCAGCACGACGGATAGGATCGACTGGAACTGCAGCATCTCGCGCTCCGCGGCCCAGGTGTCCGGGAGCTCCGCCACACGCGGGACCACGGCGGCCTCTCCGGACTCGAGAAGCTGCATCGAGGCGGAGAAGTGCTCGATCGGAAGCTGCTGCAGATGCCCGATCATCGGCTCGATCCCCGGGGCCACCCACTCATGGCTGTTGCTCATGGTGTCGGCAACGAGATCGAATCGGAACACGTAAACGCGATCGGATCGGGTAAAGCCGCCAAGGCGCTCGAGGGTTTGGTTGATCAGCGGATCGAGATTCTCGTCGTAGACGCTAACGAAGGCCGAGGCCAGCTCGAGGAGCTCGCGCTCGATCGCCTCGCGCTGAATCAGCTCGAGCTCGGCGCTTTTTCGGTCGGTGATGTCCTCATGGGTTCCCGCCATGTGCAAAGGCCGGCCTTGCGCATCGCGGGCCGAGATGCGTCCCTGATCGTAAACCCAGATCCAATGGTCGTCGCTGTGCATCATCCGCACCTCACAACGGTACTGGTCCGTGTCCCCGCGGAGATGCCGCGCGAGCTCGGCCTCGGCTCGCGTGAGATCCTCGGGATGACAGAACTGGCGCCACGTCTCGATCGTGGTCGGCTCCAGATCTTCGAGGCGGCGACCCATCATCTCGGTCCAGCGTGGATTCAACGTCAGCCTGTCGGTGACGAGATCCCACTCCCAGGTTCCGACCATCGTCCCGTCGATGATGTCGGCAAGACGGCGACGCTCTTGCGCCAGCGCCGACTCGGCCGCCTTGCGCTCCGTGATGTCCAGGGTGGTGCCGGTCAACCGCAGGGGTGTTCCGTCATCGGCACGCAAGGCACGGCCCTCTTGCCGGAGGACGCGCTGCGACCCGTCGGCACACCGGACGCGGTGCTCGATGAACAATCGGCCGTCGGGTCTCAGAATGGCCGCCTCCATCTCGGCACGGATGGCGGCCTCGTCGTGCGGATGCACGACCGCGTAGAAGGCGTCCAGGCTCGGTGTGATGGCGCCGGGCACATACCCGAGCAAGCGATAGTTCTCGTCGGACCAAACGAGCCGATCGTTGCAACAATCGAAGTCCCAACTGCCGAGGTGCGCAGTCGCCTGCGCCTCGCGCAGCAAGCCTTCGCTGCGGGCCAGACGTTCCATCGCCTCGTTGATCGCCGTCAGGTCCTGTTGGATGCCGACGTAGTGCGTCACCTCGCCTCGGGAGTCCAATAGCGGGGCAAGATTCAGGGCGTTCCAGAACCGCGTTCCGTCCTTGCGATAGTTGCGAAGCGTGACCTGGCAGGGCTCGCCGGCCGCAATCGCGGCCCGAATCGTGGCGCGTCCCGACTGCTCGCGGTCTTCGCCCTGGAGAAAGCGACAATTCAGGCCCATCACCTCGTCCGCGCGATAGCCGGTCAACGTCTCGAAACCCTGGTTGACATAGCTGATGCGGTAATCGGACCCGGCGACTCGGCGTCCGATGATGATCCCGGTGCGGGCCTGCGACAGCGCCTTGAGGAGGACGGCATGGCGGCGGCGGGTGCGCAGGGTCTCGAAGGCCAGCGCGGCCAGGTTCGCGGCCGTCTTCAGGATCTCCGGCACGACCGCATCCGGCGCACGCGAGGGACAGTGCCGGATCGCAAGGACACCCGCGCATTGGCCATCGTGCATGATGATGGAGGAGCACCACCAGAAGGCCGCGCCGCCATTCGAGCGCGGGTCGGTCCGCTTCGTACCGGCCGGATCCGGCACCGCCTCCACGATAAAGATCCGGCTGGAGGAGCCCATCCGGTGCGCACCGACGGGATCCAATTCGCTCAACCGGCGCTCCAGGGCCGCGTGCTCGACGGCGCCGAGGCCGAACCCGGCGAGATGCACGAGGGATTCGGCCGAGTCTTGCCTGAGCAAGACGCATCGGGAGGCCGGGACCATGCCTTCCACCAGGGCACAGAGGCGCTCCGCGGCCGTGCGCTCGTCCTCGTCGGACGCCATCAGACCGGCCAGCATCTGCGCCTGCAGATCGCGCAAGGAGCGCAGCCGGGTTTGCGTATCGCGCTCGCGCTCGATCGTCGCGAAGTTAGCGGCGAGGCCTTCGGCCATCACCCCGAAGGCGTCGGTCAGTGCCCGGCTCTCGGCCAAGACCCCGGGCAACGGGATGGCCAGGGTCTGGCCCGAGACGATCCGAGCGGGCAAGGCGGAAGCGGTCTCCACGAGCCGCTCCAATGGACGCACCAGCGACACGGCGAAGCGATCTGCCAGCAGGAGCGCGATCCCGGCGATCACCAACAGGAGCTTCAACAGGCCCAGCACCTTCCGCTGTAGCTCGTCGACCAGCGGGGCCGCACTGAGCTCGATCAGCAGACCCTCGCCGACTGTCGGATCTGAAAGCGGCAGGATCATGCGATAGCGCGCCTGCCGCCAGAGCGACATCCGCGACGGATACGAGTCCTCCGGCCAGATGATCATCAAATCCTCGGCCGCGGTTCGGCCGACGCGCGTATTCGGCGCAACCGCACTCGACCCGAAGTCCCCGGACAGCCCGATCGGACGGACCTCGAGCGCGGTGTGCTCGCGGAGTATGCCGCTGACGAGCCCGGTCATCTCCTCCAGATGGGCCAGGATCTCCGTCGCTTCGGTCGAGGTTGCGGGTGCGGCAGTGTCGAGATCGTGGATCGCGAGCACACCGAATATCCTCATACGATCGGCGAGATCCACCTCCAAACGCTCCTTGAGGTCTCGATTCTCCCAGGCCACGACGAGGATCGACGGCAGCACAAACCCCGAGAGGAAGAGCGTAAACAGCACCTTCCGGGCCGAGAGGCTGCCGGGGCGACGCCTCACGGCGGCGACGACCATGATGACCAGCCCCGCCAAGGCCACGTTCAGGATCCCGTTCAAGGACTGTTTCACCGCGACCACCAAGGTCTGGTGCCAGACCATCCCCATGACGCCACGATAGAACAGCAGAACCAAGGGGATGCCGACCAACACCCAATAGAGCGTCACCGAGAGACCGAGCACCGGCACCTCGCGGCCACGCCGTCGCGCGTGATCCCGATGCAAGCCCACGAAGGCCGCCTCGGCGAAAAAGATGATCAGTGCAAAGGGGTGATCCCAAAGGAGATAGGTATAGGCACCGGAGGCGGCCGCGACGATCAAGCCGGCACCGGTCCCGAGCCAGACAATGGCCAAGAGGACGGCCACGGACCCGAAGATGATCTCCAGTCCGAAGAAGAGCGAGAGGTTGAAATGGTTGCCGGCCACGGCGAGCACGGCCATCAGGACCGTGAATACGGCGGTGCGGACGCGGCTCATGGCAGCGCCGGGTTTAGCCGGGTCGGCAAGGCTTGACTGCTGGCTCACTCCTATCGCTCCGCACTTATATCCAGACGCGTCCCGGCTGCCCTCCTGCCCTTGAAGGCCGGACCGAGCCGCTTGGCGCTACAGGACCTCGGCGGGGTCATCGCCCTGCGGATCCTCGACTCGCCGCGTGTCGGGCGGGCGCTCGGATACGACGGCCGCGACGCCCGAATCGCCCTGTTCCGGCCCACCGATCAGTCGCTCGAGCGTTGCCCGGAGCCGCTCCGGTGCAATCGGCTTCTGCAGAACTGCATCCGCACCCAAGGCTCGGCACATCTCCAGAACGTTGGTGTGGTAACCGCGAAGCGCGTCACCGCTCACGGAGAGGATCCGCGACGAGGGCGCGATTGTGCGCATCCGCTTGATCACCTCGAACCCGTCGAGCTCCGGCATAAAGGTGTCGAGGATGAGAAGGTCCGGTGCAGCCTCTTCGCAGACCTGCAATGCGGTGCGTGCGTCCGTGAAGGTCTCGCACCGGTAACCCCAGGCCGTGATCAAGCGTGCGGTGGCCTGCAGCACGCGCGGGTCGTCATCGACGACCATGATGGTGCTGCCGCTCCCGACCCCATCGCTTTCCCCCGCGGGCCCGCTCGGCTCCGGCCCGCGCCTGGACTCGCCATCCGCATTCGAAACGGCGAAGGTGCTCGCCAGCACCTCCGCCGTCATGGGCTTTCCGAACAGGTAGCCTTGGGCGAAATCGACGCCTGCTTCGATCAACAATCGACGCTGCGCCTCCGTCTCCACGCCTTCGGCGACCACCTGCAGCTCCAGCGTCCGACCGAAGCTGATCATGGCGCGCAGCAATCTGAGTGCTTTCGGTGAATCGAACATCTCCGAGACGAACGACAGATCGATCTTCAGCGAATCGAACGGGAGCTCGGCGAGCGCCCGCATCGAGGAATAGCCGATCCCGAAATCGTCGATCGCCAACGACACGCCCATCAGACGGATCTGAGCCGCCACGCTGCGCACGACATCGGGATAGGCGCTGGCCGCGCTCTCGGTCATCTCGATCTTGACGGTGCAGATTTCCGCAAGCCCGTCGACCAAGCGGCGCAACAGCACCAAGGCCCGTTCCTGCTGCAGGATCAGCGGCGACAGGTTGACCGCGATGAAGACCACACCCGTCGCGGCGAGTGTCTCGCGCGACTCGATCAGACGCTCGAACAGGGTCTCGGTGATCTCGTAGATGAGCCCGCTCGACTCGGCGAGCGGAATGAACTCGGCTGCACCGAGGATCTGTCCACTCGGCAGCCGCAGGCGCGCGAGCACCTCCGCGCCCTCCAGCCGCCCGTCGACCGGCGAGACGATGGGTTGAAGGTACGCGACGATGGCGCCGCCACGAATCTGCGATTCCAACTCCTGCCGGGTGAGGGCGTCCCGGGTCTGCACGTCATGATGCGGCCTTCGCGATGCCGCCGCGACGCCCCGCTCCAGGATTGCGGGAAGCTCCGTCACCATTCGCGACTTCGACACGGTCCCCAGAACCTGGATTCCGGTCGAGAGGGCGACGCGCCGCGCGGTATCGAGAAGATCGTCGCCATGGCCCGAAAGGAGAACGACGGGTATCTCGGGGTGGGTCTCGGCCAGCCAGTGGATGACATCGATACCGTTCTCCCGGCCCAGAGCGAGATCGAGAAGGACAAGCTCGGGGAGATTGGAGGCAAGCGCGGCCTTGAACGAGGAGACCGATACGTGGAAATCCGCGGCATGCCCGAACCGCTTCAGAAAACGGCCCAGAACAGCGATCAGTCGAGGATCGTCATCGAGACAGATCAAACGCATGGAGACTCTCCTGTCGGGACACGGGTGTCGGGACACGGGTGTCGGGACACGGGGCCGAACCCGACTCCACACCTGCCATCGGGCAGCTGCGGAGCCCCCTGGCGGAGTCAAGAAGCTTCGAGATGTGACTCATTAGGCCGAGCCGACCTCGACTGCTTCAAGTAAAGATTTGTAAAGGTCTTCCAGATGAGCAAGGAGATTCAGCCACGCCCCGAATCCACGGTTCGGGGCGGAGTGTCGAGCACCAACGGCACGACCGATGTCAGCCCCGGGCGTCGCCAGGGCTCGCGTGGTGAGCCCCGTCGGGGCATCGGAATCGGTCAGTCGTTCTCGAGCCTCAAACGGTAGCCGTGGCCTCGCACAGGCCAGATCACGAGATTCAGGATGCCCCCGTCACGCAGCTTGCGCCGAATGTTGCCGATGTGGACATCGACCGCGCGGTCGTCGGGGTACAAGGCCTCGCGGTTCATCAACTGAGCACGGCTCACGGCCCGCCCGTGTTGGCGCATCAGGGTCGCCAGAATGCGGGATTCCGTCTGGGTCAAGCGCAGGGAGGCCCCGCTGGATGTGTCGCTCAGGCTCATGGCGCTCGCGTCGAGCGTCACCGCGCCGAGTTGGATCGCGTCGTGAGCACTCGCCTCGAAGGCATGTCGCCTGAGTACGGCTCGGATGCGTGCGAGCAGCTCCTCGATCTCGAAGGGCTTCGTGATGTAGTCATCGGCACCGGCATCCAAGCCGTCGATGCGGTCCTGGAGGTCATCGCGTCCGGTCACGATCATGATCGCGGCGGCGGTGGAGCCGACGAGCTCGCGCGCCAGGTCCATGCCGTCCTCCGCACCCAGGTTGAGATCCAAGAGCACAAGATCCGCGCCATCGTGACGATAGAGTCGGCGCATCTCGGATCCGTTGGCGGCAACCGACACCGCGTAACCCGCGCGTGACAGATGACGCGTGAGAACACGACCCATACGCGGGTCGTCTTCGACGACGATAATGTTGGCAGAAATACTCGTCTCTCCTTGAAGAGCAGCGCCGAGGACCGACGCCAGGTCAAGTCTGTTCCAGGCACCGAGCACGATCTCGACCTCATGCAGCCGAGCGGCGCATCGGTAAACAGTCGATTCTGAACGCACCCTTGAACGCGTTGCCTCCCGGGCTCTTTACAGATCTTTACCGTTTTCGCGACAGTTATAGCGCACAATTGCGACTCGAGCCTCGAATCGTTTCCCGGCGCCCTGCTTGAGCCGGCACGCATTCAGGTTTGAATTCAGCAGCAAGCAATTGATCGCCATGGCGCACCACACACCCGCCATGGCGGTCTTTTTTGTCAGCGACGCAGCACCTCCGATGCGGTATCGCAATAAGGAATCGCATCGCGCTCCAGGCGTTTGCGCAGGGCTTTCATCGCCTCTTCGATTCCGCTGCGTCCGCGAAAACCCAAAAGAATGTGGGCATCATCGCCCAAATGAGGCAGGCTGAAGAGCTTGAGATCCGGGAACCGATCGCCGAGATCGCGCATCACGGGAATCAGGCTGCTCTCCGGGGTATCGAAAAGGGCGAAGGCCCGCTCCTGCACCAGGTCCGAGACGCCGTAGAACCGCTCCAAGACCCATTGCGCCATCGGCCAGGCCATCTGGGGAAAACCCGGCAGAAACCAGTGCCCGCGCAGCGAAAAGCCGGGGATCCGGTTGATCGGATTCGGGATTAGATCGCACCCGGCAGGCAGATCCGCCATCAGGATACGGTTGGGATAGGCCTCGCCACCGAACTTCGCCTCGAGCAGCGCTTTGGCTTCGGGATGACGCACCAATTCCAAACCGGCTGCGGTCGCGGCGCATGCGCGGGTGTGATCGTCGGGCGTTGCGCCGATGCCGCCGCACACGAAGACCGGGTCGGAGCGCCCCATCGAAAAACGCAGATGGGCGACCAGCACCTCCGGGTCGTCGGGGAGCAGCCAATGCCACGCCAGCTCATGTCCGCGCTCGCCGACCATTCCCTTGAAGGCGCTCAGATGAGCATCGACACGGGCGCCCTTGAGGATCTCGTCGCCGATCACGATGAGACCGAAGCCGATCGGTGGGCGGAGCGGACGCTTTGACATACGGGGATGGCCTTTGGGTTCTCGACTCTATCGTAGAGATCCTAGCACTTCGCGCCGTCCCCCCGGGGTAGACGACTTGCAGTCGTACTCTTCCACGGTCCTGACGGCCGGCAGGGTCGCGCTCGACGCGAAGCTCTCGCGAACCGCTCCGAACGCTCTTCGGCTGGTGGTAAACCGCGCCAGGTGCGATATGCGTCATGTGTTGGAATGGCTTGGCCGCGCCAGCCCCGACGACTGTCGGAGCTGGCGCGGTTTATAGTCTTAAAAAATATTCAACTCTAAACCGCGTCTCGCCAGGGTCGAGGACATCTCCGAAGCCAAACGCAAAATGAAAACGACGCATCTCGCTCCGGACGCGGTTTAGAAGCAGCGTCCAGTCGCTTTCCGGCGGGCGAGGATCAAATTGAAGAAACAAAAAAGGGGCCATCGGCCCCTTTTCGACATGCCGTGAGGCCTGACGATTACTCGCCGGGCTCGACGGCCTTCATGCTTAGACGGATGCGGCCTTGCTTGTCGACCTCGAGGACCTTCACGCGGACCTGATCGCCCTCGGAGAGCTTGTCGCTGACGCTCTGGACCCGTTCCTCGCAGATCTGCGAGATGTGAACGAGACCGTCGCGACCGGGCAGGATGGTGACGAAGGCACCGAAATCCATCAGGCGAGCGACGCGGCCCTCGTAGACCTTGCCCACCTCGACATCGGCGGTGATGAGCCGAATCCGGCGCTTGGCCTCCTCGCCCGCCGCCTTCTCGACCGAGAAGATCTTGACTACGCCGTCATCGTTGATGTCGATGGTGGCGCCGGTCTCTTCCGTGATGGCGCGGATGACGGAGCCGCCCTTACCGATGACGTCGCGGATCTTCTCGGGATGGATCTTCAGCTCGATGATGCGCGGGGCATGCTCGGACATCTCGGTGCGATGGGCGCCGATGACCTTGTTCATCTCACCGAGGATATGCAGCCGCGCGGTCTTGGCCTGCCCGAGTGCGGTCTCCATGATCTCGGCCGTGATGCCCTCGATCTTGATGTCCATTTGCAGGGCATTGATGCCCGAGTCCGTGCCGGCTACCTTGAAGTCCATGTCGCCGAGATGGTCCTCGTCGCCCATGATGTCGGTCAGCACGGCGAAGGCATCGCCTTCCTTGATCAGGCCCATCGCCACGCCGGCAACCGGACCCTTCACGGGCACACCGGCATCCATCAGCGAGAGGCTGGTGCCGCAGACGCTGGCCATGGAGCTCGAACCGTTGGACTCGGTGATCTCCGAGACCACGCGCACCGAATAGGGAAACTCTTCGATGCTCGGCATGACGGCGAGCACGCCGCGCTTGGCCAAGCGACCGTGGCCGACCTCGCGCCGCTTCGGCGTGCCGACCCGACCGGTCTCCCCGACACAGAAGGGCGGAAAGTTGTAGTGGAGCATGAAGTGCTCGCGCCGCTCGCCTTCCAGTGCATCGATGATCTGCGAATCGCGCTCTGTGCCCAGGGTCGTGATGACCAGCGCCTGGGTCTCGCCGCGCGTGAAGAGCGCCGAACCGTGAGTGCGCGGCAGAACGCCGGTGCGGATGGTGATGGGACGCACCGTGTGGTTGTCGCGACCGTCGATACGGGGGTTGCCCGCGATGATCGAGCCGCGCACGGTCGTCTTCTCGAATTTCTCGATGGCGCCCATGACCTGCGACTCGCTCCAAGCGGGGCTCTCGCCGGCGCAAAGCTCGGCAACCACGGCCGCGCGGATCGCGTTCAGGGCGGTGTAGCGCTCTTGCTTGTCCTTGATGCGATAGCCCTCGGCGATCCGCTCGCCACAGGCACTCGCCACGGCCTCGGCCAACGCGGTATCGGCCACCAGCGGCGTCCAGTCCATCGGGGGCTTGCCCGCCTCGGCGGCCAGCTCGCGGATCGCCTGAATGACGGTCTGCATCTGCTGATGACCGAACAGGACGGCGCCCAGCATGACCTCTTCGGAAAGACCACGGGCCTCGGACTCGACCATCAGAACGGCCTTCTCGGTACCCGCGACAATCAGGTCGAGATCCGAATCCGGACCGAGACCGATCACCGCCGGGTTGAGGATGTACTCGCCGTTCTTGTAGCCCACGCGCACGGCACCGATCGGTCCGTTGAAGGGCGCACCCGAGACCGCGAGCGCGGCCGAAACACCGATCATTGCGGGAACCTCGGGGTTCACCGCAGGGTTCAGCGATTTGACCGTCGCGATGACCTGGATCTCTTGTCTGAAACCTTTCGCGAACAGGGGACGGATCGGACGGTCGATCAGACGCGAAGTGAGAACCTCGACCTCGCTCGGACGCCCCTCGCGACGGAAGAAACCGCCGGGAATGCGACCGGCGGCATAGGTCTTTTCTTGGTAATCGACGGTCAAGGGCAGGAAGTCGCGCACTGCGCCGGGGCGCTTGTCGACGACGACCGTGACCAGAACAACCGTATCGTCGACGTTGACCAGCACGGCGCCGTCGGCCTGGCGTGCGATTTCGCCGGTCTCGAGGGTGACCGTCTGGTCACCGAGCTTGAATTGCTTAACGATAGCTTTGGGAATCACAAGTAGATCCTCGGGGTATGTGGTCCGTCGTAGCGCCGGGCCTTGGACCCCTGCACCTTACGTCGCGCCCGCAGGCGCTGCGGTGACAGGGCTGTGCGTCGGTGCCGCCGGCGGCATCCCTTCCGCGGGGAGCGGGCGGATCGGGCGTCTCCCGATCGCCCGATCGCCGAGTCGGGAGGCGTGTCAGCGGCGCAGGCCGAGACGCGTGATCAGCTCGCGATAACGGTCGAGATCCTTGCGCTTGAGGTAGTCGAGGAGCTTACGACGGGAGTTGACCATGCGCACCAGACCCCGGCGCGAGTGGTGATCGTGCTTGTGCTCCTTGAAATGTTCGGTGAGCTGCAGGATGCGCGCGGTCAGGAGCGCGACCTGCACCTCCGGAGACCCCGTGTCGGCATCGGCGCGACGGTAGTCTTCGACAATTTGTTTCTTCTCGGCTGCGGTCATTGTCATTGGTGGTCTCCTGGTTCAGTAATGGAGAGAAAAAGGTCCTGGTCCGCCTCCGAACGGGAGAGGGATGGATCGCCCCGACAATGACATCAGGGGATCGGACCGTGGGTTGATTGCAATGCCTTTCGAACTGTTGAGCAACGCGTGAATGCGCCGCGTCCCGGGTGGTCAAAGACGGATGACCCGGGACATTTTACGATTCTAAATCAGCCTCTTGGGCTGAACGCGCCCGTCGTCGAGGATACTGCCGACGCCGACGAAGATCTGCGACGGATCATAGAGCCGAACAAGCCCCTGCGTCGGCGCCTGCGGGATCAGGACCGCTTGGCCTTGGCGCAGATAAAAGGCGGCGTCGGCGGACAGGCGCACCGACGGCCAGTGACCCAGGGCACTGTCGAGCGGCAGAAGAAGCGCATCGAGACCGGCCATGTCGTCTTCGCCCGCCATCGCCTCGATGTGGTCCAGCCCGACGAAGGGCCCCGCTGTCTCCGCGTAAGGCCCCACGGCGGTTCGGCGCAGTCCGCTGACATGCGCACCGCAGCCCAACCTGCGACCGATATCCTCGGCCAGCGTACGCACGTAAGTGCCTTTGGAGCAGTGCACGTCCAGCTCGATCTCCGGCAGGTCCATCGAGAGCAGATCGAGCGCGAAGATCTGGATCTCGCGCGGGGTTCGCTCGACTTCCAAGCCTTGCCGAGCCAGTTTGTAGAGCCGCTGCCCCTGATGTTTCACGGCCGAATGCATCGGCGGCAGTTGCGAGATGGTGCCGAGAAAACCGAGCAGCACCTCGCGCACGCGCGCCTCGTCGATCCCGACCACCGGCTCGTCGGCGACGATGTCGCCCTCGGCATCGGCGGTCGTGGTCGTCACGCCCAAGCGCACGCGCACCCGATAGCGTTTGTCCGCATCCAGCAGATAGGCGGAGAACTTGGTCGCATCGCCCAAACAACAGGGCAGGAGTCCGGTCGCCAGCGGATCGAGGCTCCCGGTATGGCCGGCCTTGGCGGCGCGGTAGAACCGCTTCACGCGCTGCAGGGCGTCGTTCGACGACAGGCCAAGCGGTTTGTCCAGCAGCAGGATGCCCGTGACATCCCGGCCTGTATTACGACGGCGTCCCATCAACCTGCGGCTCCTGATCGGCGTCTTGATGCGTGGATGTGTCGGACTGCCCGACCGCTTGCGCGATCAGCGCCGCGAGACGCTCGCCCTTGCCGATCGACTCGTCGAACACGAAATGCAGCTGTGGGATGGTCCGGAGACGCACGCGCTGTGCGAGCCCGTGACGGAGGAAGCCGGCGAGCTTGCCGTTGAGCAAACGCGTCTGCTCGGCGGCCTCATCGTCCGTCGGGAAACAGGTGAAGAAGACCTTGGCGTGGGCCAAGTCCCGCGTCACCCGCACCTCGTGGACCGTGATGTTGGCCAGACGCGGATCATTCACCTCGTCGCGGACCAACGTAGAGAGGATACGCTTCAGCTCGGCGCCGATGCGTTCCGTACGGTCGAATTCCTTCATCCGATCAGATCTCGCGGGCCCGTTCGGTCCGCTCGAAGACCTCGATCTGGTCGCCCGGTTGCACGTCGTTGTAGTTCTTCACGCCGATGCCGCACTCGACGCCGTTCTTCACCTCGTTCACGTCGTCCTTGAAGCGGCGCAGCGACTCGAGCGCCCCCTCGTAGACTACGACGTTGTTGCGCAGCACACGGATCGGGCTGTTGCGACGGATCGCACCCTCGGTGACCATGCAGCCGGCAACCGCGCCGAACTTCGATGAGCGGAAGACATCGCGCACCTGAGCCAGACCGATGATCTCTTCCGTGACGATCGGACTGAGCAGGCCCGAGATGGCCTTCTTCACGTCGTCGATCAGCTCGTAGATGATGCTGTAGTAGCGCAGGTCGAGGCCCTTGTCCTCGATCACCCGGCGCGCCGCGGCATCGGCCCGGACGTTGAACCCGAGCATGATGGCGTTGGAGGTCACGGCCAGGTTGGCGTCCGACTCGGTGATGCCGCCGACGCCGACCGCGACCAGCGCGACCTTGACCTCCTCGTTGCCGAGCTTGAGCAGGCTGTCTTTGAGTGCCTCGAGACTGCCCTGCACATCGGCCTTGACGATGAGGTTGACGCTCTTCTGCTCGCCGTCCTTGATCTGCGCAAAGAGCTGATCGAGGCTGACGCCGCGCTGCTCGTCGAAACGGCTCTGGCGCGAGCGTGCCGAGCGGAATTCCGCGACCTCGCGCGCCCGGCGCTCGTCGGCGACCGTCATGACGTCGTCCCCGGCGTAGGGCGTGCCCGAAAGGCCGAGCACCTGCACGGGGATCGACGGACCTGCCTCCTCGACCGGGGCACCGGCCTCGTCGAACATGGCTCGAACGCGACCGTACTCGCCGCCGCTGACGATGATGTCGCCGCGCCGCAGCGTTCCGGACTGGACCAGGACGGTCGCGACCGGACCACGCCCCTTGTCGAGACTGGACTCCACGATGGTCCCGCGGGCGGGGCCGTCGACGGCGGCCTTGAGCTCGAGCACCTCCGACTGCAGCAGAATGCCGTCGAGAAGATCATCG
>NZ_JAABRP010000249.1 GCF_011390875.1 Thiocapsa sp.
AGGACATCTCCGAAGCCAAACGCAAAATGAAAAAGACGCATTTCGCTCTGGACGCGGTTTAATCTGATTCCGCGCGCAGGCGCGGCGCGGGGCTACCCCGCGCCGTTCAACCCTGCAACGTGACCCGCGCCGCGGCCAAGCGGCGAAATAGCCTGGCATCGCGGCGGATGGGCCACCAGTCGTACAGGAAGATCTCCAGCGGTTTCCAGTTCGCCACCCAGCCGAGGATGATCAGGCTCTCGGCGAGCAACGTGACGCTCGGACGATTGCCGAACAGATAGATCACGGCTTCGGCGCCGACCAGGGAGAGCAACAGGATGAACAGCCCGATCAACAGGTAGATGCGTCCCGTCCGAAACAGCTGATCGATCCGCGCAATGCGGATGTCGATCTCGGCTGGAAGCGGTGCTGCTGCCATGGTCGAACGCGACATCACAGAGTGAGCTCGTCGGGACGTCCATCAACGCAACCGGACTGCAGTCGCCCTTGCCGATACTTCTTTGGCGTCACGCCGAAATGGCGGCCGAAGGCGCGGGTAAAGTCGCCTGCGTTGCGGTAACCGACCCGGTCCGCGATCAACTGGATCTGGAGATCTGTCTCCAGCAATAGGCTACGCCCCCGCTCCAGTCGCATCTCTTGCAGGTATTCGTAGGCGCTCATCCCAACCTGCTCACGAAAGATGCGCGTCAGCCGCTGCTGATTGGTCCCGACCTGATGCGCCAACTCAACCGCGCTCGGCGGATCGACCAGACGCTTCGTCAGCACCGCCACCGCGTCCGTGAAAAGGCGTTGATCGAGCCGGTTCGCCGAGGCTGAAAAGGGGATGTCTTCGAGCTCATCAAGGGCCTGACGGCTCAGGGCATGCACCTGTTGGTGGTCGCCGATCTGCAGGTAGACCCGCGCGAGAACCTCCTGCTCGGAAAACGGCTTGGTGATGTAATCCGCGGCGCCTGCGGCAAACCCCCGCAACTTATCCTCGGTTTCAATCGATGAGGAGAGAAAGATCACCGGGATCGAGCGGGTCCCGGGCGAGGCCTTGAGGCGTCGGCAAACGGTAAAGCCATCGAGTCCCTGCATCCGCACGTCGAGCAGGATCAAATCAGGCTGGCCTTCAGCCGCAATCCTCAGACCGTCTTCGCCGGTCTGCGCCACCAGGAGGTCAATATCGCGTCCCTGCAAGTAGGCGATCAACAGACCGATCGATGCCGGCTGATCGTCGATGATCAAGATACGCGCCATGTTGTCGGCCATGCTGATGGACTCTTTAACACCGTCGAAACGACGACCGATTTTAACCGAGGAAATCCCCTGATCGCAGCCTGACACGGCTCGCAGCACAGTCTTATGCTGACTCGGCAAAGTCCATCGGGCAGCGCTCGATCAATTCGAGGCCGCGGCGGCCAATCGCTTCAATGCCTGTAGATCAAGAGCGCGACAGAGCTGCTCGATGCCCAGCCACATGGGCTTGCGCTCCGAGTCCTTCTCCGCCATCTCCTGCGCCCATCGCTGCAGCCCGACGACCTGACCCATGGCGACCATCGATTGCAAACACTTGCGCTCGTCGGCAGCGAGAGCGAACGACAGCAGCATCTGATCGGGCTGCGGTGCGTCCTCGACTGGAGAGGCGCACTCATACTCCCATTCCAGCGCCAGCGATTCGGCCAGAAGCTTCGCCAGTATCGACTCGGTGAGCGGTTTCATGGCGAATCCATCGAAGTCCAGGTCCTCGCGAAAGCCTTCAGGTCGTTGCGCAGGTGCGGCGGAGATCAGGATCACCGGCGGATGGCACCCCCGCTCCGAAGCACGCAGCGCTTGCAAGCACCCCCAGCCATCGAGACGGGGCATGAATTGATCGACCAAGACCGCGTCCACCGACGCCTCCCACGTCCGGAAACGCTCGATGGCCTCGGCGCCATCGGCTGCCTCGATGACCTCGAATCCCCAACTGCGGCAGCACTCCGACAAGAAGTCGCGACTCGTCGCTTGGTCGTCGGCAATCAGCAAGGTACGACGCCGTCCCGCATAGCCCAGGATAACGAGATCCTCGTCGGCGCCCTGCTCAAGCGCTGTACCAATCGGTAAATGCAGCTGAAATCGGAAGGTACTGCCCGAATCCAGACCCGCGCTGCTGTGTAGACTGATTTCACCGCCCATGGCCGTGGTCAGTTGCTGCGCGATCGCCAGTCCGAGTCCGACGCCGGGCAAACCTCGGTGCCGTTCCAGGCGCTGGAAGGGTTGAAACACCGCCTTGCGCTTCGCCTCCGGAATCCCGACACCGGTATCGCCGACACTGAAGCTCACCAAACAGTCGGCGCCCTTTCCGTTCGCCACTGCGGTCGACTCGACCCGCTCGATGCCGAGATCGATACATCCATCGCGAGTGAATTTGCAGGCATTGTCCAAGAGATTACGCAGGATCTGGGTCAACCGCAGCTCATCGGCAATGACCCAGTCCAAGCTGCCGGTTTCGAGCTTGACGACGAATTGATTATTCCCTCGCGCAGCGAGCGGTCGGTAGGTCGCGGTCAGGTTGCGCGCCACCCGACCGAGCGAGAGTGGCCCCGGCTCGAGCACAATGGGTTTTGCCTCGCCGTGGCTATAGTCGAGGATCTCGTTGATCAGCCTTAGGAGCTGATTGCCGCTCTCGAGGATGATGCCCAGCTGGTCGCGAGACTGTGGTACCTGCCGAGCGAGCAGCCGAGCATAGCCGAGGATGTCGTGCAAGGGTGAGCGCAGCTCGTGGCTGACGGCAGACAGAAAGGCCGACTTGGCCTGGTCGCTCTCTTGCGCCCGGGCCGCCGCTTCGCTCAGGACGCGGGTGCGATCCTTCACCGCCGCCAGCAACCGGGCCTCCAAAGTCGCGTTGAGCTCCTGCAATGCCTCCTTCTTGTGCTGCAACTGTGTCTTGGTCTGCTCCAGCGCGTTTTTTTCTTCGTGGAGCCGAACCTCGGACCGGCGCAGCTCCGATTCGACACGCTGCCGCACCCGAATCTCTTGCGCCAGCCTTCGATTCCAGAGAAAGACAGCGATGACGACCAACGAGGCGGCAGCCAGGATGCCGAACGCCAATCGATAGTCTTCTCGTGATCGCATCTCGAGACGAATCCATTGATCGAGAATGGCGTTGCGATCTTCCTGCGTCATCGAGGCAATGCCCTTATTGATCAGACTGGCCAACTCCGGCCAATCCGCTCGGACCGCCATCGCCTGGGTGTTGATGCCATACTGCGTCGGCGCGGCGACCATCAGGTTCGTGAGCCGATGCTCCTTAACCAGGAATGTGCCTACGGCCAGATTACCGACATAGGCATCGGCTTGCCCCGTCGCTACTGCTGTGAGTGCATCCAGCGCCCCCGGCACCTGAAGGATGTCGATACTTGGAAAGTCCCGCTTGATCTTATCGATGATCAAGAAGCCCTGCTCGGCGACGACTGTCTTCCCGGCCAGGCTGTCCAGGCCAATCAGGTAGGGGCTATCCTGGCGGGTATAGATCACCCAAGGCGCGCTCAGGTAATCATCGGTGACGGCGAACTGCTTTAGCCGTTCCGGCGTCCGCGTAAAGGTCGGCAGCAGATCGTAATGCTGGCGGGGGCCGGCGAGATCGGCAACGGCAGCACCAAAGGTCATTTCCGCGGGGACGTATTCAACGTCGAAACCGAATTGCGCCGCAATATGATCGAGATAATCGACCGCAAGGCCCATTGGCCGGGGCTCTCGGATCATATACGGCGGATACTCGCTGATGCGGACACGGACCGTATGACGAGCGGCCAGCCAAGCGCGCTCCTGATCCGTCAGCCGTAGTGGGCTCACGTCGAGCGTCTGCGCGGTTGCAGCGTAAGGGATCAATAATCCCAGGCCCAGCCCGATCAGCAACAGATTCTTTATGCGCAACATCGTCCAAGCTCACCCCATCTGCTCGGGCACTCCTTCCGACCTGTTGGCGAAAGATGCCTGTTGGCCGCTGATTGGTCCCGATCCGTTGCGCAAGCCCAACGGCTGCGACCACTCCGAGACTCGGTGCCGACGGCATACGCTTTGTCGGTGCAAGCCGTCTTCACAGGCGGTGAACTACAGATCATGACATGACCCGCATGGGATCTCGGTTTGAGTATGCCGGGCACTCCCGGACGGGCAGCCGCAGCTTCAATGTCCTCGGCCGCTCGCCGCGGGCCGTTTGGACGTGTTCCGCAACCTGCCGGATCTGGAAGCCGGCGACGATATCATCGGCGACGCGGAAGTCATACGCTTCGTCGCGACATTGCGGCCGTACCCGAGGACTGAACCAAGCCGACGCCGTTCGAGCTGTCGCGCCGCCGGTGAGCTTGTCGCGGTATGCCATGACCCCATTGACGGAGGATGCGGTCGCGCAGATCCCTGTCGTGTCGAGATTCAGTTTGGGCCGGCCTCGAATTGGACCCCGGCCGAACCTGCTACCCTAGATCCGGCAGTTGAACGGCCCCTGGAGTGTAATCCCGCGCGGTGTCCGGCAAAGCGCAACGAGGCGGCGTAGTGGTTCTACGCCAACGCGTTGCAACGCAGTCGGGCGCCGCGCGGGGCGTGCCCGGGGGTCGTAGCGGCCTTCACCCGGCCGGTGAGTCGTGAGAGGAACGCGATCGTCAAAGCCGTCAAGACCTTGCATGAAGCACGAAGCGGTCAACCGCCGGATCTAGGGTTACAAGCGCTGGTCCGGATCGATCGCGGGATGCTATGTTCCACGCCGTTTCCTCCATCACCTCACCATGATTTCCAGGGAGTGTCTCCGATGCCAGCGCCTTGCCTCGTCCGTGTCGTCTGTGCGGCAATGCTGTCGACCGGGTTTGCCGCGCTCTCCATGGCGCAATCGCCGCCGGGCGTCAGCTTCTCGGTCGCCCCCGTCGTTCAGTTCGACAGCGATCTCGACTCCGGCGGCGATGCCGCCTACGCCGCTGTGCTCATGTCGCTCGGAACGAGCTGGGCGCTGGACGGGCAGTCGTCTCTGGGTGTGCGGCTGCGCCTGGACTACGAGGACTGGGACTTCGACAAACCACTCGGATTCGGCGGTGAGCAGCCGTGGGACAGGCTCTACCGAGCGGGTATCTCCGTACCCTACGGCTTCACGACCGAGAGCGGCTGGCGGTTGGGTCTAAACCCGACGATCGAGTCCTCCGGCGAATCAGGCGCCAACTTTGCGGACACGCTCGAATACGGCGCCACGGCCTCGGTGTCGCGGTCGGTGCGGCCCGATCTCACCCTCGGCCTGGGCGTCGGCGTCTACGAGCGCATCGAGGAGACAAGCGCCTTCCCCTTCCTGATCATCGACTGGCGGATCACCGATCGCTTGCGCCTCACCAACCCCTTCCCGGCCGGCCCGGCCGGTCCGGCGGGGTTGGAACTGTCCTATGTGCTCGATTCGGGCTGGACCGCAGGCGTGGGCGCGGCCTACCGCTCCTATCGCTTTCGACTCGACTCCGATGGACCCTTCCCCGACGGCGTCGGCGAGCACAGGTTCATCCCTGTCTTCGTCCAGCTCGGGCGCAACCTGAGCGAAAACCTTAGCTTCAAGCTCTACGCCGGTGCGGCAACCGGGACCCAGCTGAGGGTCGAGGACGAGAAGGGTCGACGGCTTTTCGAGGAGGATCAGGATCCTGCGGCGATGCTGGGGGTGTCTTTGATCGGGCGCTTCTAGAGCTAAACCGCGTCCGTTGGGATATGGGGGTGCCCATGTTCGGGTTGAGGTTTATGGGTCTTTGATGCGTTTGTGGGGACGCGGTTTAGGAGATTCTTGGATTCGGTTTGGTAAGCTTTGAGTCTTGTTGCAAAGCCGGGACCGACCCTCGCGGTCGAATACAAGGGTGCGGATCGCTGGAAGGCATCGGAAGACGAGCGTCTGATCGGTGATCTTTGGGCCGGCCTCTCGGAGGGCCGTTGCCGATTCGTGATGATCAAGGATAAGCGCCGGAATTGGATCGATCCGCTGTTGTCCTGATCCCGGACCCGGCATCACCGCCTTTCATTACCCCGCAACGCATCGCGATAGCCGCGAATCGCTTGCGAGGTGGTCGGCTCGTCGATGAAGCGCATCAGGAGCGGCAGATCCAATCCGGGCAGGACCTGACTCTCATTCACCGGCTCGTAACGCTCGCCGCGCAGAAAGTAGGGTTGGATAAGGCCCTGGCGCCAGTACCAAACCTCGG
>NZ_JAABRP010000250.1 GCF_011390875.1 Thiocapsa sp.
CATGAAGCCGTCGTAATCCAGGTCCACCAGACTGACATCCGCCGGGACGGGACGCTCGGTGGAGAAGGTTGCCAACACCCCGCCGGTCTCGGCATCCAGGATCAAGACAGCGCGCCCCTTGCTGCTGTCGCAGCTCGGAGTCCTCACGTCATCATCCTCGCAGGCGTCGTAGCCGCCGCCCATCACCAGCACCGGGCTCGCGCCGTCTTCGTACCCTTGAATGAATCCGGCATTCGGGATCGACCACGTCTGACCGATATCGGCAAGGCCACCCACGCAATCGACATCGTCGCCGACGTTCGGGCACCCGGCATGCCACATCAACGCCGGCGAATCCGGGGTCGTCACGTCGAACGCATAGACCATCCGTCCACCGCGTCGCATCGTTGGAAAGATCCAGGCCCTATCGATAAGCTCCGCATCGTCGTATTGCACCACCTGTCCGATCGATCCGTCGAAGAAATAATCCTTCGGGAGCGGATTGGCCGCCTGGTCCTGATTCGGATAGGCCACGAGCGGTTCATTCGCCCGCAGACGCGCGAGCTTGCCGAAATGCTCCGGCGCAATGAAAGACCAGCGCTCCGAGCCATTCCCTGCACCGACCGCGCGCAGCATCCCGTCATTTGTTCCGTAATACACCACGACACCGGCGCTGCCGCCGTAATTGATCGGCAGCGGCCGTGAATGAACGATATCCCCGTGAATCGTCGGCCGCGGATCCGTCTGAGTATTGCTCTTGTCCATCAGATCGACATCCATGCCGCGGGTATAGCCGACAAGGTCCGAGGCAAGCCCGCTGTTCGAGACATTGAAGGCGACCAGCGCCTCGCCCGATCGGGTCAGGACCTTGCGATTTGCGATATCGGAGAGACGCAGCATCTGACCGGCGGCTCCCTTCTCGACAAAGGGCCCATCCGGCCGATCCGAGTAGGGACTGCCCGTCGCGCGGCACTGACCCATGGGATCCGGGACGACGCCCAAGCCCGCCCAGTAGTCGACCGAGTCCTGCGTCCAGAAGCTCGAGGCACACTCGGCGACAAACCCGGAGAGCGTATTCACCGCACGTCGTTTGTCGACGTCGGCAAGGTCGATCCCCGTGTCGAATCGCGCAAGCTGATACCGTTTGACATTGCCGAACCAGCGCGGCTTCGCATACGGCTCGGGGCGAAACATCCCTATGAAGACCTGATTTTCGTTCTGTGCTCGGTTGGTCGCACTGATCGGCAGGGACGCCGACGCGAAGGTCGAGTTGACCGAAATGATCTCGGAGATGATGGTCTCCAGGACCGCCTCGAGGGTTTCCTGGTCGCGCGCGAAGAAATAGCCTCCGCCGCCGACCTTCGCGGCACTCATCAAGAGACCGGTATGGTCGTCGTTCTGTTTTTTGTTGAAGACGTCGATCGTATAGGTAATGACGCGGGCGCGCGGATCGGACTCTACTGCACCCGGAATGGGCACGCCCTGAACATAGAGGAATTTCGACCAATCATCCAGATTCCAAGCCGCGCCCTTGCTCGTATCAAAGTCCCCGGTCGGCACCATCGTCTCGTTGACGATCGTCCCCTGGACCATGTATCGGTCATCATTCTTATTGCTGCAATCATGAGGTGTCTTCACCGTCGCGAGACAGGTGCAGCTCGAATAACCCGCACTCCGACACGCACTGTCGGCAGCATTGACGTCGGATGTACAGGTTCTCTGGTCCTTGTAGCAGTCAACGCTGAAGTCGAGGTTCTCAAGCTCCGTTTGACTATTGAGCGTAAACTTGGGGATCGGGAGCGGCGTTCCGCTGCCGGAACCGGCCAAACGGTCCGCTGTTCCACCCGCGGACGTCACCAATGCGGACAACGCATTGGAATTGCTTGAATCGTCGATGGACGGACCACTGCTCTGCGGATTCCCGATAAAGACCAAATAGGTGTCGGTACAGAGATCCGCCGTCGTGAGCGGGGAGCTGAAACGCGAGTAGCTCGTCTGATATCCGCTTGCGTCCGCAAGACCGCTCGGCGTTCCGGTCCCGCTGTTGAGCGAGGTTCTGCCGGCCAAGTAATTGTAAACGTCATGCATCAGATACCCGTACTTCGGGCCGGATTGACGTTTCTCGTCCGGTGCGTTGATATTGTTGTCGATGCGATCCAGCTTCGTATTCAATGCGCTCTGGTTGGTCGTGTTCAGCTCCTTGATCGCATGCCGCACATAGGCATTATCGTTCTGGCTTCCCTGCGTCACATACATCATGAGCCCCACGTTGACCTTGCCGGTCAGTCCGCCGAGGGCGTTGCGAATCGCCCTGGCCTCCGCCTGTCCCTGCGATGTGCCCTTGGGCAACCAGTGTTGGTCGTTACGGCTCCAGTTTGCCGAGTTGTCCAGAACGAACAGGATGTTCGGCTTGGCCGTCTGTGCCCCCGTACCACCGACGAAGATATCGATATCCTCGGCAAAGACCTCTGGACACGCCAGAAGAATGGCGATCATGAGCCCCGTGAAGTAACGCAAACGCTTAAAAGTCAACATGGTGAATCTCCACGACAGCCATCATGGACACGCGGTGGCGATATCGTTGTTCGAGACGCGGATACTGATCCCCTGCCGGACACGGGACTGCGCACCGGATGAGAGGTCGATCGCACGCGCTCTCAGATCCCAAACGGACCCGGAGCACAACGACTGGCCGCTCGACCCCGAGCCGCCTACCACGCCGACCTGCTGCGTACCGATGAAGCACCCCTGGTCATTGATGTCCGTCGCGTCCAGTTGGTCGTTCGTAATGGGTGTCATCCCGATACAGCTCGGTGCGGGAACAAGATCGACCTCGATATCGGACGAGCCGTCGCCGTTGACATCGAAGCACTTATGATTCTTTCGGCCCTCGCAGAAGAAGACGGCCTTCGGGCTCTCGGCAGAGAGACTTTCGATCAGGAGCGGCAAGTCGTTGACGGCGGCCTCCAGGGTCGACTCCGCCGCCTTCTCGACCTGTCGCTTGTTTTCGAGATTGGAGACCACGGCAAGGTTGCTGCTGCCCATATCGAACACCGAGACGGCGATCAATGTTGTCAGCAGGAGCATGATCAGCGCGATCACGAGCACCGCGCCGCGCTGTTGACCGACAACCGTAGAATGCGCATTCATCGCATGTCCTCCCGTCTGCCCGCGACGTTGTTCAAGCGCACGGTGGTGCTGTAGGCTTGGCGCTTATAGGCATCGCCCGGTGCCTCGACAACCTCCTGACCGAGATGATAGGTCCGATCATCCAAGTGCCCATGTGTCGGCGTTGCATTGCGCACCAAGAGATGCACCCGCACGGCCACCACGTCTTGCCAATTCCCCGGATCGACGATCTCTTCCAGGTATTCGTCCGGCTCGCCTCCACCGTCGTTGTCGATTCCGTATTCGAAATGCAAATGCTCGATTCCCTCCGCGATCGGGGTCACCGTGTATCCGGCCGCCGTCAGCTCGGCCCGTTTCAGCGTCGGAATTCCGTCGTTGGGCCGGTTGCTCGGCGCCAGGTAATAGAGTCGGCTGTAGAGTCGGTAGATCGGGGCATGCGCGCCTGCCGTGCAGGAACGCACTCGGGCTGTCAGTGCCGCCCTGTTGGTCGCAATCCAGGGAGAACAATTCGGCGGATCCAAGCAGTCGGACGCGCACGCCGGCTGCTGAAGATGAGGCAGACCCTCGACAAAGGCGTCGCAATCCGGATCGTCGACGGCACAGGTGCTCGTGCGTCGCACCGCGAGCAGGTCGTTTCCGATCAAGACCGCGCCGATGGCAGTGCAGGCTTGGGGCACTGCAGCGATGTTGTCCGCGCCTTGAACCGGATGGCTACGCGCCGCGTCGAGATTCGCCGCGGTCGGACACAGGCTCGGCAGCGCCGCGCCTGCCGGGATGAGGGCCTCGCCATAGAACCCCGCATTGCTCAAATCATCCGTGATCATCTGCATGGCGTAGCGTGCATTCTGGATCTGACCGATGGATTTCTCGATCTCGTAGCGGGTGCGGCTGTTGTTGGACAGCACCAAGGCAAGTGTCCCGAGCAGGAACACACCGATCGTCATCGCGATCATCAGCTCGATCAGGGTGAAACCGCGCGAGCCAATCCCGCGCATCCGACACTCGGCCTCGCGGAACCCGGCACGCCGGCTCGGACGCACGGGCACGCCGACACGCTTCGGCGTCGGATGCTCGGAAACCCCGATGTCGCGGTCGGTCTCGTCTCGACGGATTGGCATGGCGGACATCTCGATCGGCCTCAGTTCAGATCGGCCAAGGTCAGCTGCACCGCAAGCACGCGACGCCTGCCCGGGGAGCCGTAGTCGACTTCTTGCCCGCAGGCCAGGCTCGGTGCGACCGTGTCGCTCAGACCCTGCCAGGCGACACTGACGCGGAAGGTCGCCGGGTCGCCCGGCAGCCGCTCGATACATCCGCGGGCACCGATCAACGCGCCGAGAAACGCCTCGGAGTCGTCGGTCGTTCCCGCTCCCTTCAGCGCACGGCTCCATTCGCAGAGATCGCGCTCGGTCAGATCGAGCTGAGCGCACGCTTGCGCCGGATCAAAGTCGTCTCCGGGCCCGACAACCGTCATCGTTCCCGATGCCGCATAAGCCCCCGCCTTGGCATCGCTGCGCTGGCTGTTGATGCGCGCCGCCATGTCCTCGACCAGGACCAAGGCATGCGCACGCTGATAGGCTTCCATCTGGGTTGCGGCCATCTTCGCCTGAAGGCCCGCAAGGCCAAGCAATCCGACCGCGATGATCACAGCCGTCACCAAGACCTCGAGCAGGGTGAAGCCGGACTCCGCGCTGCCGATGTGCCGCAACCCGCGCATGGTCAACAGCCTCCTTCCCGGACCGTGGGCTGGCCGCTCGGCTCGATCCGAATACAGCGCTTTTTCGCCCCGGCGTCGCTCTTGGACGCCACCTCGAAGGCTGCGCTGCCGGTTTGTCCACGCAAACGCCCCGAAGCACGATAGGTCACGTCCGTCTGTCGGGTGCTCAGCGTGACCGCTGTCATCGGATCACGTCGGATCAGCTCGACACCCGGCACCGCCGTGCTCGTGGCCGCCCAACCGGACTCCCAACCCACGTCGGCGTTCAAAGGCGCGAGGACCACGTCTCGATTGAGTCGGATGGACTCCGATCGTGCCCGCCACAATGCCGCCTGCAGGTCGCTCGCCGCAGCATGAACACGCTGCTCGGCGATGAAGCGCGAAAACGAGGGAACCCCGATCCCGGCCAGGATCGCCACGATCGTGATGACCAACATCAGCTCAAGCAACGTAAAACCCGAGAGGCGTGCCGCAGGGGTGCGGGATCTCCGATCGGCGAACGGCAAGGTCTCGGCGTTCATCTCAACCCTCTCTCATCACCACTTTCCGCTTGGCGCCTTGGCGCCCGCCTGGTTCAGCGACAAGGCCGCTCCGCCGAGGTCCTGCGCCTGCATCGAGCCGGCTTTCGGCGTCGCGCTCACCGTGAAGGTCGGCGGGGAACCCGTCGGCGCGGAGACCGCGACGGTGTAGAACTTCTCAACACGGTCCGGCACCGCCGCGAACCCCAGCTCGTCGATCGACGACGCATAACGACGCGCGTCCATAAGAAACTGCTGCTGGCGTTGGGCGAGATCCATCAGAAAGGACTGCGCATCGGCGCGATTGGCCTTGCGGACATGCTCCTGGTAGCTTGGATAGGCGACGGCGGCAAGGATGCCGATGATGGCGACCGTGATCATCAGCTCGATCAGGGTGAAACCGCGCTTGCGGGCTGCCCGATTACGACCGCCGGGACCCGGCGGCTCGGATGCGCGCCCGGTGCAGACTTCAAGATCGAGGCACCGACACTTGTCCTCGGCCCAGTGCTTCGCGCTGATGGGTCTTGGAATGCCGGGTGTATGCTGACCGACGATCGGCGCAACGCCCGGAACCGCTGTCGAGAGGCGCGCCTCCCGAAGCGGCTCGGGGCCGAAGTCGGTGTTGCGCGGCTGATCCGAAGATCTGATCATGGCGGTCGCTCGCTGCTCGGTCCTC
>NZ_JAABRP010000251.1 GCF_011390875.1 Thiocapsa sp.
GGCTCCGAGGTCGGCAGAGCCTTGTCTTCGAGCCCGGGTTCGAGCGAGCGCGCGATCCAGTCCAGTGCGACCGCCTCGGGCAGCTCAAGATCGCCGTCGGCCCGCAGCAGGATCACCCAATCGACGACACCCGAGGTCAGCCGGCTCGGTGTATCGGTGCCCGGGTCCAAACGCAGATCGAACCGCCCCAATGCAAGACCGTCGGGGGTCTCGATCCGAATCGGCTCGACGCCGATCCGCGTCGCGCTTTCGATGAAACGCGGGGCCAGACTCGCGATCAGGCCGGCCGTGATCAGGCCCCGCATCTCCTGCGCGACCTGGTCGGTGGCCAGCAGGCGAATGCCCTCGCCCAGATCGGCGAGCGCCTCGGCGTCCAGACGCTCGCCCGAGAGGCCGAGCTCGGATCGACCGTAGGTCATGGAAGCCGTGGCGAGCTGCTTCGCGGCGAGTCCAAGACGCAGATCCAAGAGACCCTCGCGAAGCGTTCGCGACAAGGTCGCCGAGAGGCCCTCGATCCGCAGCGACGGCGGTGCGGTTGCCGCCGAGCCAACCGCGCCATCGACCTCGACCAACGCCACCTGCAAGCGACCTGTGCCGGAAGAATCATCGGGCCGATCGACCTCGAAGCGAAGATCGGACAGGCGGGCGAGCGGACCCGTGGGTGTGGTCACCACACCTTCAGGGAGCGTCAGCCGAACCTCGACGGCCTCCTGACCCGAGGACACGACCAGATCGCCGTCAAGCGGCCCGTGTCGCAGCCCCATCACCTGTGCCGTCGGCAGGGTCTCGCCCGGCGGCACCCGCAGCTGCATCCGGCCGGAGCCGTCTGCATACAGATCGATGCTCATCGGCAGCACCGGCAGTGCAACCGCGAATCCCTGGAGCTCAAGCCGGGTGTGAACACGGCCGAGGACGGGCGGAAGGCGTGTGGTTAGCCAGATCCATGGCCCTTGCTCGATGCGACTGTCCAGTCGAATCCGGATAGGACGCAGTGGCGCTTGCACCGCCGAATCGGGGTGGATCAGCACCTCGAAAACGGCACTGGAGGCGAACCAGCCTCGGTTGTAGCTGTTCTCCAGGATCTCCGGGTCCGGCAGATCCTCGATGAGACCGGCCAGGAGATCGTCGTAGCCGACCTTGGCCAGGTATCCGAGCGCGAGAGGACCGACCGCGAGGAACAGGCCGAGGAGGATCGCGATCGTCAGGACCGCCCCGCGGAGAAATTGCCTCATGCGGCGCCGGCGCCCTGATGTCTGACTCGGGGGGCTCCGCCTGCGGACCCGGCGTCCGCGTCCGTCGAAAGGTCACGATCGGGAAACCGAAGCCCGTAGGCGTCGCGCACGGCGGCAAGGATACCGTCGGCATCCAAAGCACAGGCGGCGAGTTGTTGGGCATGCTCGGCGTGATCGATATAGCGATCCGGCAGCCCGAGATGCACGCATGGGATGTCGATTCCCTCGGCGGCCAACCACTCGGCCACTCCGCTCCCGGCGCCTCCGGCGATGCTGTTCTCCTCGACGGTCACCAGGAGGTCATGGCCCTCGGCCAGGGTCCGGATCAGCGCTTCGTCCAGCGGCTTGACGAAGCGCATATTGGCCACTGTCGCATCCAAGGTCTCCGCTGCCTTCAATGCGGGCGTCACCATGCTGCCGAAGGCGAGCAGGGCGACCCGGCGACCCTGCCGGACGACCTCGCCGCGACCGATCGGCAGGGCCGGCGCCTCGGGGTCGATCGCCACGCCCGGCCCGTTGCCGCGCGGATAGCGAACCATCGCCGGGCCCGGATACTCGTAGGCGGTCCGAAGCATGGCGCGACACTCGTTCTCGTGGGCCGGGGCCATGATGACGAGCTTGGGAAGCGGCCGGCTGAAGCTCAGATCGAAGCTGCCGGCATGGGTCGCGCCGTCCGCGCCGACCAGGCCGCCGCGGTCGACCGCGAAGGTCACGTCCAGCCCCTGCAGACAAACATCGTGGATCAGCTGATCGTAAGCACGCTGCAGAAAACTCGAGTAGATGGCGACCACGGGTTTAACGCCCTCGCAGGCCATCCCCGCCGCCAAGGTCACCGCATGCTGCTCGGCGATCCCGACGTCGAAGAAGCGCTCCGGGAAGCGTTTCGAGAAGACCGTCAGGCCCGAGCCCTCGCACATCGCCGGCGTGATGCCGACCAAGCGCGGATCGGCCTCGGCCGTGTCGCAGAGCCAACTGCCGAAGATCTGTGTGTAGGTCGGGCCTTTGGACGCGCCCTTGCGCAGCTCGCCGGTGCGTCGATCGAACGGTGTGACGCCGTGATAGGTCACCGGCTGGCCCTCGGCAGGCTCGTAGCCGTGGCCTTTCTGGGTGACCACGTGAAGGAAGCGCTGACCGCGCATCTCCTTGATGTTGCGCAGCGTCTTGACCACCGAATGCACGTCGTGACCGTCGATGGGGCCGATATAGTTGAACCCGAGCTCCTCGAATAGGGTACTCGGCATCAACATGCCTTTCATGTGCTCTTCCCAGCGTCCGACCAAATGACGCAGCTGCGGCATCCCGCGCAGAGCGGTCTTGCTGCCCTCGCGCATGGTCGTATAGATCTTGCCCGACAGCAGCCGTGCGAGATGGTTGGTAATGGCACCGACGGGCGGCGAGATGGACATCTCGTTGTCGTTGAGGATGACGACGAGATCGATATCCATCGAGCCCGCGTGGTTCAGCGCCTCGAATGCCATGCCGGCACTCAAAGCTCCGTCGCCGATGATGGCGACGGCATCGCGATGCTCGCCTTGTTGTTTCGCGGCCAAAGCCATGCCGAGCGCGGCACTGATGGAGGTGCTGGAATGGCCGACCCCGAAGCAGTCGTACTCGCTCTCGCAGCGCTTGGGAAAGCCGGAGAGTCCGTCTTTCTGGCGCAAGGTGGGCATGCGATCGCGCCGCCCGGTCAGGATCTTATGCGGGTAGGCCTGGTGGCCGACGTCCCAGACCAGCCGGTCGCCGGGGGTGTCGAAGACGTAGTGCAGACCGACCGTCAACTCGACTACGCCGAGGCCGGCAGCAAGATGACCGCCGGTTTGCGAGACGGTGTCGACGAGATAGCCCCGCAGCTCGTTGACGACCGAAGGCAGCAGATGCTCCGGCAAGGCGCGAAGATCCGCCGGGGAGTTGATCGAAGCCAGCAACGGATAGCGGTGCAGGGTGATACCGGTGTCACTCGAAGGGCGGTCGGGCATGGTCGGCATTCGCGCATAGCTGAGACGGTCGGGTAGTTTAGACGAATCCCCGCGCGGCTGCTAAACCGCGTCCAGAGCGAGGGGCTCACTCTCGAGTGAGTTCGGCGTTTGGTGCATCCACGGCCCTTAGCGGGGACGCGGTTTAAAATTTAATATTTTTTAATACCTTAAACCACGCCGGCTCCGACGGTTGTCGAAGCCGGCGTGGTCAAGCCAATCCAACAAACTACGCATATCGCACCGGGCGCGGTTTAATCGACAGTTCCTTTGTTCCTCTTGGCCCCTGCCGCATCGGCATGGACATCGAGCCGACGCGCAGGGCAACGGCCGGAGGCGGCGTCGGCCGAAGGAACCCGACCGGCCCACCGGTCTCAGGCGGCGGGTTTGCCGAAGACGGCGACGAGACTCGTCGTCCCGAGTGCGAAGAGCAGCAGAAGCACGCCGACGCCCGGATGGACGAGCATCTCGGGCGCCAGCAACATGACGCCACCCAGCCCCAGCATCATCAGACCCGAGAGGAGCTTGAGGATCCGCCCCTGCCGTTCGGTGAGTTTTTTCGCCCCCAGCGTGAAGGTGAAGACCAGAACGATGGCCAGAAGGGGCAGGACGTAGATCAGATTGTAGAGTGCCAGATACCCGTAATAGCCCGGCGCGGAAAGGTCATGAAGTGTCAGTACACGGGTGTAGACCATCGGGAACCCCGCCGTGCAGAGCAGCTCGTAGCTGTTCGCCGCCAACGCCAGGACGAGCGTTCCGATCAACATGGCTCCGAGACGGTCGGCCGCGAGCAAACGGCGCATCCGCGCGAAAAGACCGGGCTTCGCATGGTCGGGGATCGAGAGGCTCGGTCCCCGACGAAAGAAGAAATAGTCCTTCACGTTCAGCCCGCCGACCAGGAGCGCGACCAATCCGGCGACCGTCGTCACCACCGCCGCCCCGCCGACGACCAGGAAGAGGTTCAGCCAAGCGGCCATGAACAGGAAATAGACCAAACCGGAAAAGAGCACGAAGGTGCCGCCGATCAACAGCATCCGCGCCCGACTGCGGGCATGGACCATCAGACTGAGCAGGAAGAAGAGGACGAAGAAGGCGCAGGGATTGAAGGCATCGAGCCCGGCCAGCACCAGCGTGAAGACCGGCAGCGACATGGCCGCGGGATCGAGGTCTCCCAAGAGCGGTACCCGGATGCCCTCGACGGGGGGCGACACGGAACCCTCGGCCTCGACCGTGCCGCCCTGCCCCGCAATCTGGAGACAGAATCGCGCCAGCCCGACCAACTGCGCCCCGACCCCATCGGCGTCGTCGAATCCGGTCAGCATCCGCCCGCACACGAAGAAGGCCGGCACCGAGCGGGCCTCTTCGCCCAGCGCGGCGGCCATCTCGACGTAGCGCCGGACATGCGCACGATCGGCCGCAAGCTCGTAGGACCGGACCTGGATCCAAGGCGCCTCCTCGCGCAGCCTGTCCAGAAAACCCAGGGCCTCTTTGCAATGCGGACAAGTCTTGGACCAGAAGATATAGAGCGGGACGCTGATTTCGCCGCCGGTGTCGGTCACTACCCAATCCGGGACGGGATTGGCGAGCGGATCGACAAGCCGGTCGGACGACGCCGAAAAGACGACGCTCGGCAGCATCGACAACGAGGCTAGAAGGAGAAACCGCAAGAAGCTCGACAAAACCATCATCAACACCGCAGGTGGGACCATCTGCACCGGGCCGCCGCGACCGTTCAGGTCACCCGACAACTTGCTTTTTCACGCGTTTCTCGAGCGGCATCAAGCGCCATCTTCCGACAACCGAGAGAAACCTTTCGGCGGGGCAATGAGCGCGGCCTCCGTCAACACGAACTCCCGAAAGGCGTTGGCCGCCGGCGAGAGACGCTTGCCCCGACGATAGACCAGGTACCACTGCCGCTGATCCGGAAAACCCTCTACATCCAACGTGACCAGCCGCCGGGTCTCGAGCTCCAACTCGATCGTATGCAGAGACACCACACTCAGCCCCAGTCCGGAGCGAACCGCCTGTTTCACGGCCTCGTTGCGGGTCATCTGCATTCCGTGACGGATGACCAAACCGCGCTCGCCGAAGAAGCGCTCCATCGTCTGTCGCGTCCCCGAGCCGGCCTCGCGCATCACGAAGATCTCGTCGGCCAGCCGTGCCGGGCTGATCGCTCGCTCGCCCGCGAGTGGATGGTCGGGCGGCGCGATCACCACCAGCGGATTCGCCATAAATGCCTCGGACTCGACCTCCATGTCAGTCGGAGGCACCCCCATCAGCACGAGATCAACCGCGTTGTCGTAAAGCATGCGCACCAGCTGCTCGCGATTGGTGACATCGAGCTGCAGACCGATCCCCGGGTAGCGCTGCTGGAAGATCGCCAAGAGCCGCGGCGCAAAATAGTTGACCGTGCTCGCGACCGCAAGATGCAGCCGACCGCGGCTGACCCCTTTCAGGGACTCGAGCACCTCTTCCATCTCCTGGAGTGCACTGTTGATGGTCCGGCCGTACTCGTAGACCTCCCGACCGGCCTCGGTCAACAGAATGCGATTGCCGAGACGCTCGAACAGCGGAAGTCCGGCTTCTTCCTCGAGCTGACGCACCTGCATCGAGACGGCAGGTTGACTCAGATGCAGCTCCTCGGCCGCTCGCGTGTAACTGAGGTGGCGCGCGACCGCTTCGAAGACCTTGAGTTGTCGGAGTGAGACGTGCACGCGCGTTTGTCCTCTTTCTACTTAGCCTCCTGCCTCCTGCCTCCTGCCGCCTGCTTCCTGCCTCCTGCCAGCTATCGCCTGTCG
>NZ_JAABRP010000252.1 GCF_011390875.1 Thiocapsa sp.
GTCGATGGGCGGCAACGGCGGAATCCACGCCGCCGGACAGGCCGACAATGATGCGGGCGGATCGGGGTGTGGAGGTCGGCGCAATCATCCTTCGATTGTATACCGAGTGTCCCCGGGTTTTTCCGAAAGCAGGGAACGTCCCGCGCGCGTCGGAGACGAGTCGCGCGGACGACCAACGATGCTGCCGCGTCGAGCAACAACTGGCGCCTCGCCAGTATCTCGCGCGCAGGTCCTATGGGGATCTGGGACGTCGTTGCCCAAGACCTCGAGAGCTTCGTGGAGCTCTTCGAGCATGCACCCCGGTGCGAGTTGACTCCCGGGACCAAGCATCCGGGTACACTGCACTGCCTTTGACGCGCACTCGACCGGCCTTGCCCGATGCGGGCATGTGCCGGTTTTCACACGGTCCGCGAGTCTACGATTTTTAAGCGGCGAGGTGCCTCGCGAGACCTGGCCGAGCCCTAGGCGCGGCCCTGTGCAATTTACACCGAGCGCACGTGGGTTTTTCGCCGCATTGCACGCCACGCTCACGCCGGGCCGGCGTTGCGCTTTCTCGTCGTTGGGGCCGCTACGCCTCGTCGGCGCGCCTTGTCCCGACGCGCGCGGGACCACACTGCTTTCCGAGAAACCCACGCGCGCTCGGTATCGCCTTCTCCTCACCTTCGAAAGTCCGTGGTAGCGTTTGGACGCTGTGGGTTTCGGCGTCCCCGCTCGGGATCTGCGCAAGCCGAGTTGGCAGTGGTAGCATGACCTCTTTTGGGCGATCCGAAGAGAGCAACTCCACATGGCCAACGACAACATCAAGATCCCTGCGGGCGGCGAGAAGATTCAGGTCAACCCGGATCTGTCTCTGCGTGTACCGAACAACCCCATCATCCCCTACATCGAGGGCGACGGCATCGGCATCGATATCACGCCGGTGATGTGTGCGGTGGTCGACGCGGCGGTGGACAAGGCCTACGGCGGGTCGCGCAAGATCCACTGGATGGAGATCTATGCCGGCGAGAAGTCGACCCGGACCTACGGCGAGGATGTTTGGCTGCCGGAGGAGACGCTTGCTGCGGTGAAGGATTATGTGGTCTCCATCAAAGGCCCGCTCACGACGCCGGTCGGCGGCGGCATCCGCTCGCTGAACGTCACCCTGCGCCAGGAGCTCGATCTCTATGTCTGCCTGCGTCCGGTGCGTTATTTCAGCGGCACGCCGAGCCCGCTCAAGGAACCTCAACATACCGATATGGTGATCTTCCGCGAGAACTCCGAAGACATCTATGCGGGCATCGAATGGCAGGAAGGCACGGCTGCGGCCAAGAAGGTCATCGACTTTCTGCGCAACGAGATGGGCGTGACCAAGATCCGCTTCCCCGAGACCTCCGGGATCGGCGTCAAGCCGGTTTCACGCGAAGGGACGGAGCGTCTGGTGCGCAAGGCGATCCAGTACGTGATCGACAACGACCGCGCCTCGCTGACCCTGGTGCACAAGGGCAACATCATGAAGTTCACCGAGGGTGCCTTCAAACAATGGGGGTACGATCTGGCCAAGTCCGAGTTCGGTGCCGAGGAGATCGGCGGCGGACCCTGGTGCAGCTTCAAGAATCCGAAGACCGGCAAGGAGATCGTGGTGAAGGACGTGATCGCCGATGCCTTCCTGCAGCAGATTCTGCTGCGCCCAAAGGATTACGACGTGATCGCCACACTCAACCTCAACGGCGATTACATCTCGGACGCCTTGGCCGCGCAGGTCGGCGGCATCGGGATGGCGCCCGGGGCGAACTTGTCCGACACCGTCGCCATGTTCGAGGCCACGCACGGGACCGCACCGAAATATGCCGGCAAGGATCAGGTGAATCCAAGCTCTTTGATCCTCTCCGCCGAGATGATGCTGCGGCACATGGGTTGGACGGAAGCGGCCGACCTCATCATTAAGGGTGTCGAAGGCGCGATTGCGGCCAAGACCGTGACCTACGATCTCGACAGACTCATGGAAGGGGCGACGAAGCTCAGCTGCTCGGGCTTCGGGGATGCTGTGATTGCGCGGATGGATTGACCGGCGGGGGTTGGGGGTTGCCGACCCCTGAGAAAAAAGGGGCGCGGAAAGGATTTCCGCCCCCGGCTGTCGTCGAATGTCAGCGTAACGTCGCCTCCCGGTACGGACGATCGCGAGTGCTCAGCGCACGGCGATCAACTGACGCGATGTACATTGGCGGCATGCAGGCCTTTCGGCCCCTGACTGATCTCGAACTGGACTTTTTGTCCCTCGCGCAAGGTCTTATAGCCATCCATGTCGATGGCCGAGAAGTGGACGAAGACGTCCTCGTCGCGGCCATCGGGTTGCACGAACCCGTAACCCTTGGCGTTATTGAACCACTTGACAACACCGGTAATCATTTAAGGGCTCCTCCAGGAGTTGCAGGTCTCTCGTTGGTGGTCATCGTTGTTGTTGTCTGACGGGTGCCTTGAAACCTCGGAACCGCGCCATAACTGCGTAGTATAGTAAGGTGATTTCGGGGGTCAAACCGACATCTTCAGGGGCGCTCCAAACCGATCCGCGTCACGGGTCGGTCCGTGCGGAAACCGAACGCAGGCGTCATGGCCCGGTCCGGGATACTCCTGGAGTCGGGTCGGATATCGCGCCGAACCGTGCGACCGACATCGCAACCCTCAAAATTTTGCCTAGAATCCCGAATCATGAGTGACGACCTTCCAAGCGAGGAGCGCGAATCAGGGCTGACCGTACAGGAGGCGAAGCCTAAACTTCGTCGGCCACCCCTATTCAAGGTCCTGTTGCTGAATGATGATTACACACCGATGGAGTTTGTGGTGCAGGTTCTGGAGACCTTCTTCGCAATGAATCGCGAGAAGGCGACGCAGATCATGCTGCATGTGCACACGCGCGGTCGAGGGGTATGCGGCGTTTTTACGAAAGACATCGCCGAGACCAAGGTGTCGCAGGTGAACGACTTTGCGCGCAGTCACCAGCACCCCTTGATGTGCACGATGGAAGAGGCTTAGAGCCCGACACACCTGGTCGCTGCAGCGGCTCACACCGTTTCGTCAACCCCTGCTTGGATTAGGCCAATGCTGAGCAAAGAACTCGAATTTACGCTGAACCGGGCCTTCAAGGAGGCGCGCGCGAAGCACCATGAATACATGACGGTCGAGCACATGCTGTTGTCGCTTCTCGATAACCCGACCGCCGCGAAGGTTCTCAAGGCGTGCGGCACGGATGCCGATAAGCTGCGTCGCGAGATCACGGCCTTCATCGACGAGACCACGCCGCTCATCCCGGACAGCGAGGATCGGGACACGCAGCCGACACTCGGGTTCCAGCGCGTCCTGCAGAGAGCGGTCTTCCATGTTCAGTCCGCCGGCAAGAAGGAGGTTACCGGGGCGAACGTGCTCGTGGCGCTCTTCAGCGAGCAGGATTCCCAAGCCGTTTATCTGCTCAATCAGCAGGATGTGACTCGGTTGGATGTCGTCAACTATATCTCGCACGGCATCTCGAAGGTCCCCGGCGAGAGTCAGGACGACGAGATCTCCGGCGATGTCGACGAGCCGCGCGGCGAGGAAAAGGAAGGCAGCAGTCCGCTCGAGACGTTTGCGACCAACTTGAACGAGATGGCGCGCCAGGGGCGGATCGACCCCCTGATCGGCCGTGCCGCCGAGGTGGAGCGCACGGTTCAGATCCTCTGCCGGCGGCGTAAGAACAATCCGCTCTTCGTCGGCGAGGCGGGAGTCGGCAAGACCGCGATCGCCGAAGGCCTGGCGAAGAAGATCGTCGACGGCCAGGTTCCGGAAATCCTCGGCGACGCCGTCATTTATTCGCTGGATCTCGGCGGCTTGGTCGCCGGGACCAAGTACCGGGGTGATTTCGAGAAAAGGCTCAAAGCGGTCCTCGCACAGCTGAAACGCCAGCGTCACGCAATCCTTTTCATCGACGAGATCCATACGATCATCGGCGCCGGGTCCGCCTCGGGCGGGGTCATGGATGCCTCGAATCTGATCAAGCCTGTGCTGGCCTCCGGCGATCTGCGGTGCATCGGCTCCACGACCTACCAGGAATACCGCGGTATCTTCGAGAAGGATCGAGCGCTGGCGCGTCGCTTTCAGAAGATCGACGTCGAGGAGCCGTCGGTCGAGGAGACCTTCGAGATCCTGAAAGGACTCAAGAGTCGGTTCGAAGAACATCATCAGGTCACCTACACCAACCCGGCCTTGCGCGCGGCCGCGGAGCTGTCGAACCGTTACATCAACGATCGCCATCTCCCCGACAAGGCGATCGACGTCATCGACGAGGCAGGTGCACACGTGCAGCTCAAGAGCCCGGCGAAGCGCAAGAAGCGCATCGACGTCGGCGATGTCGAGGCGATCGTCGCCAAGATGGCGCGCATCCCCTCGAAGAAGGTCTCGGCCTCCGACACCGAGTCGCTCAAGAACCTCGATCGCGACCTCAAGATGGTCGTCTACGGTCAAGATGCGGCGATCGATGCCTTGACCTCCTCGATCCGGATGAATCGCTCGGGCTTGGGGACCGAAGAGAAGCCGATCGGCTCGTTCCTGTTCACCGGCCCGACCGGTGTGGGCAAGACGGAGGTGACGCGTCAGTTGGCGCGTATTCTCGGAATGGAGCTTCTGCGCTTCGACATGTCCGAATACATGGAGCGCCATACGGTCTCGCGTCTGATCGGCGCGCCGCCGGGATATGTCGGTTTCGATCAGGGCGGTCTACTGACCGAAGAAGTCAACAAGCACCCGCATGCGGTCTTGCTGCTCGACGAGATCGAAAAGGCCCATCCCGATGTCTTCAACCTGCTCCTGCAGGTGATGGACCACGGGACACTGACCGACAACAACGGTCGAAAGGCAGACTTCCGCAACGTGGTTCTGGTGATGACGACCAACGCCGGGGCGGAAGAAACCGCGCGACGCTCGATCGGCTTCACGGAGCAAGATCACTCCACGGACGGCATCGAAGCGCTCAAGCGTTATTTCACGCCCGAGTTTCGTAATCGGCTCGACGCGGTGGTGCAGTTCGGCTCCTTGAGTGAGGAGACGATCCGCAGCGTGGTGGATAAGTTCGTGTTCGAGCTCGAACAGCAGCTCGAAGAGAAGAAAGTGAGCTTGACGATCGACGCCGATGCCCGTGCCTGGCTGGCGGAGAAGGGCTACGATCCGAAGATGGGCGCCCGACCGATGGCCCGGGTGATCCAAAACCACATCAAGAAGCCCTTGGCAAACGAGCTTCTCTTCGGTGATCTGATCACAGGCGGAAACGTGCGTATCCATGTACAGGGAGATACGCTCGCGTTCGACATCAACGGCGAGCCCCGCTCGCTATGAAACGCAGCCGGGCGACAGACGTCGCCTAGCGCTCAGAGCGATCATGGCGTCACCGACAACGGGGTGTCGGTCGACGCGCAAGAGCCCGAGGCCGCATCGACTTGGGGCGGCGACGTCGATCCGCCGAAGGCACCGGCCTCTTTGCCCTCGTGCTGCGTTTCGGGGAAGCCCTGTCCGGCGTCTGCGGATTTTTCGTTTCGGACGTGCCTATCGCGCTCGATAGACGATACGGCCTTTGGTGAGGTCGTAAGGGGTCAGCTCGACGGTGACCTTATCCCCCGTCAGGATGCGGATATAGTGCTTTCGCATCTTGCCGGAGATATGAGCCGTGACGGTATGACCGTTCTCCAGCTCGACCCTGAAAACAGTGTTCGGCAGGGTCTCGGTGACCGTGCCTTCCATTTGGATAACGTCGTCTTTTGACATAGTTTTTGTATGTTGTACTGCGTGATCGGATCGGGGCCATGAAGCTCCGGAAGTGTACCATAGGTTGAACCTCCCGGCGGGCAGTCGGGGTTGTTTGCGTGCCGAGTCGATTGCTCGAAGGGTCCTAAACCGCATCCGGAGCGAGATGCGTCGTTTTCATTCTGCGTTTGGCTTCGGAGATGTCCTCGACCCCGGTGAGACGCGGTTTAGACCGAGC
>NZ_JAABRP010000253.1 GCF_011390875.1 Thiocapsa sp.
GGAAAGGCTCGCTCGTGACATAGCCCTGTTGAATCGCACGGGGATCGGTAAGAAAGGGGGCGAGGTTGTAGGTGTACTTGCGGATCTGCCGATCCGTAAATCCGAACTTGGCCTTCAGCCAGATCCAGTGGCTGCCGACATCGGCGTCCGAGATCATGATCGGCTTGCCCTTCATGTCGGCAATGGATCGGACGTCCTCGCGCGGATGCGTGATCAGCACTTGCGGGTCTTTCTGGAAGATGGCCGCGACGGCCGTGGCCGGGATCCCGGCCGCGACGATGTTGATCGGGATAAAGCTGTTGGAGCCGATCCCGAAATCGGCCTGGTTGGAGCCCAGCAACAGCGGAACATTCACCGAGGGGCCGCCCTGAATGATCTCGACATCCAGACCCTGCTCGGCATAGAGGCCGAGCGCCTTGGCCTGGTAGAAGCCGCCTTGCGGGGCCTGCGCCTTCCAGTCGGTGACGAAACGGATCTTGGCCAGGTCGGCGGCCGTCGTCGCCGCGGCGAAGGCGAATCCCGCCAAGGCCAAGGCGGCGATAAGAGGGTGTTTCGACATGCTCAGGTCTCCGGCGGGGTCTCATCCCCGGGGACGGCATCCTGCAGGGGGCTCAGGAGCCGGTCGAAGTCGACCGGGTTGAGGTATTGAATGATCACCGTCCCGTTGGGGCTGCGGCTGATGTCCATTCCTCGCTCGGGGTAGAGCCAATGGACGATGTCGGTCTCGGGCTCGGTCAGGCGCAGATCGGGTGTGCCGAAGCGTTGCTCGATCAATTCGTTGTCCAGCCTAGCCTTCGGAAGATAGCTGATGGACCGAATCGGGCGCGAGGCCAAGGTCTCGACGTCGTTCGGGTCGAGCTTCACCTTGCGGCTGCCGCTGCCGACCTGGCTGATCCGCAGGCCGCGCTCGTACATGGCGGCGAGGGTGGCCTGGTCGACATCGAGCGTGATCACGAAGTCCGCGCGCAGGCGCTGCAGATGGATCTGGTCGAAGAAGGCTTCCACGCCGTAAGTCTCGGCCTGCGTCGGGTCTTGGAAGAGATTGACCTTGCCGTCCTCGCCGAACAGTGCACGCACCTGCGCCAGCGTGGTTTCCCCGATGGTGAAACCGAAGACCTGTGTGCGCCCCGCAACGTCCTGCGAAACGCGCCAAGGTAAGCGATCCGGGCCGTCTTCGATCGACGCGGGCATGAGCAAAAGAACGCCCAGGAAGCTCAAGACGGCGACGCCGAGGACGGAAAGAATGATCTGTCGATCCATGTGGTGGAGCGCTCCGGATGATGCGATGACAATCGAGCGAGCGGTGAGCCGACACGCAGGGCGTACAGATTCGGACCCGAAAAGATTGAAGAAAAGACCTGAACCGCGTCGACTCCGAGTCACTTGGGTGACGCTGAACGTGCGATATCACTGAAGCATAAATGATCACGCCGGACGCGGTTCAGCGCGGTTCAGCTCCAAGGCAAGAGACCGGCGACGACACGCCGCCCCTCCGACATCAAGATGTTGTAGGTCCGGCAGGCCGCACCCGTATCCATGACCTCGAAGCCGACGCCGCGCCCGATTACGGCAAAGTAGAGCGCCGGATCGGGGAAGACCTGTGTCTCCCCGGTCCCGAGCACGATCACCTGGATCCCGGGCTCGATCGCGATCAGTGCATCCAGGTGCTCGACCGTTAGATCGGCCGGGTCCGCCGGACCCCAGCCCTCTTCGACCCGGTTCGGCGTCACGATCAGCCCTCGGGTAAAGCGTCGACCCCCGATCCGGATGCCTTCCTTCCCGTAGGCGTCGATCAGTTGGCCGCTGCTGCTGTCTGCTTCGGAGAATCTCATGGTACGAACATAACCGAAGGCCGCTTGATTGAACAAGATGAGGGACGACGGCGAGCGAACAAGCGAGCAGGTCGAAGGGGCTCTGTTAGAATCGCCGCCACGCGTCCCCTACAACCGATCCGGAAGCCCATGACCGTCCGTACCCGATTCGCCCCGTCCCCTACCGGTTATCTGCACGTCGGAGGCGCCCGCACGGCGCTCTTCAGTTATCTCTTCGCGCGCAAGCACGGCGGGCAGTTCGTGCTGCGGATCGAGGATACGGACCTGGAGCGCTCGACGGCCGAGTCCGTCAACGCCATCCTCGAGGGCATGACCTGGCTCGGCTTGGACTACGACGAGGGACCCTTCTACCAGACCCAGCGCTTCGAGCGTTACAACGCCGTGATCGACGAGCTGCTGGCCAAGGGTCTGGCCTATCGCTGCGTCTGCTCGAAGGAGCGCCTGGAAAAACTGCGCGAGGACCAAATGGAGCAGCGGCTGAAGCCGCGCTACGACGGCCATTGTCGCGGTCACGAGGTCGATCCGAACGAGCCCCACGTCATCCGCTTTAAGAATCCCGGCGATGGCGTCGTGGTCGTCGACGATATGATCCGCGGCCGGGTCGTCTTCGCCAACGCCGAGCTGGACGACCTGGTCATCCGGCGCAGCGACGGGGCACCCACCTACAACCTGAGCGTGGTGGTGGACGACGCGGATATGGGCATCACCCACGTCATCCGCGGCGACGACCATCTCAACAACACGCCGCGCCAGATCAATATCCTGCGTGCGCTCGGCCATGAGCCGCCGCGCTACGCCCATGTGCCCATGATCCTCGGCGACGACGGTGCGCGCCTGTCCAAGCGCCACGGTGCGGTGAGCGTCATCGCCTATCGCGATCAGGGCTATCTGCCCGAGGCCCTGCTCAACTATCTGGTCCGTCTGGGGTGGTCGCACGGCGATCAGGAGCTCTTCTCCGTCGAGGAGATGATCAACCTTTTCGAGATCGGGGACGTCAACAAGGCGGCCTCCGCGTTCAACACCGACAAGCTCGATTGGCTGAATCAGCAGTATCTGCACCACGCCGACCCGGCGCGCATTGCCCGCCTGCTCAGTCCGCACATGGGGCGTCTCGACATCGATCCCGCGACCGGCCCCGATCTGATCGAGGTGGTCAAGGTCCAGGCCGCGCGCGCCAAAACCCTGACCGAGCTGGCCGAGATCAGCGCCTTCTTCTATCGCGACTTCGAGAGCTTCGACGAGGCGTCCGCCAAGAAACACCTGCGTCTGGTGGCACGCGAAGGGCTCGAGCGCCTGCGCGCGGCGTTCGAGCTGATGGCCTACGAGGATTGGACGCTCGAGGGACTCAAGCACGTCGTCGAAGGAATCGCCGAGGAACTGGGAACCAACATGGGCAAGGTCGCCCAACCCTTGCGCGTGGCCATCGTCGGTCGCGCCGCTTCGCCCGGTATCGATGAGACCCTACGGCTCGTCGGCAAGGACGCGACGCTGCGTCGTATCGACAAGGCTTTGGCCTACATCGCGGCGCGCAGCGGGAACGAGTCGTCGTAAGACCCGCGGGGGAGAAACATCGGGATCACCCCGCATGCGGGGTGACGCCGCGCTTAGGCGGGTCGAGGGTTTCGGCGTGCCCGCCAACAAAAAGCCAATCGGGAATTAGGGTATGTATATCGCCATGGTCAGCGCCGAGTGTGCGCCGATCGCGAAGGCAGGCGGGCTCGGGGATGTCGTGCACGGGCTCTCCCGCGAGCTTCTGGCGCTCGGCCAAGAGGTCGAGGTCTTTTTGCCGGGATACGATTCATTGCGCCACGACCTGATCGAAGGACGCCGCGAGGTCTACCGTGACCTGCGCGTCCCCTATTTCGATCGGTGGATCGACTGTCGCGTGGATTCCGGCGAGGTCGACGGGGTGACCTGCTTCTTCATCGAGTCCGACTCGCCCCATCGGTTCTTTCAGCGCGGGCGGATCTACGGCGAGACGGACGATGCGGATCGCTTCGCGTTCTTCTGTCGGGCCGTGCTGGAATTCATGCTGATCTCGGGTAGGCGTCCGGATGTCATCCATTGTCACGATTGGCAGACCGCGCTGGTCCCCGTGCTCTTGTTCGAGATCTACCAACGGCTCGGACTGACCGACGTGCGCGTCTGCTACAGCCTGCACAACCTCGGCTACCAGGGTGTGGTCGGCGAATCCATCCTGAGACAGGTCGGTCTGGATCCGGCTCGTCTCATGACTGCCGACCGCCTCCGGGATCCAGCAAATCCGAGCGCCGTGAATCTGATGAAGGGCGGGATCGTCTTCTCCAACTTCGTCAACACCGTCTCGCCGCGCTACGCCTGGGAGATTCAAAACACCGAGCAGGGGATGGGGCTTCAGGCCGTTTTGAAGACCCATGACGGCAAGTTCGGCGGTGTGCTGAACGGTATCGACGATGCGGTCTGGAACCCCGCGACCGATCGTCACATCCCGGAACCCTTCGATGCCGACCGACTCGACGGTAAAGAGGTCAATCGCCGTGCCTTGCGCGCGTATCTGGGCCTCGTTCAGGACGACAAGCCCATCGTGGCCGTCGTCAGCCGCCTCGACTATCAGAAAGGCGTGCATCTCCTGCGTTTCGGCATCGCGCATGCGTGCGCGCTCGACTGCCAGCTCGCGCTTCTCGGGGCCGCACTCGATCCGGTGGTCGCCGAGCAGTTCCGGCGCCTCCAGGAGGACACCGAAGGACACCCGGATTGCCGTCTGGTCCTTGCGTATGACGAGGAGTTGTCCCATCTCATCTATGCAGGCGCGGACATGATCCTCATCCCGAGCATCTACGAGCCCTGCGGGTTGACGCAGATGATCGCGATGAAATACGGCGTGGTCCCGATCGCGCGGCGTGTCGGCGGACTCGCCGATACGGTCTTAGACGCCAACTACTCGGATCGTCCCTTCGAGGAGCGCAACGGCTATCTCTTCGACGACCTGACCGAGTCCGCCTTGGCCGCCGCCATGGAGCGTGCGATCGATCTGTGGCGGAATCACCCCGAGTATTTTCGCCAGCTGCAGATCAACGGGATGCGTGTCGACCGCTCATGGGGTCGACCGGCACGCCAGTACCTGGACATCTACAGCCACATCCGAGTGCACTGAACCGAAGATGACTCCGCGACTCTCACCGACCCCCGCACCCTCCGTGCCCTTGGATCTGGCGGCCCTGCGTGCCCAGTTTCCGATCCTCGCAACCCGGGTGCACGACCAGCCGCTGGCCTATCTGGACAATGCCGCGAGCACGCAGCAGCCGCTGCAGGTCATCCAGGCGGTGAGCGACTATCACCAGCAATACCACGCCAACATCCATCGCGGCGTCTACCAGCTCTCGCGCAACGCCACCCGGATGCACGACTATGCGCGCGAGATGGTCGCGCACTTCCTACACGCCGCCGAGCCGGTGGAGTGTCTCTTCACGCGCGGGACGACCGAATCCATCAATCTGGTCGCCGCCTCCTGGGGTCGGGCCAACCTGCAGCCGGGCGACGAGATCGTCCTTTCACGCCTGGAGCATCACTCCAACATCGTCCCTTGGCAGATGGCCTGTGAGGTTACGGGTGCGCGCATCCGGGTCATCCCGATCGACGATGCCGGCGAGCTCGACATGGACGCCTATCGTCGCCTGCTCTCCTCGCGTACTCGGATCGTCGCGGTCAACCACGTCTCCAATGCACTCGGCACCGTCAATCCGGTGAAGACGATCATCGAGGAGGCCCATGCCGCCGGGGCGCTGGCCCTGATCGACGGTGCTCAGTGGGTCGCCCACGGCGCGACCGATGTCCAAGCGCTCGATGCCGATTTCTACGCCTTCTCCGGCCACAAGCTTTACGGCCCGACCGGCATGGGCGTGCTCTACGGGAAACGCGGCCTGCTGGAGGCGATGCCGCCGTACCAAGGCGGCGGGGACATGATCGAGCAGGTCACCTTCGAGAAAACGACCTACGCGCAGATTCCGAATAAATTCGAGGCCGGCACGCCCCATATCGCCGGTGCGGTCGGCCTGGCCGCGGCCATCGAGTGGCTCCAAGGAGTCGGGTTCGAGCGGATCGCGGCGCACGAGCAGCGTCTCCTGCGGCAGGCCACCGAGCGGTTGTCGGCGATCCCCGGTCT
>NZ_JAABRP010000254.1 GCF_011390875.1 Thiocapsa sp.
ATGCTACCGAGTGGTCGGGCGGTTCCTGCGGCGAGGACGAAAAAAGCATCACGAACGCCCTCCTCACCGGCCGCATCCGCGTTCTCGAGGAAGCGCGGGCATGCCCGGCGACGCCAACGAACCGCAATTCTCCGCATCTCATTAGAGATCTCACCTATGACGATAGCCGAGCAGATTTACCGAGAAGCCCAGACGCCTCCGGACGAGCTTGCCCAAGAGGTCCTGGACTTCATCGGTTACATCGAGACCAAATACCACCTGAAGTCGGCCAAAGACAGGGATCTGCTGGCGGCACAAGGGCCGGCCATGGCCCGAATCTGGGACAATCGCGCTGACGATGAGGCATGGAATGACTTGTGATCCCGGCGATCTCGTGCTCTTGCCTTTTCCATATGCGGACCTGAGCACAACGAAGAAGCGGCCTGTTTTGGTCCTGAGCCGGCCGGACCATCACGGCGATTTCATCGGGCTGGCGGTGACTTCCGCGCCACAGCCCGAGCCTCATCTCGCCATTGCAGCCGACGCGCTCTCGGAAGGCGAGCTCCCGAAGCCAAGCACGATCCGGGTCGACAAGGTGTTCACGCTGGAGAAATCGCTCATTCTTTGTCGTTTCGGCCGACTCAACTCTGCATAACCTGCAGGCGGACCGGTCGGATCAGGTCGAGGTACGCGACCTGATCTACTCCGAGCGATACGGGCGCAAGAGCTTCAACATCGACGTGCCGGACCGCACCGGCGTCATGCAGGCCCTGCTGGAGGGGAAGACTCCGGAGGTGAACGGCGAGACTGAGTCGGTCCGCAATCTCGCCGCACGGTACGCGGATATCGTCGATCACATCCCGCAGGAGATCGCCGATGCGGCTCTGCCGTTCTTTATCGACTGGCTGCTGGACAACGTGCATCTGGTCGCGATCGAGGCGTATTCGGACGAGGACGCCTACACCATCTTCGAGACCATGAACGATCGCGGGCTCTCGCTCAGCCTGCCGGACATGCTCAAGGGCTACGTGCTCGCCAATATCACCCACGAGGACGACCAGCGGGCCGTCAACGCCATTTGGAAAGCGCAGATGCAACGCCTGCGCGAGATTGGGGCCGAGGACGACGTGGACTTCTTCAAGGATTGGCTGCGCGCACGACATGCTCAGACCATCCGGCCCGGCAGGAAGGGGGCAGAGAACAAGGACTTCGAACGCATCGGCTCTGAGTTCCACCGCTGGGTGCGTGATCAAAAGGATCAGTTGAGCCTGGTGGACGAGGACGGCTTCACCCGCTTCGTCAAACGCGATCTACAGTTCTACGCCAAGCGTTACGGGGAGATCCGCCGTGCCGCCGAGACACTGACGCCGGGCTGGGAGGCGATTCGCTACAATGCCGATCGTGGCTTCACGCTGCAGAGCCAGACCATGCTGGCCCCGTTGACCCCGGACGACCCGGCGGATGTGTCTCGTCGCAAGGTGGCACTGATCGCCGACTTCCTGGACATCTGGCTCGCCCGGCGGATTTGGAATTTCCGCACCATCAGCTACTCGTCGGTGAAGTACACCCTGTTCCAACTCACCAAGGAGCTGCGAAACCGCGACGCTGCGACTCTCTCCGAATACCTGCTTAGCCAGCTCGACGAGCAGCCGGAAAGCTTCGCCGGCGCGCCCCGCTTCCGACTGCACATGCAGAACTATCGGCAGGTACGCCACATCCTTGCGCGGTTGACCCATTGGGTGGACACCCAGTGCGGCGTGGCCTCGCACTTCGAGGACCTGATCTCCGAGGGGCGCGCTCGACCCTTCGAGATCGAGCATATCTGGGCGGACAAATACGAGCGGTTCGCGGACCGGTTCACGCACCCTTCAGACTTCGAGACCGAGCGCAACCGCATCGGCGGCCTGCTCCTGCTGCAACGGGGCATCAACCAGAGCCTCAACGACGCCACCTATGAGAACAAGCGTGACGCCTACGCTGCGCACGGGGCGAACCTGCTCGCCCGCAGTCTTCATCCGCAGGCGTACCGGAACAACCCGGCCTTTCTCGGCCTGATCGACCGCACCGGGCTGCCGTTCCGGGCCTATGATACCTTCGGCACGGAGGAACAGCTGGAGCGCCAGGAGCTGTGTATCCGGATCGCCGAGTGGGTCTGGAATCCGTCGCGCTTGGACCTCGATGGCGAGAAGCCGCCCGTCCATGAGCCGATCGTTGGACAAGACGATGACGAGTGCGGGAATGGCGCGGAACACGGGGCGCGGCATGCGCTGCGGCTGGCCTTCTGGACCCGATTGCTCGACCACGCAAAGACCCGCGGCGACCTTCACGCGAGCATCTCGCCAAGCCGATACAACTGGATAGGTCGATGCCGCGAAGGAATGTGGTGGAACTATACCGTCGTGCAGGACGAGACCCGCGCAGAGCTGTATATCGACTCCCCCGAGCCATCACGGAACAAGGCGCTGTACGACGCACTCCTCTCCCATAAGGCCGACATCGAGAACGCCTTCGGAGGCCCTTTGCTCTGGCAGCGTTTGGACGACAAACGCGCGTGCCGGATCAGTACGTCTGTTCGCGGCGGCTGGGTCGACGAATCAACTTGGCCTCAGGCCATTGAACAGGCCGTTGATGGCATGGAGCGGTTGTACTCGGCGCTCGCCCCCCGTGTGCGTGATGTCCAGGGTAGGCCGCCTTGATAACTCAGATATTTGAATATAAAAGCCTTTTCTTGAACATCGCACCAAGTGAACGACAATGACCAGACAGCTCCGGATGATCACGCTAGAAGATATAAAAGCACGAATCGAGCCGCTAGGGTTCGCGTGGACCGGCGATTGGGGGTGGGGGAAACCAGAAACACGCCGGTTCGAAGGCCCCGCGATTCCTCAGCTGCTCGGGATCGGCACGGTACTCGGTAGATCAGCTGGACAAAGTAGTTTGTACATCAGGGACAACTACCTCAGCGCGACCGGGCACTACCGGAAGCTGGAGGAACTTGTCCGACCATCCACTTATGGCAGCTTAGCGAGCAAAGCTCCCGAGTGGAGAGGTCGCGATTTGCTCACGCTCATGGACAAGTTGGAAGAACTCATGAGCGTGAATCCGGCAAGCGGCGATTGACGGCTTTTCCGCAGGGAACTTCCAGGCTCGACTAGGTCGGGGCAACACTCGGCCTGCGTACCGGAATCACCCCAACACCGCTGGAAAGGCTGTCCCGCTGCCGAAGGATCGAAAACTGTTCTGCCTCAGGTCGTGCCGGGCGCAGTTGCACCTAATCCCCCACAACCGTCAAGCTGAGCACTCTCGCCGTGGCTTCGTCTCGGAGCCGGAAAGGGAATCAGGCGCAGATCGGCGTTCGGAGCGAGCCGGTCGGCCAGCAGGGCGTTCAGGACATCCCATTCGTCGATCGTAAACTTCAGGTCGGCACGGAGCCAGCCCAGTGCGCCGCTTGAGCGAGTCGATCCGAGATCGGCGCAGGCTTCGCCAATGGCCGCCATGCACTCGTAGCCTATATGTCGGATGCTTCTTGAACGGTTGTAGAGCCTGCAGACGTTTCGGACGCGTTTCGCATGGCCGTCTTCAAGGCGGCGACGCGCGCCGCGCGGATATGCTCCGGGATGAGGCGCGGCTCGCGTGCGGCGCGGGCGACCGCCCCGACGTCCACGGCAGCGACGGCGGCTTGCAACCGACGCAGGGTCTCGCCCTGCGGATAGTCGCGGTCGGCATAGCCGGTGCGGCCCCGATAATCGGCCTCGCAGGCGGTCAGCATCCGGTGGAAGCGCTCCGGCCGACGGAAGGCGTCGGCGCCTTCCAGGAGATCGAGGATGGTCGTCGCACGAAGCTCGTCGACCTTGTGGACGAGGCCGTGATAGCGCGCCGTGATGCGGGCGAGCTCGCGAAAACGCACGGGGACGCGTAGACGCTCGCAGATGGCCTCGAGCAGATCGACGCTGCGTTCCTCGTGACCCCGATGACTCGGCAGGATCTCGCTCGGCGTAGTGCCCTTGCCGAGGTCGTGACAGAGCGCGGCGAAGCGCACGCCCAGGTCCGGGGACAGCCGCGCGGCCATGTCGACCACCAACATGACATGGACGCCGGTGTCGACCTCCGGGTGCCATTTGGCCGGCTGCGGTACGCCCCAGAGCCGATCGACCTCGGGCAGCAGCCGGACCAGAGCGCCGCAGTCGCGCAGGACCTCGAAAAATCGCGAGGGTCGATCCTCGCAGAGCGCACGCGCCAACTCCTTCCAGACCCGCTCGGGGACCAGGGCATCGACCTCGCCGGCCGCGACCATCTCGCGCATCAGATCCATGGTCTCGGGCGCGACACGGAAGCCGAGGTCGTCGAAGCGCGCGGCGAACCGGGCGAGACGCAGGATCCGGACCGGGTCTTCCGCGAAGGCCGGGGAGACGTGCCGCAAGACGCGCGCCTGGAGGTCCGCCAGCCCTCCGTAGGGATCGATCAGGACACCGGACGAATCCTCGGCGAGCGCATTGATGGTGAGATCACGGCGCTGCAGGTCCTCCTCGAGCGTGATCTCCGGGTCCGCGTGCACCGCAAAGCCGTGATAACCGGGCGCGGTCTTGCGCTCGGTGCGCGCCAAGGCGTACTCGTCCTTGGTCTGTGGATGGAGAAAGACCGGGAAGTCCTTGCCGACCTGTTGGAAACCGCGGGACAGAAGATCATCGGGTGTGGCGCCGACGACGACGAAATCGCGCTCGCTGACCGCGCGCCCGAGCAGACGGTCCCGCACGGCGCCGCCGACAAGATAGGTCTGCAGTCCATCGGTTGCGCTCACGGCGAGGGTCCGACACTTAAGGACCCATCGGCACCGGACCAAAAAGCCGAACGGGTGCGGGGGAAGTCTCGAGCGCGGGTCGCGATCGGCATGGATAGCCTCGTCTCTGCGGTCTGTCCGGTCGCGGGATTATACCGGGCAGAGGCTTGCGGGTAGAATTCACGGTCCGTTTCATCATTCGAGACCCGAAGACCATGCGACTCTTTGGATACCTGATCCTGTTCGCGCTGATCGGCTACGGCATCTGGCCCTATTTCACGGTCTTCCGTCTCGACGAGGCGATCAATCAAGAGGGCACGGCTCAACTCGCCACGATGGTGGACCTGCCGGCGATTCGTGCCAATTACAAGGCGCGGGTTACCGCGGGCGTCGACGGCATCTTCCCCTCGGGCGATCCCGAAAGCGTCATGAGCTGGATCCGCCAGAACGTCGACCGCCTCGGCGACTCGGCGCTCGAGCAGGCGATCACCCTGCCCTGGGTGCGCGATACCCTGCGCGGCGCGGTCACGCGAGCCACCGGCCAGAGTCCGCCCTACCTCCTCGGCGGGATCGACTTCGCCTTTTTCGAGTCCTACAACCGATTCTTGATCCGAATCGGTGACTTGGGCCGCTCGCCGACCCATGTGAGGATGACGCTGCAGGGCACGGACTGGAAGATTACCGACATCATCGACTGAGTGAGCACCGCTGCCTCAGCGGCCGCGACCCGCGGCGGCGGTGCGGCCCCCAGCCGCCGGTTTCACGAGCTTGCCGTGGTCGATCAACAGGAGTCGGCAGCTCGGACATCGCCAAGCCATATTGGCCGCCGGCCGAAGCGACAAGCTGATGGTGTTGGGCAGGGCGCTGCCGATGTGCGCAAAGGTTCCGGGTGGTCCCTTGTCGCGCGATGACCAGATCGCACCCTTACCGAGCATGACCCAGCCGGCCTCCATCGCGGTGCCGCAGTCCGGGCAGGCGTAGTTGCGCCCCGACCAGAGATCGGAGGTTGCGGAAACCTCGCACGCCTTGCCTTGCAGATGACGCACGATCGCCCAGAGAGCCACCAAGGCCGCGATGGTGGCGCTTGCGCCGATCCAGAGTGCCAGATTCGCCGTCATGGCACGGTCCCCCTCAAACCCATTCCCTCTATCCTACAACCGCCGCTCGGCGGCGGCGGGCCTCTTTCATCGGGGCCTCTCGAAGCCATCCGCC
>NZ_JAABRP010000255.1 GCF_011390875.1 Thiocapsa sp.
TAGAGATATCGATCACATGCCCAACGTTCCCCAGATCCGCATCCCCGCCATCTACATGCGCGGCGGCACCAGCAAGGGCGTCTTCTTCCGCCTGCATGACCTGCCCGAGGCCGCCCAAGTGCCAGGCCCGGCGCGCGATGCACTGCTGCTGCGGGTCATCGGTAGCCCGGACCCCTACGGCAAGCAGATCGACGGCATGGGCGGGGCGACCTCGAGCACCAGCAAGACGGTCATCCTGTCCAAGAGCAGCAGGCCGGATCACGACGTCGATTATCTGTTCGGCCAGGTGTCCATCGACACGGCCTTCGTCGACTGGAGCGGCAACTGCGGCAACCTTTCGGCCGCGGTAGGCTCCTTCGCCATCAGCGCCGGCTTGGTCGATCCCGACCGGCTGCCGCGGGACGGCATGGCGAGGGTGCGCGTCTGGCAGGCCAACATCGGCAAGACCATCATCGCGCACGTGCCCATGACCGACGACGCCGTACAGGAAACGGGTGATTTCGAACTCGACGGCGTGACCTTCCCGGCCGCCGAGGTGCAGTTGGAGTTCCTGGAACCAGCCGACGAGGGTGACGGCGAGGGCGGCGGCTCCATGTTCCCGACCGGCAACCTGGTCGACGACCTCGAGGTTCCCGGTGTCGGCATGCTCAAGGCCACCATGATCAATGCCGGTATCCCGACCGTCTTCATCAATGCGGAGGCCATCGGCTACAGGGGCACCGAGCTGCAGGACGCCATCAACGGCGATGCCGATGCCTTGAGGATGTTCGAGACCATCCGCGCCCACGGCGCGCTGCGGATGGGCCTTATCAAAGATGTCGCCGAGGCGGCGACACGCCAGCACACGCCCAAGGTCGCCTTCGTCGCCCCGCCCGCCGACTACGTCTCCTCCAGCGGCAAGCCGGTCGCCGCCGGCGACATCGATCTGTGTGTACGCGCACTCTCCATGGGCAAGCTGCACCACGCCATGATGGGAACGGCCGCTGTGGCCATCGGCACCGCCGCCGCCATCCCCGGCACCCTGGTCAACCTGGCTGCCGGGGGAGGAGAGCGCACCGCGGTCCGCTTCGGCCACCCCTCGGGCACACTGCGCGTCGGCGCCGAGGCACGTCATGTCGACGGCGACTGGACCGTGACTAAGGCCATCATGAGCCGCAGCGCCCGGGTGCTGATGGAAGGCTGGGTGCGGGTGCCCTCGGAATCTTGGACACCTTCGCATTGATCGACCTGGTAGCGATCGGGATCCTCCTGATCGCCGCCTTCGTGCACGGCGCCTTCGGATTCGGGTTCCCGCTGGTCGCCACGCCGCTGCTCGTGCTTATGATGGATATGCGCGCGGCCGTGCTCCTGACGCTCATCCCGACCATCGCCATCAACCTGGTCAGCATCGCCACCGAACGGCGCTGGCTCGAAGCACTGCGCCGCTTCTGGCCCATCCCGGTCTTCACGATGGTCGGTAGCCTGATCGGCACGCGGATACTGCTGAGCGTCGACCCGGAGCCTTTCAGGCTCCTGTTGGCCCTGGTGTTGATCGTCTTCCTGATCCTGCAACGCAAGCGCGGCGATGGACCCGAGCATCGGATCCCGCGCTGGGGGCTGGCGCTGTTGGGATTGGGGATGGGTCTCTTGGCCGGCCTGGTTAATGTCTTCTCGCCCATCGTGGTCGCCTTCGCGCTCTACACCCGGATGCATCCGGGTCTGATGGTCGCGACCTTCAACCTGAGCTTCATCACCAGCAAGAGCGGCCAGCTGACCGGTTTCGCGCTCCAAAACGCCATGGATCCGATCGTCATTCAGCTCGCGCTCGTGGCGCTGCCTGCCGTTCTGGGCGTGTTGTGGATCGGGATTCGGGTGCGCCGCCGGCTCGATCAAGGGACCTACCGGCGCTGGTTGAACCGGGCGCTCTGGGCGATCGCCGCGGTGCTGATTCTCGACTCGGTCTGACGCCGACCGCATCGGCGAGAGACAGCGCAACGGTCCCGAAGCCGTTCACGCTGTCGTCCCTGACAAATACCGATGCGGATCGGCTCGGTAGGTTACTTGGGGGTCTTATTGGTCAGGGACTGGAAGGTCTGGACGATACGATCCTGGATGTCCTTGGCCCAAGGGGGCATCGGCCAGTTCCAGCCAATGACGATACCGACGGCGAGTGCGATGAGAACGGCAAACATCGGGTCTCCTCCATTTCAGTTGAGGTGAGCAAAAACCACGGGACCCTATCCTGCACGGGCCTTGCACGCACGGGACCGGCGTGTGCGAGGGTGGCAAGCTATTATCACAAAATTTATGTGGCTTTCACGCTTTTCCGTTCAAGCGGGAAGAAAGGGTTTGCCCTCAGTGCGGCTGCTCGGGCCGGAAACCGAGCATCTGCAAGATCACACCCGTCACGGCACCGCCAAGCATTCCGCCGAGGAATCCGGGCGGAACAGCGCTCAAGATCTGGTTTGCGGAATCCTGCGCAGTGCTGCTCAACATCGTGGAGGTCGTACCGCCGACGATCCAAACACTGGCCCCGACCACGGCCGCGATCAGTCCAGCGACGACGGGCGCCGACAGGAATGCCGGAAACCAACGCGCACTGCGGGCGACCAACCAGCGCTCGGAGACCTGGAAGAAGGTCCCGACCAGTGCCACGACGCCCGCCGACAGTACGAACATACTGAACCGGATGCCGAGCGCGGCAAAGATGAGCGCCATGATGCCGCCGGCCAGCACGCCGGCAATGAGACCCGTCAGCGTCTCGGCGAGCGGCCGCCCTCCGCCGGTGATCATCCAGGCATAGAAAACGCCTGCGAGGACCCCGCCCGCGCCCGCCGTCCCGGCAATCCAGAGGAGCTCGACACTCTGCCCGCTGACGATCAAATACCCGATGGACGCCAAAACACCGGCCATGGCTCCCATCAGCGCGACAGGCATGGCGCTGTAAAAGGCCGATGTGGTCATGGCCGCTGCTGCTGCCGCGATGACTAAAGGCTGCCAGCCTGCCAGCCCCAGGAAGGCGAGGACCTGGTACAGACCACCGAACAACGCGCCGAACAGCGCCCCTGCGAGACCCCATATGAAGAGGGTCGTAATCATGGATGCAACTTTGTCCTTTGCTCGCATGTTCCCTCGGTGAGACGATTCGATATGCTTTGAAGATCACACGGCGCACGTCATCCGGCGGCGAGAAACCCCCACGACACCGGGATTGAGACGGTCGTTGCGTGTCCAGCCGAGTGCGTCACTATAGTCCAGTGGGACTCGAGGTCATAGGCAAGCCAACGCGGATTCGCCACGAGGCATGAAACCGGCGCCCGAAACTGCCGGATCCCGGGTAACGGATCCCTGGCGAGAGATTGCGCATCCCGCCAAAAACCGGTATCACTCGCTACAACCCGCCCAGGATCCCGACCGAGGCATGTCCAAACAACCCGACAACGGCGCGCGATGCGTGATCCTCGGCGAGGAGCGCGTGTATTACGACGGCTACTGGATCAAGTCCTACGAGCCGCCGGGCGACACCCTCGAGACCAAACGGCGCCTGATCCAGGCACTCACGCGGCGTCTGTTCAATCACGTCGAGCACGGCATCAACATTCCCGGCTCCAGACTCGACGAGGCTCGCGCGGCCTATACCTCGGAAACCGATGCCGAGCGCAAGCGCGTGAACGGCGCCATGCTGGCGGGCGCACTCTTCAACCGAGCGGCGGATATCTTTACCTGTCTCGTCGAGCTGCAATCCGCAGGCGTCGAGATCGGCCCCGACAACAGCCTGATGCGTGAATGCGGACATTGCCTGCTCGAAGCATTGGAGCTGGGAAAGACGGTCCGGCATCGCAGCGGCGACGAGGGGATCGACGAGCTTTGGGGCGAGCCGTTCAAGGCGTTTTCCATGACGATCGAAGACTTCTACGACAGCCGTTACCTGAAGATCGCCATGACCATGCGCGACATCGACCGCATCGCGGCGGTCCTCAAGGACACCTTTGCGGGCAGTCGCCAGGTGACCGACATCGATCCAAGGATCGAAGCGTTGGCCGATGCAGCCAAGCGCAAGTGCGAGATCCTCCGCACCGACCCGGTGATTTTCGATGTCTGGCCGACCTTCGCGGTCGCGATCGATCGACTCGGGCGCGTAGCTCCCGCGCTGCCCCCGGGCGCGAGCGCCGAGGCCACACGCGAGGCAATGGAAAGTGTCGCGCTGTTGCGCGACGGGACCGAGCTGATCGGCTCGATCGTGCGCGCACGGGTACCGATGCCCAAGAGCACTCGTGAGTTTATCGACCGCTGCCTTTTGTTTAGGCTGACTTTTTTCGGTCCTCCCCCGAGCGCGACCGACGCAGAGCCGATTCGCCTGCCGCCCGCCTCATGTCAAGACGACCTCCTCGAGGTTTAGCCGCAAGCGGCGCGCCTTCAGACAGCTGCCCTACGAAAACCTCAACGCAATGCTCGTTTACATCCACGGACTCAACAGTTCGAGCCGATCCTTCAAGGCCAATCGCCTTCGCGAGCGACTGGACCCGCATCCGGTCGTTGCCGTCGACTACCCGGCGCATCGCCCGGCGGATGCCGTTGCCGTCTTGTCGGATTTTTTCGCCACACTTCTCGCGCACGGCGAGGGTGTCGAGCCGGCCGTGGTCGGAAGCTCCATGGGCGGCTTCTACGGCCAATACCTGGCCCGCCGGTTTCGGTTCTCCCATCTCTTCATGATCAATCCGGCCCTCACGCCCTGGAGTCTCTTTCTGGAGCACGTCGGCGAGGTCATGACCACGGCGGACGGAGAGCGCTACCGGGTCAGCGAGGCATTGATCGAGAGTACCCGACCCTACGGCATCGCAGATCCTTGCGACGGCACACCGAGCACCCTGTTTCTGGAGCGTGGCGACGAGGTCATCGATTCGCGCATCGCCGAGCGCATCTACGCCGGGTGCGGCCGCCTCATGGTCTGGGATGGCGGAGATCATACGTTCCAGCATCTCGACGAGGCGATCGAGACGATCCGGGACCATCTCGACGGTCTCGAACGGACACGCAGCTGATACCGGCCGCCGCGTCGTCGTGACCCGCCGCCACGATCTCAGGGGACCCCGACACGAAACAACTGATCCACGATATGAAAACCGGCGACATAGGTGCCGATCCCGGAACCGAGGCTGCTGAACAGAAACACCAGAAAGACCCGTGCGACACGGTTGCGCCACCAGCCGCGCAGCGTCACGACATCGAGACGCAGCCGGCCGAAATCCGATACCCGAGGTTTGCGCATCGCAAGCTCGACCGCACCCGTGACCATACCGGCACCGATGGTCGGGTTCAGGGATGTCAGCGGCGCGGCGAGAAACGCCGCAAGCACCGTCAATGGGTGCCCTCCGGCCAGGAGCGCACCCAAGGCCGAAAGCCCGCCGTTGATGACGACCCAGGCCGCGACCAAACCCCACCCCATAGTGGTGCTCTGAGAAAAGCCGAAGGCGAAACCGCTCAGGATCAACACGACCAGACCCCATGACAGGATGCGTGGCCAACGGCTCGGCGGTGGGACCTCCTCGAGCGCTCGCGTGAGCGCGGCGGGGTCGGCGACGTCCGTCTCCAAAGACTCGGCGATGCCCTTCAGATGCCCCGCACCTACGACGGCCAAGACCCGCTTCACTCCCGTCCGCGCCGTCTCGCTGCGCAGCTTTGCGGCCATGTAACGGTCGCGCTCCTCGATCAGCGGAACAAACAGATCCCGTCGATCATGGGCGAACTCGGCAAAGGTCGTCTCGAGGACATCGCCCTCTTTGAGCCGCTCGATCTCTTCCTCGCTGACCTTCTCCGAGGTCAGCATCGCGGCCAGGAGTCCCGTGAAGAGGGTGTAGCGCTTCCACCAGCCGAGATTGGCCGAGATGCGTTTGAGGGTAACCCCGATCTCACGATCGATCAGCAGCACCGGCAAACCCAACTCCTTGGCGACGCGGATCGCTGCGCGCTGCTCCGCACC
>NZ_JAABRP010000256.1 GCF_011390875.1 Thiocapsa sp.
GGCCATCATCATCTTCGTCTTCCGCGCCATGCCCGGACCCGGTGCCGGCCAGACCTGGTGGATGATCGACGAGCTCGCCTTCGACCAGCAGTTCCTGTCCGTGCTCGCGCTGATCGGCAGCACGCTGGCGCTCGCGGGGCTCTTCATCTTCCGACGCTTCATGGCCGAGCACTCCATTGCCCATGTGGTGGTCTTCCTGACCTTGCTCACCAGCCTCTTCTACCTGCCCATCGTCGGCATGTATTTCGGGCTGCACCACTGGACGGCCGCCGTGACCGGCGGCATCGTCGATGCCCGCTTCATCGCCATCGTGGACACGGCACTGGAGTCGCCCTTGGGCCAGGTCGCCATGGTGCCCATGCTCGCCTGGATCGCCAACTCGGCCCCGGATAACCTCAAGGCCACCTTCTTCGCCGTCATGGCCTCCTTCAGCAATCTGGCGCTCTCGGCGAGCCAGTTGGGCACCAAATATCTCAACGAGATCTTCATCGTCACCCGCGAGGTCAAGGATCCGATCAGCGGCGTGGTGAGTGTGCCCGAGGATTACAGCCAGTTGGGGGACTTGATGATCGCCGCCCTGATCATCGGCTTCGTTCTCCCGCTGACCGCGGTGGCGCTGGTCAAGGTGACGCGGCTGCGCAGCGCCTGATGCGTCGGAAAGCCCCCGCGGAGGTCCGGGCTCGCCTTGCAGCGGTCTTTCCAGGCCGCTATGTTCACAACGTCGCCATCCTTGATATGCGAAGACGCGAGGTCCCGATATGATCACGAGCGCAACCGCACCCCGCCGGGCATCCTCGCTTGCTCGCGTCTTTCGCGTCTCGGTCACGGACTACCATCGCATGGGCGAAACCGGCATCCTCGGACCGGACCTGCGCACCGAATTGATCGACGGGGAGATTGTCGAGATGCCGCCGATTGGACATCCACACGCCGGGACCGTGAAGTTCCTGGCGAACCTCATGAAAGAAACCGTTGGTCGAGACGCGATCGTCGCGGTGCAGGATCCGGTGTGGCTCGACGATCACAGCGAGCCGCTGCCCGACATCGCCTTGCTGCGCCCGCGCCCTGACTATTATCGCAACGGTCACCCGGGACCGGCGGACGTGCTCTTGTTGGTCGAGGTCGCCGACAGCAGCCTGGCCTATGATCGCGAGGTCAAGCTCCCCCGCTATTCGCGTGCCGGGATCCCGGAGGTCTGGCTCGTGGATCTCGCAGGCCGCCGGCTTGCGATCTATCGGCAGCCGACCGCGGACGGGTACTCGGAGATCCGCACTGCAGACGACCTGAACGCAATCGCGTTGCCGCTTGGCTCCGATGTCCATCGGACGATCGATCTCGAGACACTCTTTTAGCACATCGGATCTCGCGGACAACGGAGGTCGCATCATCGAAAAGACAGAGCGCATCGCAGTTATCGGCGCCGGCATGGCGGGCCTTTCATGTGCTCGGCGCCTGGCCGATGCGGGCTACGCGCCCGTGGTCTTCGACAAAGGCCGGGGGATCGGCGGGCGACTGGCTACTCGGCGAACGCCCGAAGGCCTGCAATTCGATCACGGCGCGCAATACGTCACGGCACGATCTGCAGGTTTCGATGCCCTGCTGAAAGAGGCTCGGACCGCCGGGGCCGCAGCGCTCTGGACCGACGGGGCCGAAGGGACAGACGACCGGCCGCATTTCGTGGGCACGCCCGGCATGAACGCACTGGCGAAACATCTCGCCCGGGGCCTGGATATCCGCCAAGGCATCCAAGTGACGGCACTGCGAGAAGCCGGTCGCGGCTGGACGCTGACCCTGCCCGGCGAGGCGCAGGTCTTCGACCGCGTTGTCGTCACCGTGCCCGCGCCGCAACTGTCCGAGCTCCTCGGAACCGAGCATCCGATGTCCCGAGAGGTCGCCGCGGTACGCCTCGATCCCTGCGTGACCTTGATGGCCGCCTTCGACCCCAACGCCCTGCAGCCCTTCATCACCCGCGCCGACCCCGACGACCCGCTGGCCTGGATTGCGCAGGACAGCAGCAAACCGGGGCGATCCGCGTCGGTCTGCTGGGTCGCACAAGCGGGTACGGCCTGGAGCGCAGCACATCTGGATCTGGCCCCCGACGCCCTCGTCGCGCGCATGCTGCCAATGCTTTGCGCCCGCCTCGGCACGGATGCGACCGCCGTTCGATACGCCGCCGCCCATCGCTGGCGCTACGCCCGCGTCCGCGTGCCCTTTGGCCGCCCCTTCGCCCGCGACGCATCCGCCACCCTCTACGCCGGCGGAGACTGGTGCCTCGGCCCACGGGTCGAGGCGGCGTGGTCCAGCGGGGAGGCCATCGCACAAGACATCCTGAACGCATCGATTCCGGAGTGATGCCGCGTGCGGAGTATCGGTCCGGCGGTCCGCAGCGGCCAGAATCCCTCACGCAGCGGCTCGCCCCGAGCGCCAACGGCGTAATTGACGCCAGCCCGGGGCAACGCCCCGGGTCGGAATACAACAGATCAACCCAAGCCCTGAAAGGGCGGGCCAAACCATGCCGCAATCCCTCGCCCGCCTTCATGTCCACCTCGTCTTCAGCACCAAGAACCGCGAGCAGATCATCACCGATGCCGTTCGCGTCGCGTTGCACGGCTACATGGCCACCGTGTTGAAGAACCTCGGCTGCGCTCCCGTGCTCATCAATTCCGTCGAAGACCATGCCCATCTGCTCTTCGACTTATCCAGAACCGTGGCGATCAGTCGAGCCGTCGAAGACGTCAAGAAGGCGTCGTCCAAATGGATCAAAACCCAGGGACCGGAGTTTTCGCCTTTTGCCTGGCAAGCCGGTTACGGGGCATTCGCCGTTTCCGAATCCAACCTCGATTCCGTTCGTGAATACATCGCCAACCAGCGCGAACACCACAGCAAAAAAACGTTTCAGCAGGAATACATGCAATTTCTGGAACGGCATCGAATCGCATTCGATGAACGGTATCTGTGGGATTGAATGCGTATCGAAGGATGGATGCGGACTGAATTTCCGACATCGCGGATACCGGCGATTAGGTCGCCCTTTCAGATACCCAGGGCGTTGCCCCGGACTGACATCGGTCGCGCCTCTGGCGCTGAAGGCTTGCCAGACGATGATCATTGACGGGGGCTACCCCGCACCAGATTAGGTCGCCCTTTCAGGGCTAAATGCCCTTGATCGCTCCAAACCCAGGGCGTTGCCCTAGGCTGACATCGATCGTGCCTTTGGCGCTGGAGACTTGCCAGGCGACGATCTTTGACAGGTGCTACCCCGGGGGCCCGCACCGGTCGCGTCTTTGGGGCCGAAGGCTTGCCAGGCGATGATGTTTGATATTGGCGACACCGGACTGACTCAGGGCGCACGTTGGCGCTCGCATCAAACTGCCCCAACGGGGCTCACCACGTTATCCCGGGGCAACGCCCCGGGATAACGAACCCAACCGTCTTAAGCCCTGAAGGGGCGACCCAGACTCGACCCCCAGACTCGACGGCCAACCGGACGCTTCCGAGCCTACCTGACCCTCACAACTCCAGCGGAATGCTGAGTTGTTGAAGCTCGAGACTGAACCGGGCAAGATCCTCCTCGCTTACAAGCCCGAGGGTGCGTATGAGCATCAATCGGAAAGCGGCGTCCGATCGCGAAGGTCCGTCGAAGGCCGCGACCAGCTTGCGGTCGCGCGCATGGATGAGCTCGTAGACCTTGAGGTACCGCTCGTGCGCGGTCAGTGCCGCGTCGCGGCTGACGGCGTCGATGTCGTCGAGCACCTGCTGACAAAAGCGTTGAAGGGCGGTTTCTCGAACCTGTTTGAAAACCTTCCAATCGGCTTCTCGGATCGTTTTCATGATGGACTCCTCCTCGTAGGGCCATGATTCTAAAGCGCGTCTAGAGCGCAATGCGTCATTTTCACGTTGCGTTTGGCTTAGGAGATATCCTCGATCTCGGTGAGACGCGGTTTAGATGAATGGCCCCGGATCGAGGCGGCAAACAGCCACGCATATGGCGACGACAGGTCTGCCGTGCGGATCGGAGCTGTTCACAATTTCTGCCATAGCGGCACGTGGCGCGGAGCGCCAGGGGCATGCGTGACACCGCGGAGCGGATGTCACGAGGCCCTTCACCCTTCATCCATCATCCCTCGGCCATCAACCCGCTCGCCCGCAAAACCCGCCGCTGCACCGCCTGTTCCAGCACCTGATCCCCGCCCGGCCGCACCAAGGTCAGGTGGGCACGCGCGCGGGTGATGCCGGTGTAGAGCAGCTCGCGTGTGAGGATCGGGCTGAGGGTCTCGGGAAGGACCAGCGCGGCATGTCTGAATTCGGAGCCTTGGGATTTGTGAACGGTGAGCGCATAGACGGTCTCGACCGCCTGGAGACGGCTGGGGAGGATCCACTTGATGCCGTCTTGGCCGTCGCCGGCGGGGAAGGCGACGCGAAGCGTCCAGTCTCGTTCGCCGGGTGCGGGTCGGGTCAAGGTGATGCCGATGTCGCCGTTCATGAGCCCCAGGCCGTAGTCATTGCGGGTGACCAGGACGGGACGCCCCAGGTACCAGCCACTGCTGGCCGGGATGAGCTCCGCGTCGTGCAGTAGGCCGGCGATGCGCTGGTTCAGGCCCTCCACGCCCCAGGGTCCTCGCCGCAGGGCGCAGAGGCATTGAAACCGGCCGTGGGCCTGCAGAACGTCGCGGGCCCAGACATCGTAGGCGGAAGCGTCGGCGTCGCGGGCGGGTTGGCCTTCCCGCAGGGTGTCGAGGTAGTGGCGGTAGCCGTGTCGCGGCAGGTGCGCATCGGTCTGCGCTTGCCGCGATCCATCGCCGCGTTGCGGATCGGCCGGCGGGGTCGCCGCGCCCTCGATCACCAGTGACCTGAAGGCCGCATCCTCGGTGCTGTGGAGCGCGACCAAGGCGAGGTCGGCGTAACCGCGTGTCCAGATGTCGCGGACCTTGGCCGGATCGCCCGCATTGACCGCCTCGGCGAGCTGGCCGATACCGCTGTCGGCCGAGAAGCGGTGACTGTGGCGCAGCATGACGACGGACTGATCGAGCAAGGTACCGGCGGGATCGACGAAGTCCGCGGGGATGTGCTCGCCGGTCGCGCCCTCCAGCCAGTCGCGGGTGTTCGGGGTGTAGTGGCCTTCGCGGGCACGACCGCACAGCTCCCCGAGCACGGCGCCGGCCTCGACCGAGGCGAGCTGGTCCTTGTCGCCGAGCAGGACGAGACGCGCGTTCGCCGGCAGGGCGTCGAGGACGGCGGCCATCATCTCCAGATCGACCATGGATGCCTCGTCGATGACCAGCACATCGAGCGCCAGCGGGTTGCCGGCATGGTGGCGCAGCCGGCGGGTGTCTGGACGGCTGCCGAGTAGACGGTGGAGCGTGCTCACGGTGATGGGGATCGCAGCGCGCACGACCTCGCCCTGTGCAAGGTCGTCGAGCGGCAGGCTGGCGACCGCGGCGGCGATGGATTCGTTCAGACGGGCCGCGGCCTTGCCGGTGGGTGCCGCGAGACGGATGCGCAGGGGGCGCAGTGGCCTCCCGGCTAACCTCTGGTCGGGCAGCGGTTCGGCAAGCGCCAGGGCTTGCAGCAGGGCCAGGAGGCGGACGACGGTCGTGGTCTTCCCTGTACCGGGACCGCCGGTGATGATGCTGAAGGCGCTGCGGGCGGCGAGCGCGCAGGCGAGCTTCTGCCAATCGGCCGTTTGGCCGAGCGTCCGGGCCGGCGGAAAGAGACGCTCGAGCAGCGAGCGCATGGCCTCGATGGGCAGGGCACCCTGAAGGGATTGCGAGCGCGCCGAACGGTCGTCGATACCGGCGCGCACGGCCTGCTCGTATCGCCAATAGCGACGCAGATACAGGCGCGAACCGACCAGGACCAGCGGCGTGTCGCCGACACCGTTGCCGACCAGGTCGGGATGGGCGAGCGCCGCCTGCCAGTCGCGCAGGGTCAG
>NZ_JAABRP010000257.1 GCF_011390875.1 Thiocapsa sp.
GCCTTGGTGCGTTGAGTCGGCCAAGACGGTCGTGGCGCCGAGCGTGATCAGGAGCGTGGCGCCGAGGAGTCTGTGGTCTGGGGACATGGCTCGGATCTCCGTCGGTGGGTGTCGGTTGCGTGGTGCGGTCGTAGTGATGGCGGTTTTCGTGCCGGGGTTGGGGCAAGGTTACTTGGGCGAACCTGAATGGTGGCTGAACCGGAGCGCGGAATGCGCAGGGGCAGGGCAGGCATCGGGAGGAGGATCGAGCCGGCGTCGTGTTGCTCGCCGGTGGTGACCTGATCGCGGTCGGGCGAGAGA
>NZ_JAABRP010000258.1 GCF_011390875.1 Thiocapsa sp.
GACGTTCTCGGTACCACTCCAGGAGCAGCGTAGCGATCATGTCTTCCGTGAAGAGTGGTCGGTTGGTGCCGTCGTCGTACAAGGTGCAACCGGATGCCTCGGCTGCTTCGATCAGGAAGCCGGGCCGGAGGATCAGGTCGCCGTTCTTCGGGTTTCGGCCGATGACCGGCCATTCGGTGCCCTCGGGGATTCGCAGGATGATTTTGGTCATGACGCACTAATCCAGTTGGTGGTTACCGTGTCTGCGGCAATCGGTCGCACCGAGGGTAGGGGCCCGTCGGTAGAATCATGACAGATCGGGAATCCACGCGGTGCCTGGTCCCAGGACGCGTATCAAGGTCTCGGGCTGCGGTGCGGCGTCCAGCTCGACGAGGTGGGCCGGGCAATCGCAGTCGCTCGAACCGAAGCCGGGGAGTGGTCGGCGCGCTCCGGGGAGGCGGCCCAAAGCCTGTGCCCAGGCGTGCTCGCGTCGTTCGGTGCCATAGGCGATCCAGTACCCGATGATCTCGCAATGGGGTCGCAGATAGTCCAAATGCCAGTGTGGGCGCGTGGCGATCCGACGGTGATGTCTGCAACGTGCGGCGATCCCGCCGGGGCCGAGCGCGCTGCCGACGTAGATGAAGCAATCGGTGCCCAGCATCAGGTCTCCGAGTCGTCCGATCGTGACGGGTCCTTGATGGCTCGGTGACAAGAGCACGGCGTAGGTGCCGGGTTGGCTTGATGGCACGCTCTTCCCCGGGGTGTGCACGGCAAGAGCCGTCGGCGCCGGAGCGCATCACGGCGTCACGCCCGCCCTATCGTCGGCGTCAGTGACCCAGCAGCCCCTCGAGGACCGGCTCGATGCGCTTGGCGAGCTTCTCGTAGCCGCCGCCGTTGGGGTGGATCTCGTTCTGCCAGTCGTGGCTGTCGCCGCGGTGCCCGAGCGCGGCTCGGGTTAGGGTACCGCGGGTGTCCACCACGTGCAGATCGAGGATTCGATGCGTCCCGGCGGTGAGCGCCAGGAGTCCGTTGGCCAAGCGATCGGTCAGGTAGTCGGCGAGTGCGACCCGGTCGCCAGGCGGAATCTCCCGATCGTTGAACGCCCGATGGAGCCAGGGACCGAGGCTCCCGAAGATGGCCGGCGCGTCGCGGGGCGTGGCGTAGTCATAGGTATGGGCGAGAATCGGCACCCCGCGGCTCGGGCCACCGGGGACGTCGCGCATGGCGGCGATGCGCCGATATCCGTCTTGGACGTCTTCGAGGAGCGCAGCGAGTGCGGCAGGGTCGCAATAGTCGGCGGGGTTGCCGGGGTTGGTCGGTCGGTCTCTCTTGGGCAGGACAATATTGCCGGCCGCGTTGATCAAATCATTGCCGCCGCCGCTCAGGAGGATGGCATCCCAGCGCTTGATCCCCGGCGAGAGGGCCTCGCGCAGCTGCTGGCTTCGGCCAATGCTGGCCATGCTGACGATGGTGTCGCCCGGCGTGCCGCAGTTGACGATTCGGGTGTGCTTGCGGAAACGAAGCTCGAAGAGGAGGTTGTAGGGGGGTAGGCCGCTGATGGTGAACCAGGAATCGCCTTCGGCGAGCAGATTCAGATCGGGAAACGTCGGGAACCCCTCATGATCGAACACTTGGCGGAGGTACTCGCGCCAGGTGACGACGGACGGACGGTGACGGCCTCGTCGCGGCATGCTCGGCTCTCCTCGGAAGGTGATTCGGCTGGGCCTTTTGGCGGGTTGCCGCCTGACTCGCACACATACCGCATTCCGGCTGAATCCTCAAACGTCGATTTCGGGTCGATGACGCGGGATGTGGTCCGGAGGGTGCGACCATCATCCGGGCGAGCTCGGGCGCGATGGCGTCTCCCGGCCGGACGTCTCTGGTTCATCGGTTTATGTCAATTCGGGTCATGGCGCAGGGCTTGATATGCCTGAGTACGTGACTTGACATAAGATGTGTTATACAAAATGCCCTGACGACCGCCTGATCCGGCCAAGCGCTGTGGTTGCGGAGAATCCAGTCGGTGGCTATAAGGATCCGTCATCCGCTCGCCCCACCAACACCGATCGCCGATTTGCCCGCGCCGAATTGCAGGGAGAACGACGTTGGAGACTACGAGATGCGCGAGCTGCGTGCGCAGTTGGCGCGGTTGAAAGAGGAAATCGAGAAACAGGTGTCGTTCACGACGTGACCGCAAGACCGATGCCGGGACAAGAGGTCGATCCCGGGACAACCAAGACTTACGGCCGCACAGAGGTCCTGAGGTGGCTGCTCGGGGGCGGTCTCCGGTGATGTTGGACGATCCCAGCCCCGGAGCGACCTACCAGGATGACGACTCATCGTCGTCCGTGGCCATCTTTTGGCGAGGCTAGCCGTGGATAGAGACATCGCACTGATTGTTGTTCACGGTATCGGCTCTCAGCGGTCGGGTGAGACGATCGGTCAATGCGTGGGAGGAATTCTCCACCGATGCCCTCTTATTGAGCTTAAAACAGAATCAGGGCAAGCGCTTACCGTTCGAGAGATGGTTGAGCAGGGATTGACTCGGGCGACCCTGCATACGGTGGAGCAGACGGTCCGGGTATATGAAGTTGCCTGGGCTGATCTGCTGGCCGGCGAGCAAGTCTCGGGGACCTTCAACAAGGTCTGGTTGGCAGAGACGTCCTGGTATCCCTGGTTGAATGCCAAGTGCGGATGGCTCACCACGGAGGAGTATCCGCGTTGGCTAGTGATCGCGCGCACGCTGCAACTGGTCTTCGTTCAGCTTGTCTTCACGCCGATCTACGAGTTGCTTCCGCAACGTTGGCACGCCGAAGTCATGGATCAGGTGGTTGCGGATGTCTCGAACTACATGCATTCCTTCACCGGCTGGGTGAAGCCACTCTCACCGCTGCGCGATGCCGCGGACCGTATCATCGACCGTTTTCGGGATGTCGCAGCGCAGGCAGCGGCAGATGGATGCAGCGAGATCCAGATCGTCGCTCACAGTCTGGGCACCGTGATCGCCTACCAGGGCTTGGGCTATTACAGTGCATCGGCGCCATCCGGCGGGCAAGCCGTACCCATCACGCACCTGTATACGCTGGGGTCCCCTCTTGAAAAGGTGTTGTTCATTTGGTCGGGCTCGCTTCGTCCCGAGCTCGCGATTCCGCAGATCCAGCGCCACGATCAGGCGCTCGCTGAGGGCAAGCAACTGCGTTGGCGCAACTACCATTCGCCGCTTGACTTGGTGTCGGGCTATCTGCGCCGATTTAAGTCATGGGGTCCCGTCGAGAACATCCGTCTGCGCGATCTTGGCAACTTGGCGAAGGCGCACACCGCCTACTTCCGGCACCCGCGGTTCCAGGAGGATCTGTCACTCGGGCTTGGGCTCCCTCAGAGGACTGCTGAGCCTAGTCGAACCGTCTCTTTGGTTGATAAGGCAAGATCTGCTGTTGTGAACCTGACATTGCCCGTTTTCCTGCTTCTCGCGTCGCTGCTGGGCACGATTTTGGTTGTAGCCGTGTTGACGCTGGTCGTGGTGCTGAGCTGGTCTTTGGCATACTTGATCGTGAACTATCCGCTGAATGCATTGCTCTCCCTGTTCGGTCTGAATGTTTCATTCGGCGCTGTCGCCCAGGCGGCGGTAGTTGTCGGGTTGGGCCTGACGCTACCCTTGTTGATGTACTTCACCGTGGTGGATGGGTACCGGTACGCGCGCCGGACCCATGACCACTGGCAGCGTAGCAAGGCTGAATCCGCCAGTGGTGTAGCAGACAGCGCGTGATGGGCCACTCATCCGGACGGTGGTTTTTCCGCACCTCGCCGTCTGTAAGAACCGCGTCGGTCAGGTGGTCGGTCAGACTGGCGTAAAGCAGATGGGATGTCGCGAGCGGTCTGTACTGATCCTCGTACCTTCAGGGTCGCACACTGCGGTCCTTCGTGGCGGTCAAAAATTGACCGGTGACGGACATCCGTTGCGGCTACGCAGGCTTAGGGTCCATCACCCGGGTTTCCGCACAAGGTTACACACAGGATCTGGGGATAACCTTCAATGCAGGGTACGGTGCGCCCTCCCCTCTCCTTGCGTTCGCAGTTGCCGCAGGAGTTCCGCCCTACCCTCCAGTGCTTGTTCCAGAGCGTCGTCGATGGTCTCCCCGGCGCTCCCGTCGCCGAACAAGGCCGCGAGCAGGATGTCGAGATCGCCATCGATGCACTCCACCCACCCTGCCCCGAAGCACGGAAGCATGAGAAAGTCGGAGATTGAGTTGGCAAGACACCCCTTGGCAGCCTCTTCCGTCGGCGCTAACTGCCGCCAGTAGGGCTCGCCGATGAGGATGATCCCTCCGGTGCGTAGGCTCCGCGCAAGAAGCTCGATCGTGCCGACGACTCCCCCGCCGATCCACGCGGGCGGTGCATCCGCGATGCCGACGTTGATCGTGCGGGCATCGGGATCAAGTCTTGACCCAATTCTGCCGCATTCTCCCGGATTCAGACCGTGCTCGTCGCCTCCTAAAGGCTAGACGTGCAACATCCTTCCGGCACCCTTCAAAGAGAGGCATCGGGTTTTTGAGTAGGCCGGCCACTCCCCGATGCCCCTTCGCAGTGCGTGATTTCAAGACTTGACCGTACGCCGTAACAGGCTGATTAACTTGCTGGTTGAAGTCCAGCCGATGGAGTTGCTCGTACACCATTGTAGTGCCCCGGAGCGGCGTTTGGGTAACCAAGGGTCGTGAGTTTCGCGGGTGCAAAACCGCAGGCCGCAGCGCAAGCGAACCTGGATGTAGCCTCGTCACTTAATCGAAGAAGCCGACCCTGTGGTCAGAAGGGGAAGGCCGCCGTCGGCGGGACCAGACAACGAGAGCGTCTCGCCGGTTCTTCCGGGGTAGCAGGGGTGGCATGTGGTGGAAGTTGATCGGTCCCAGTGCGGGAGACCCGTGACGGTGGCGGCCCGGAACCGCCTACCGCGTCGTATAAGGCGAGTCCGAAGTCGATGCGGGCCGTGACGGGAGTCGGAGGGGCTCATAGTACCGTTCGAGGGTCAGGGACAACATAACCCGACCCGAGGAAAGGAGCCCTACTTTGTGCATGCAACCAAAGCGCGGAGGATCAGGAGATTGCGGCCATGTCGCTAACAACTCCCGAATCGATCAGGACGCTGCAGCGGAAGCTCTACGCCAAGGCCAAGCAAGAGCCGGCGTTCCGCTTCTATGCCTTGTACGACAAGCTCTCTCGGGCGGACATTCTGAGTCATGCCTATGAGCGCGTTCGTGCCAATCGCGGGGCACCGGGAATCGACGGTGTCACGTTCAAGGCCATCGAGGCAGGAATCGGAAAAGACGCCTACTTGGCGACACTGCGCAAGGAACTGGAACAGAAGACGTATCGCGCGGACGGCGTGCGTCGGGTTTGGATACCCAAGCCGGATGGCAGCGAGCGCCCGTTGGGGATTCCCACGGTCCGGGATCGGATCGTGCAGATGGCGTTCAAGCTGGTGGTGGAACCGATCTTCGAGGCGGACTTCTGCGACTGTTCGTACGGATTCCGTCCGCAACGCTCGGCCCATG
>NZ_JAABRP010000259.1 GCF_011390875.1 Thiocapsa sp.
GATCGATCTCGACATCCAGGCCGAGGGCGATCTGCATATCGACGCCCACCACACGGTGGAGGACATCGGCATCACGCTCGGTCAGGCGCTGGCGCAGGCGTTCGGGGACAAAAAGGGCCTGCGTCGTTATGGTCACGCCTACGTTCCGCTGGACGAGGCCCTGTCGCGTGTCGTGGTCGATCTGTCCGGTCGCCCCGGGCTGGAGTTCAACGTCGACTTTACCCGCGCCATGATCGGCGGGTTCGATGTCGATCTCTTTCGTGAGTTCTTCCAAGGTCTGGTGAACCACGCGGCCATGACGCTCCACATCGACAATCTGCGCGGCGCGAACGCGCATCACCAGGCCGAGACCGTCTTCAAGGCGTTCGGGCGTGCGTTGCGCATGGCCGTGGAGCCGGATCCACGGATGGCCGGGATCACCCCGTCCACCAAGGGTGCGCTTTGAGGCTCGACCCACCTCGTCGTCCTTGCCCGATCTTTCGGCAGGGGGCGCCTATTCGATATCCGACAGCGAGTGACCGATCCATGCTGCTGATTCCCGCGATCGATTTGAAGGACGGCCGCTGTGTGCGCCTGCGTCAAGGCCGGATGGACGAGGCGACGGTCTTCTCCGACGACCCGGTCGACACCGCTGCACGCTGGGTGGGAGAGGGTGCGCGCCGACTGCATTTAGTCGATCTCAACGGCGCCTTTGCCGGCATGCCGGTCAACGGCGAGGCCATCCGCGGTATTGCCGAGGCATTTCCCGAGCTGCCGATCCAGGTCGGCGGCGGCATCCGCGACGAGGCTACCATCGCAGCGTATCTGAGCGCCGGGGTGACCTACTGCATCATCGGGACCCAGGCGGTGAAGGAGCCGGTCTTCGTCGAGCGCGCCTGTCGATCCTTTCCCGGGCAGATCATGGTCGGACTCGATGCGAAGGACGGGCAGGTCGCCATCGAGGGCTGGGCGAAGGTCACCGAGCATCTTGCCGAGGATCTCGCCAAGCGCTTCGAGGACGCCGGGGTCGCGGCCATCATCTACACCGATATCGGCCGCGACGGCATGATGAACGGGCCCAACGTCGAGGCTACCCGTGCGTTGGCCGGGGCGATCCGCACCCCGGTGATCGCCTCCGGCGGCATCACGGTCATCGACGACGTGCGTGCGCTGGCCGAGGTGGCAAACTGCGGCATCATCGGGGCCATCACGGGCCGTGCCATCTATGAAGGTACGCTCGACTTCGCCGAGGGGCAGCGTCTTGCGGACAGCTTGAGCCCGCGTTGAGCCGGCGTGAATTCCGCACCGGCGGAGCCGCGTGTTGTCGATACTGGTACCGTCGCGGGGAGATCGAACATGTCTGACGACTGGCTCGACGCCATCCAATGGGATGCCCGGGGACTGGTGCCGGCGATCGCGCAGGAGCACGGGACCGGGATCATCTTGATGATGGCCTGGATGAATGCCGAGTCGCTGCGGCTGACGCGAGACACCGGACACGCCGTCTACTGGTCGCGCTCGCGCGGGCGACTCTGGCACAAGGGCGAGGAGTCGGGTCATCAGCAGGTGGTGCATGCGATTCGGCTCGATTGCGATGCGGATGTCGTGCTCTTGGAGGTCGAGCAGAAGGGCGGGATCGCCTGCCACACGGGGCGTCACAACTGCTTCTTCCGCGAGCTCGATGCGCAGGGGCGTTGGGTCGAGAGCGCGCCTGTCCTGAAGGATCCGCAAACGATTTACGGGAAGGACGAATAGACCATGAATGACTTGCTCGAGCGGTTGTCCGACGTTTTGGAGGCGCGGAAAGGGGCGGATCCGGGAAGCTCCTATGTTGCAGGCCTTTATTCCAAAGGGCTCGACGCCATCCTCAAGAAGATCGGCGAGGAAGCGACCGAAACCGTCATGGCGGCCAAGGACGGAGCCCCCGAGAAGATCGTGCACGAGGTCGCGGATCTCTGGTTTCACACCCTGGTCCTGCTAGCGCAGCAAGGTCTCGGCCCCGGCGATGTTCTGGCGGAGCTGGATCGGCGTTTCGGCCTCTCGGGGCTGGACGAGAAGGCCGGGCGGGGATCCTGACACTCATAAAAACCGGCCGACCTCGACTCACCGAGGACTAACCGCCTCCAAGGGATTGCGGTATGATCCGGTCGCTTCGGCTGCTCTGAGACAAGAGTACGGAAGACATCCGAAATCCAGCCGTCGGACTTGTGTACCGTCGGCCTTCCCACTGAATCGAGTCGACCGTCTCAACACGACGGTACGGAGGAAAACATGGGCGCTGGTGGCATCAGTATCTGGCAGCTTCTGATCATCCTGGTCATCGTGCTGCTGTTGTTCGGAACTAAACGACTCAAGGGCATCGGCTCCGATCTGGGCAACGCGATCAAGGGCTTCCGAAGCGCCATGTCCGACAGCGAGAAGGCCGAGGAAGAAGCCGAGGCAAAGCGGGTCGAGCAGACCGCCGAGAAGCGCGTCGCCGACGGCGAGGCGGCCAAACGCGAACCGGCGAAGCCGACGGACAAGTCCGCCTAAGATGTATCCCTGAGCGAGGCGGTCACGCGAGGTTGCCATGTTCGACATGGGTTTCTGGGAGATGGTGGTGATCGGTGTCGTGGCCCTCGTCGTGATCGGGCCCGAGCGCCTGCCGAGGGTCGCGCGTATCGCCGGACTTTGGCTGGGGCGTGCACGCCGCACCCTGTCATCGGTCCAGGACGAAATCCGGCGCGAGCTCAAGGCCGACGAACTCAAGGAGATTCTCGACAAGCAGGCGCGCAGCCGCCCGCTCGAAAGCATTCTCGAAGAGCCGGCGAAACGAACCGCCTCGCCTGCCTCCGACGCCGCGGCCACGCGTGCCCCGGCGCGAGGCGAGCCATCCGGCGCGCTCGACGAGTCGGCCGCGACTACCCGGCCGACAGAGCGAGACACCTCCGCGAGCTGACCGCGCCGATTCGGCGATCCGATCCACGCTCGTCGGGCACGCCGACGCATCGCTCGCCCGATTAGCTCGCCGAGCCGCCATCCAATCTGCGACGAGAACATCACCCATGTCCCCCGCGAAGCAGCCCGATGATCCGGGTGCCGAACAGCCTTTCGTCTCCCATTTGATCGAGCTACGCGATCGTCTGATCCGCATGTCGATTGCGATCTTCGTGGTGTTCTTGGCACTCTTCCCGTTCGCCAACGAGATCTACACCTTTGTCGCAGCGCCCCTGATGGCGCAGTTGCCGGATGGCAACACCATGATCGCCACCCAGGTGGCCGCGCCTTTCTTGACACCCTTCAAGCTGGCCCTGATCGCCGCGGTGTTCCTGTCGATGCCTTTCTTGCTCTACCAGTTTTGGGGGTTCGTCGCCCCCGGGCTCTACAAACACGAGAAACGCCTGGCGACGCCTCTGCTGATCTCAAGCATCATCCTGTTTTACGTCGGGGTCGCGTTCGCCTACTTCGTTGTCTTCCCGTTGATCTTCGCCTTCCTGTCGGCATCCACGCCGGAGGGTGTGGCGATGATGACGGACATCTCCGCCTATCTGGACTTCGTGCTGGCCCTCTTCTTCGCCTTCGGAATCGCCTTCGAGATCCCGATTGCGACGATCCTGGTCGTGGCGGCCGGGATCACGACGCCGGACGCACTTGCCTCGAAACGCCCGTACGTCATCGTCGGTGCCTTCGTTATCGGCATGCTGTTGACGCCGCCGGATGTCATCTCGCAGACCTTGCTGGCCGTGCCCATGTGGTTGCTCTTCGAGCTGGGGATTGTCTTCTCGAAGATCCTGATGCGAAAACGCGCGACGGAGACCGACGAAGACCCGGATCCCGAGGCATCGGGTAGCGGGTTGTCGGCCTTGGGTTCCGGTCCGGATGGACCGGTCGGTGGCTCGGCCTCGGGCCGAGTGACACCCCGCCCCGGGACGCCTGCTGCCGGGCGGGAGATCGGGCGCGATCTCGATCCGCACTTCGACGACCCGGATCGCTGGCAGCCGTTGAGCGAGTCGGAGATGGAGGCCGAGCTGGATCTGATCGAGGCCGACGAGCTCCCGGAGACGCCTCGACGTGCCGAGTTGAACCCCGCTTCGGCGACGCAAGCGACGCCCCCCGAGATTGCACCTGTAATCAACTCGGTCGAGGAGAAGATTCGGCGGGCGAACCGACTCCGCGAGCTCGGCAGCACCTTCGCGGCGCGCACGGTGCTCTACGAGGTTCTGGAGGAAGGCGATGCCGATCAACGGCGCGTGGCACGCAACATCCTCAATCAGCTCGACGAGGCTTGAGCGGTTCCGAGACGCCTTTGCCCGATCGGCGCCTCTAACTCCAAAGGCGAAATCGGGTGTAACGCGAGGTGGGCTGTGCCGCCTGCCGCTCCTCATGCCATCGCATGATGACCCTCGTTCGTTTTCTCGCCCTCCGGCCGTTGACCGCATCGCGCTACATGCAAGGCATTGACTGCCATGATAATCGCGTTCGCTCGTTGTGGTCCGACAGCTGGGCCACGCCCGCTACGTTCCCGTTGGGCCTCTAGGTGACGCCCGTCGCTGTTGCTGCATCTTGTCGAGAATCACGACGCCGGCTCGCTAAGCCTGGCCTGACAACGCCCGGGATGCATCCGAGGCACTCGAAGGCCGGATCCATGGTGACTGTGCCGAGCCCGAGACGTTAGATCGTCGCGTTGAAATAATTGCTTCTTTCAATGGCTATGCTGGGATAGTATAGTTTTTACCACCATTTGAAGATCGAAATCCCAATGGGCTCAGGATCCCAGATTCACTATAAACAGAATCGACTCAAACAACTGCGGGCCTTTTGCCATGCGGCGCGCACCGGCAGCGTCAGCGCTGCAGCCGAGAAGATCTTTCTCAGTCAACCCACCGTGTCTTTGCAGATTCAGGCGCTGGAGCGCGAGTTCAGCACTGTCTTGTTCGAGCGGCGGGGTCCCAAGATCAAGCTGACTCCCGAGGGCGATCTGCTGTTCCAGATGGCCGAGCCTCTGGTCGAGGGTATGGACAAGCTGCACGAGGCCTTCGCGACGCAGTGCGGTCGTGTCGATCGCGGCGTGTTGAACGTCGCCGCCGGCGAGTCGACCATCCTCTACATCCTGCCCGACCCGGTACGCGCCTTCGTGGACCAGTATCCGGGGATCGAGCTGAAGATGCACAACGTAACCGGCCGCGACGGGTTGGCGATGCTGCGCGCGGACGAGGTCGACCTAGCCGTGGGGTCGATGCTGGATGTGCCGGACGACATAACCTACCGCCCATTCGTCACCTATCAGCCGACGCTTATTACACCGAAGGATCATCCGCTGGCGGGTCGGGAATCGGTGACCCTCGAGGAGATCGCCCCCTACGGCCTGATCCTTCCGCCGCGGCATCTCAGCACTTGGCGGATGGTCGATCTGGTGTTCAAGCAACACAACCTGGCCTACCGGGTCACGTTGGAGGCTGGTGGCTGGGAGGTCATCAAAAAATATGTCGAGCTGGGCTTGGGTATCTCGATCGTGACCGATGTCTGTCTGACTGGTGACGAAAACTTGAGTAGAATCCCACTCTCTCAGTATTTCCCGAA
>NZ_JAABRP010000260.1 GCF_011390875.1 Thiocapsa sp.
CCCGAAGCGCAGCTACGGTATTGTGCAGAGGCGCGGGAAGTTTCTGTCGCCCCAAACCAAGTGTTTCATCAAGACGCTTGATCGAGCGTTTGCCGACCGGATCGTGGAACCGCAACCTCAAACCGTGGGCAATGTCGAAGAATGGGAAGATGCTTATCTGGGATGATGATCCAGCGTTCGGCCGCAGAGGACGGCACCGAAGGCTTTTCGAGGGCGATCCCACATGTCATTTGCCCTCGTGCACATAGCGAATGTGTGTGGTCCGAACAGGATCTGTGCACAATAGAAACCAACCGAA
>NZ_JAABRP010000001.1 GCF_011390875.1 Thiocapsa sp.
CTTCATGCCCGCTATTGCAGCTTTGGCTATCCATCAAGTCAATGGGTACGCCGGATTCATCCGGCTCCCGGGGACGGGCGACTTCAGTCGCCCGAGCGCGCCTGCACGGCGGACTGAAGTCCGCCTCCCCCAAGTCGGTCTCCCCTGGTTGCCGACTAAAGTCGGCGTACCCGGGGTGTGCGGCCGGAGTTTTGTGTTGGGTTGTCAGGCATGGATATCAGCCGCTGCTGATATAGTGCTCGAGCTGCTCGATGATGAACTTGTGCTCCGAGATGATGGATTTGATCAGATCGCCGATCGAGATGAGGCCGATGACCTTGCCGTCGGCGATGACCGGGAGATGGCGAACGCGCTTGTCCGTCATCAGGGCCATGGCCTCTTCCAGGCTCTGGTCCGGTTGCGTGCAGACCACGCGCTTGGTCATGACGTCGCGCACGAGCGTTTCCTTGGATGTACGCCCCCTCAAGATGACGCTGCGCGCGTAGTCGCGCTCCGAGATCAGACCGATCATACCGCTGTCTTCCATGACCAGGAGCGCGCCGATCTGCTTCTCGGCCATGAGCACGAGTGCGTCGTAGACGCTTGCATCGGGGCCAATCGACCAAACCTGCGAGCCTTTATTGCCGAGCAGTTGTTGAATCGTCTTCATCGTCTCTTCGAGCTCCCTCGGTGGTGGGGAATCGACTCCTGCTGTGTTGTCGGCGTTCCCTGCCCGGACACGGTCGCAGACCGCGACTCGGTTCCTCCGAGGTTAGCAGAGGGCTACCCGATGGTCCTAGTCGGAATCGGTGGCCGAGGCCAAGCCGAACGCTCCGGTCGCACCTGCTCGGGTGCCGAAACCTTCGACATCGAGCGGAGATCCCCCGCTGTTGTCCCAACGAGATCAGACCTATGCGCGAGCAAGCCGTCACCTCGAACGACCGTCCCGGTACGCGTAACCTTGGAGCGCTGCGGCGGCTGCTTGGTTTCACCCGGCCCTACGGCTGGCAGCTCGCGGGGGCGCTGGTGGCGCTTTTTGTCGGGGCCGGCTCGGTACTCGCCTTTGGTCAGGTGATTCGCACCCTGGTGGATTCGGGCCTGACCAGCGGCTCGACCCAGGCGTTGGATCAGGCTTTGATGCTGTTTCTGACCGTCGTCTTGGCGACCGGCATCGCCGTGGGGGTGCGCAGCTATCTGCTCAATTGGATCGGCGAGCGGGTGGTCGCGGATATCCGCAAGAGCGTCTTCGATCGGGTGTTGTCGCTCGATGTCGGCTTCTTCGAGACGACCCGGGTCGGCGAGGTGATCTCGCGGCTCACCAGCGATACCGCCTTGCTGCAGGTCGTCGTCGGCTCGACCCTGGCAATGGTGCTGCGCACCGGCCTCCTGATGATCGGCGGCATCGTCATGCTCGCGATCACCAGCCCCGCCCTGACCGGCCTGGTGCTGCTCGGGGTGCCCTTCGTCATCCTCCCGGCCTGGCTCTTGGGGCATCGGGTGCGCCGTCTCTCGCGCGACAGCCAGGACCGGATCGCCGATGTCGGCGCCTATGTCGACGAGGTGATCCACGGGATTCGCACGGTGCAGGCCTGCTGTCACGAGCCGATCGACCGCGAGCGCTACGGCACGCAGGTGGAATCCGCCTTCGAGGTCGCGGCGCGGCGCTCGCAAACCAGCGCATTGTTGGCCGCGGTGTCGACCCTCCTGACGTTCGGCGCGATCGGGGTCGTGCTGTGGGTCGGCGGCCGGCAGGTCCTGGCGGGCACCATCAGCGGGGGCGAGCTCTCGGCCTTTCTCTTTTACGCCGTGGTCGTCGCGGGATCGGTCGGCTCTCTGAGCGAGCTGATGGGCCAGTTGTTGCGCGGCGCCGGAGCGAGCGAGCGCCTGATGGAGCTATTGGAGTCCGAGCCGAGTATTCGCACGCCGCCCGAGCCAAAGGCGTTGCCGGAGCCGACGCGCGGGCGTGTCGAATTCGATGCGGTGCGCTTCGTCTATCCGGCGCGCCCGGATACCGCCGCGCTCGATCGTCTCGATCTGGTCATCGAGCCCGGCGAGCGCGTGGCGCTGGTCGGCCCCTCCGGCGCCGGCAAATCAACCCTCTTTCAACTGCTGTTGCGCTTCTACGATCCGGTCGCCGGTGCGGTGCGGTTCGACGGCGTGGATCTGCGTGATCTGGCGCCCGCCGAACTGCGCCGGCACATGTCGCTGGTCCCGCAGGATCCCGTCATTTTCGGCGCGAATGCGTGGGAGAACATCCGTTACGGTCTCGTCGAGGCGAGCGATGCGGATGTGCGCCGCGCCGCCGAGGCCGCCCATGCGGCCGAGTTTCTCGACCGTCTGCCGCAGGGTTTCGATACCTTTCTGGGCGAGCGCGGGGTGAGGCTCTCGGGCGGGGAGCGTCAGCGCATCGCCATCGCCCGCACCGTGCTGCGCAATCCCGTCCTCCTTTTGCTTGACGAGGCGACCAGCGCCCTGGATGCCGAGAGCGAGCGGCTGGTGCAGGAGGCATTGGAGCATCTGATGCAGGGCCGCACCAGTATTGTCATCGCCCATCGGCTGGCGACCGTGCGCACGGCCGACCGCATCCTGGTCCTGGATCAGGGTCGGATCGTCGCAAGCGGGCGCCATGAGGAGCTGATGGCCGAGGACGGGCTCTATGCACGGTTGGCCTCGTTGCAGTTCCAGGATGCGGCAGCGGTTCCGGCTCAGGCTCCGCCCGCGTTGCGGCTTGCGCTGCCTTGATGGGGTGGTCGCGTCCCGGTTGATTTTGTCGGGGGCGAGATACCCCACGAGATATTGCTGGAAACAGTACTCAGGCTCGAGCTCGCGCATGCTCTGTTTGTCGGTGGCGCCGACCTCATGGAGGGCCGCCAAGGTTTCGTTCGCCGGCTGCGGTCCGCAGTCGAGTGGACCTCAACACGCCCTGACCATGAGTGCGTGTCCCGTTCCGGCAACGCCCGGTAATTTCCCGACGTAGTCTGCGGCAATAACGCGTAGAAATGCGCGGCGAGTTATCTCAGGTTGACTAGACTAGACCCCACCCGGTCGAGAGATGACGTCGACGAGGTCATCGTGGCTATCAGCACCTGGGTCCATTGTTTCGGCCCGACTCCGGACGGGCCCGAGCAGGACATCAAGCGCACGCTCGCCGAGCGCGGCGTCGAGGTGCGGAGTTTTGACCCATACGCACAGGGCCACTACGGCGTGGTTCTGTTCGGCGAGTTCGATCAGGCAATCTGCGATCTGTTGCGCGACGCGAGCGGCGGCTGCCGGGAGCGAGTGCTCGCCGGCTGTTGCGCCAAGCTCTCGTCGGAACAGACCCGGCGGTTGATGCAGTCCGGTGCCGCGGATGTCTTGAGTTGCCGAGAATGCACCCGCTCTGTGGATGAGATCCTCGCACGGCTGGCGCGCTGGGAAGCGATCGACGGCCTGCTCGCCTCGCCGGAGGTGGAGGCGCAGCTGGTGGGCGCGAGCCCCGCTTGGCGCAGGGTGCTGCGTCAGGTCGTGGAGGTCGCGTATTTCACCGATGCCTCGGTGTTGATCCTGGGCGAGAGCGGCACCGGCAAGGAGGGCGTGGCGCGACTGATCCACGCCCTGGATGCGCACCAAGGCAAGCGAGACCTTGTGGTCTTGGATTGCAGCACCATCGTGCCGGAGCTCTCCGGCAGCGAATTCTTCGGTCATGAGCGCGGTGCCTTCACCGGCGCCGTGGCCGCGCGCGACGGCGCTTTCGCCCAGGCCGACCACGGCACCCTGTTTCTTGACGAGGTCGGCGAGCTGCCGCTGCAACTGCAAAGCCAGTTGCTGCGCGTGATTCAGGAGCAGACCTTCAAGCGCGTCGGCGGCAATGCCTGGCAGCACACCGCTTTTCGCCTGGTCTCGGCGACCAATCGTGACCTCTGGGACCATGTGCAACGGGGTGAATTCCGCGCCGACCTGTATTTTCGCTTAGCCAGCTTCGTCTGCCGGCTGCCGCCGTTGCGAGAGCGACCGGAAGATATTCTGCCGCTGGTCCGGCACTTTCTGCGTATCCAGCGGCCCGGCGGAGAACCCCCGGAGCTCGATCCCAGCGTGCAGGAGTATCTGCTCGGCCGCGACTATCCCGGAAACGTCCGCGACCTGCGTCAGCTGGTCGCCGGGCTGCTCTGTCGCTATCCGGGAAAGGGCCCCATCACCGTCGGCTGCATCCCGTCCGAGGACAGACTCGCGTGGTGCGCGGACGAGGCGCTGTGGTATGAGGGGGTGTTCGAGCTGTCCATCCGCCGCGCCTTGATGCAGGGCGTCGGGCTCAAGGGCATCAGCCGCTCGGCGGAGGAGACCGCCATTCGTCTCGCCGTCGCCGAGGCCGACGGCAACCTGCAGCAAGCGGCCCAACGCCTCGGCGTCACCGACCGCACGCTGCAGATGCGGCGCGCGGCGCGGCGGCAAGAGCCGTGATGAGGACATCAGGCCGCCGCGAACCGCTCGAACCCAGCCCCGATGAGGCGCAGGAAGTTGCCGCCCAGAACCAGGGCCTCATCCGCCGGCGACAGCCCCAGCGCCTTGATCTTGGTCAGCTCGACGCCGGGGTGGAGCCAGGGGCCATCGCTGCCGAACAAGAGCTTGCGCGGCCCGCAATGCTCCACGACCCGCGCCAGCAGATCGAAGAAGCGTACCCCCGAGCTGTCGGTGTACAGGTTGTCGTGGGCCTGGAGCCGATCCAGAAAGGCGGTTTGAGAACGCCAGTTCTCGGCGAAGCTGGAGAGATGGGGGACGATGAACGGCAGGTCGGGAAAGTCCCGCGTCAAGGTGTCGAGGACCCCAAGCTCGGTCTCGACGTCGTAGAGTACCGGCAACGCGAAGGCGCGCGCCGCCTCGCACAGCTCTCGACTGATGCGGGCGTCGTGCCGATGCACCTTTATGCCGACGAATCCATAGCACTCCACCGCGATGCGGATCATGTCAAAGACGCGGCCGCGATCGCGCTCGGTGTGGATATAGGCCAGCCCGAAGAAGCGCCGTCGGTTACTGGCGACCAGGCGCGCAACGGCCCGATTCGCCTGCGCATAGTCGTCGTTGAAGTTTGCGAACAGCGCGCTGTGGGTGATGCCGGCGGCACTGGCGCGTCGCAGATAACGCTCGAATAGCGGCTGCCCCGTCCATGGGTCCCGCAGGCCGAAGCCGGCACCGGCGTGGCAGTGGGAGTCGATGATCATCGTCGGGTGCTCAGAGCCCAAGCACCGCAATGGCGTTGCCGCGGCGCAGCCAGCGTCCGGTTGGCGCCGGCATGCCCATCGTCTCGCCGAACCCCGACAAGTTATGTATGCCCGCAGCTGCAACACGGCATTTTGGGCAATGGCATCCCGGCGCGTGGGGTCGACTGACCTCGCTCCAACTCGAGAGCTCCGAAGCCGGCAAGGTCTCCCATTGGGGATAGGCCGTTTTGGTGAGAGTGAGTGTGGCATCACTGCCGACAGCGGGCGCGGTCTGCGCATGCATACGCACACGATCGAGCAACTGGCGAGGCAGGATGTTCTTGATCCGGACGTTTCCCAGCACCGGTGTGGGGACGAATTTCAGTTGGTCCGCCGGCAATTTCAGATTCGCTCGCCGCAGCAGGCGCGATATGGCCTTCTCGATCTGGATGTCTTTGAACAGGTACCTGGTAATGCGAGCGAGATAGACGCGAAGGTCCTCAAACTCGTCGCTGACGCGTTCTCTGCTTCTAGGCGGCTTGGGTAGAGTGCGAGGTCGGTATACCGAATCTTTACCGAAGCGTTTTGCAAATGCGTGGGTCCTTCCGACCTTTAGGATTGAGCGCCTGCCACCCCGTTGCTTTCCCATCAGGATATAGACCCCGCCCCCCTTCTGCTTTGCCGCTTCATCGACGCTGAAGAGCTTTGCGTTCCCCGAATTGGGCGGTTCGTCGATCCATTTCAGCGTGGCGGTCAACGGCCCCAGCTCCTGCTCGGTTCCGTCGTCGGCATTCGGAGGTCGTTGGGCGCAGGCGACCCTCAATGCCTGCTCCGTATCCGGCCCCAAGATCCCACTCGGCCGCAATGCCTGCTGCCCCTGAAAGCGGCGCAGCGCGCTCCGGGTTTCGGCTGCCATCAGGCCAGTCAGCGGAAGCGACAGGCCGAGGGCCCGGTTGAGGCAGTCCTGCGCCCAGCGCACGCGCTCCGAGCCGACAGGCGGCATCGGATACGGGTCGGTGACCAGCACCCGCGGCGCTCTGTTGATCAACCTGCCCGGACCGCGCCGGGGTGGCTTTGCAGCGGGTCGCGGGCGAGCGCTGCCGGGTCTGAGTTGCCGGCCCGAGGCGTGGGGTCTCGGGCTCGGACGCGGGCGCGGGCGCGGGCGCCGAGTGGGTCGGGTGTTGCGCCGGCCCAACTCATCCTCTGCCCTGCCAAACTCCGGCGCGTTCTCGAACGCGGATTCCTCGAAGCCGAATTCGTCGGACATGGCTTACCTCCACAGGGATTTGGCCGGAGACTGGTCCGGTCGTTGATGGGACATCCTCTCCGTTGGTTGGCGCCTGGTCGGACCGAGCGCCGCCGCCAGCGCGGCCAGGCACGCATCGATCTGCTCGGGCTCGTGACGCGCCGTGATCAGAAAGCCGAGCCGAGGCTCCCCGCGGCCGTGGCCACGCATCGGCACGCTGCGGATGCCCTGATGCCGCAACAGGCGATGCAGCCGCAGGGCATCCATGCCTCGACTGGGCTTAAGCACCTGGACCGGGAAGAGTCCGCCGTCGGCGGCAAGCCCGAGCGCGTCGAGGCCCTGTCGGAACTGCGCGACCCGCTGTGCGAGCCGAAGCCGCAGGGCATCGCCGGCCTCGCCGTTGACGGCCAGCGCGTGCCCGGCGGCACGGATCACGGCCGCCGACGGAGGACTGCAATGCAAGCGGCTGGGGCTGTGCTCACGAAAACGTCGGATCAGCGACGCGCCACCGGACAAGACTGCAACCGGAACGCCGAAGCCCTTGGCCAGGGAGGACCCCAACAGCAGGTCCGACCCGGTCAGAGCCGCCAACCGTGCCGAGCCTCCCCCGCCGTGACCATAGGGTGCCCCCGGACCCGGGGTGGTGCCGAGAACGCCCAAGGCCTGGGTGTCGTCGATGACCAGCAGCCCGCCGTAATGTCTTACCAAGGCAAGATAGTCGGCCAACGGGGCGCTGCGCCCGCAGACCGTGCACAACCCATCCGTCACCACCACCGGGGAGCGCTTCGAGGCCGATGTCCGCTCCAACACTTGGCGCAGGGCGTCGGCGTTGTGGTGCGCAAAGGTATGCAGCGGAATGCCCCTCAAGGCCGCGCGTTCGGCACCCCAGCGGGCGATCGGATAGCTACCGGCATCGCAATAGATGGCCCGGAGCCCCTCTGCCAGCAACTCCCCCAGGTCGAGGAACAGATGCAGCGTGGACGGCAGCAGCACCGCCGCCGCACAGCCCTGCAACCCGGCGAGTTCTGCCGCCACCGCTGCGGCACCGGGTGGTTCTTCCAGGGCCGCCGGCCGGCCCTGGCTGAGACGCTCCCATGGCCGCAGAGCCCCGCTCGGGTGCTGCAGCCCCAGGTAGAGCGCGGAGGTGAAGTCGGCCACCGGGCAGGCCGCTCAGCGCGCTCGTTGCTGCATCGCCAGACGCTTGCGCAGATGCACCGATGGCATGATGTAGTCAACCCGATCCATGCTGCTGAGATCGACGCCGGTCACCGCCCGATAGGCATGGATGTAGGTCTGGATCTGCGCCCGCAGTAGGTCCGCCCAGCCCTTCGCCTCCTCCTCGCTGGTCACGTCGTACCAGTTGTACCAGCGAATGGTGAGCAGGATCTGCTCGCCGAATACGCCGAGGTCGCGGAAGTGGGTGACCACCACATCAGACCAACCCTGCAGGGTCTTCATGGTGTCCACCTGGGGCATCCAGGGCTCCTTGTAGGGGACCATGGCCCGGCTTTGCAGGAAGTCACGCATCTCCGGCCTGGCCATGATCCATTCCTGCATGAGCATCTCGACGCGGGAGGTCCAGGCTAGGTCGCCGAACTGATTGTGGGCGCCCTGGGCCAAGATCAGATTGAGCTCCTGAATCGCATGCAGGATCGGATAGCCGTCGGGGTCCACCGTGGTGTCCTGCTTGGACCGGTAGTAATCCGCGCAGCGGTTGAGCAGATTATGGAAGGCTTCGATGAATTTGGACCGGTTGTCTGCTGGTCGTAGGTCCGCCACTGCCTTCCCGTAGAGGTTGAGCCCATACTGATGCTGGTACTCGTACCCGCGGCGCTTGATGGACAGGCGCCCGCGCTCGTCCTCCACATAACCCCACAGGATGTTGTTCAGCGGCCGCAGCGGGTCGATCTCCATGTGCGCGAGGGGATCGCGCCGACCGGGGGAGTGCAGGTTCTGGAAGCGCCGGCTCACCGCATTCATGGACTGCACCAACATGGCTTCTTCGTGCCAATAGTTCCAGATCAGCTCCATGAAGCAGGGATTCTCGACTCGCGAGCGCAGCAGAACATCGGCGCAAAAGCGCTGGTCCAATAGCTTCTCGGTAATCCCGTACTGCGGAAATGCGGTGGCGATCACGCGCTGAATATAGGGGAGCTTCGGGGTCCCGAGCTGATCCTTGAGATAGTCTTCGAAATACGTCCGCCAATCATCCGAGGAATAGGCCTTGTAATCGCCAAGCTGGGGATTCGTTTGGTAACCCAGTGGCCAATCATTGGATCGGCTGATGGACTGCGCACAGCAGCGGAACAACAGGAACGACTCGGTGGCGGTCTTCAGGAGCTCATAGGCGCCGACACCGTGGTCGGTGAGTTCCTTTGTCAGTCGGGTGAACTTGTTGCCGATCGCGTTTGCGCGACACTCGTCCGTGAGGCCGTTCGGTTGATTGGCGGGCACCGTGCATTCGAATACGCTATCGATGAAGTCCGCGTAGCGGCCGAACTCGATGGATCGGCTGGCATCCAGGAGCCGGACAAAGAAGCTCATCGTGCCGTCGGGCTCGGCGATCCTGCGCTGGTGGGAGACCGTCAACTTTCCGGACAGCGGCAGGGTGGCCTCTTCATCGGCATCTATCGTCATGTTCGACCTCAGGCGGCCCGGACCGCTTGGACCCCCGGCCCGAGACACTGCTGGCGAATCGGCCGGCGCCGACGCCTCAAACGCCGTCGGCGCTCCGGTGACGACAGCGGAGGACGGCTGCATCGGGTCCAATCCCAGCTCCTCGGCAACATCGTGGAACGGCAGCAGGAACTCCATGACCAGTTCCTGGAGGCCGGCTCGGCGCAGTACCCCTTCCGAGACGGTCGGGCGATCGGGCTGGGTGCGGAAGTTCCGATCGAGAACACGGATGGCGAACCCGGCGTCGGTGCGTTCGGCGAAGTCCGCCGTAATCTGGACCCGGTCGTTGACGCGCGGACGGCCACAGTCGCGCTCCTTGCAATCGGTCGTCAGCACGCGAATGCAGTACTCGACATGGAGTCCGAGATCGATACAGGCGTCCGCGGTGCAGCCCGGTTCCACGCGCACGCACGTGCGATTGGTCCGGGAGGGGACATTGGCGAGGATCAGGTAGGCTGCGGCCGGGACCCGGTCGAACTGGATTCGGCCATCGTCGCCAGTCGTCCCCGTCGCCACGGGCGTCCATTGACCGGCATCGAGCGCGGAGCCGTTTTCGAGGCCGTCGGTGCATACACAGTCTTGCTTACCTTGATAGACGCCGACCGGAACATTGAACGCGGGCGTGTCGCCGTCGCGAACCGAGACGACGATGCGGCCCGGCCGCGTGCGATCCGATGTCATTGTGGAAGATTGATGGTCAACCATGATGTCCTCGTGAGCGGATGCTGGTTAGTGGTTGTGGTGGCGATGCCTGGAATGAACGCCGCGCGCAGACCGCGGCGACATCCAGCGTGCTGCGCAGGGCCCAGTGGTTGAGCAGCTTGCCGATCAAGCGGCTCTCGTCCTCGGGGCTGAGTCGGCCGTCATGGCGGGCCTGTCCGAGCACCGCGAAGACCAGGGATGGCGGCGCCCGATACATCCGTGCCGGATGCCTGCGCCAGTGCATGAACAAGCTCTGCAGCCGCGCGGGCTGGCGCTTTTCGATATCCAGGACCTCGATCAGCGAGCGCCCGTGCAGGCAGCGCGGCCGGTGATTGATCAGCAGTGCGACGAAGCCCGGCACATGGTCTTGCAGCCGGACGAGAAGCCCGCGTTGGGCCGGGTCCAGGCCGGTCAGCGGGTAATAGGCATTCCAAAGCGCTTCGACCCGGTCCCATTGCGGATGGGGATAAAGCGCCCGGCCGATGGCGCAGCTCACCTTCACCCTGATCCAAGGCGGCGGATGGGGGTCATTGCCATTGATCCGGAACACGAAGGGCCGCGGGAGTCCCACCACCCCCACCAGCCCTAAGGTCGACGCGATTCCCACCCGGGCCACGGACCAAAAGTCGGCCACGATCTCCGAGATCCAACGCTCCCAGAATTGCCAGGCCACGCGTGTGGGCCCGGCCGCGGCCTGCAATCCCTGCAGGAGCGGGCGTAGCGAGTTGACCAGGTCCAGCAGTGCTGCCGCCTGGTGGCCGACCTCGTGGATCAACGATGAGGCGATGCCGTGACCGATCATCCGCTCGCGCGGCACCCGAATGACCGCCACGGGATTCTCCGCGCCACCCGGTAGCCGGGTGCGGGCGCGTCGAATGGCTGCGCCCATGCCGCGATCCAGATAGCAGATCACCGGCGGCGCCCGGTAATAACCGCCAGGCAGCGCAAGGGCATCGGCGGAGACCACGTCCAGGCCCGAGAGCCAGACCCCGATCTCGTTCTCGCTGCGCTGGGTGATCACGTCGTTGAACAGATCAAACTTATTCAATACGGCGTTGAATCGCAGCCGCAGAAAGACGAACCGGCGATGGGCCTCTTCGGCATCGGCCGCCAGGGCCGCCGGGCTGCGTAGCCAGCGCAAATAGACCTCGGTGCGGGAACGCAACTCGCGGCGGCCCTTTGCCAGCACCAGTTCGATCGCGGTCTGGGTCTCGGGCAGGAGGCTGGCGGCCGGCAGCATGGGCTCCTGCATGGCGAAGGGCTTGACCCGCGCCAGGCGCGTCAGCAGCGCGCGGGCCTCCTGCGCGAGCATCCAGGATGCGTAAGCCGGAATTGCCATGGCCGCCTAGACCCCGTAGAGGATGATGCGGTTGCCGCGCCGCACCCAGCGTCCGGTGCGACCTCCGGCGGGGCCTGATGTCGGGCTTGCGGCCTTGCCTCGGCCCTCCAACGCCGGGCCTTTCAGCAGGCCAGGTGCCAGGCGCCGTGCCGCCTTCTTGGCGGCCATTCGGGCTACGGCCCGGGGATCGCCGGGCGGTGCCTTGGCGGCGTTCTTGGCGGCGTCGGCGGCGAAGCGAACATACTGCTTGGCGATCTCGAAGGCCTCGTCTTCATCGCTCAAGCCCTCGGTCTCCAGCCCGAAGGCGCTCCCGCCCCGGGCGGCGAGGCGGCCGCCAAGCTTGGCGCCGCTGGTGCCGCCGAAATGTCCCCCGACGGCACTGCCGATCACCGGCAGAGCCTTCTTTGCCGCGTCCTTGAGGATGCCGCCGAGGGCCTGCCCAACCGGCGACTTGATCGCCGAGCCGACCGCTTTTGCGGCCTTGCCGAGAAGGTTACCGAGGAAGTAGTCGAGTTCCTCCTCGTCCCTGACCTCCAGGAATTCCGCAGCCAGTTCCATCAACTGCGCCTCGTCGAAGGTCTCGTCGGACTCCTCGGACCATTCCGATTCGGCGAAGTCGAGCTCCTCTTCGGACTCGCCGATGTCCGGCGTGTATTCCAGGTAGTTGCGGTCGATGTCGTGCATGGGGGGCTCCGAGCGCTCAGGCGTTCAACAGCAGGATGTTGCGACCGCGGCGGACCCAGCGTCCGGCCATCGCGCTCGGCGCACCGCGTCGCATCGCGGGACTGCCCCGCGAACCCGTCAGCAACCCCGGCGCGAGTGCCTTGGCGGCCTTGACCGCCGCGTTCTGCGCGGCCACCTTGGGATCCGCGCTGGCCGGTGCGGTGAGGGCCTTCTTCGTGGTGCTGCCGGCGAACTTGACGAACTGCTTCGCGCCTTCGAACTCCATTTCCTCTTGGTCGAGCATCTCCGCCTCGAGCCCGAGGGCCTTACCTGCCGCGCTGGCGACGCCGCTGCCGATCTTGGCCCCGAGCGGCCCGCCCACCCAGGCGCCCAGGGCACCGCCGGCGATGGGCAACGCCTTCTTCGCTGCCGACTTCAGCACGCCGCCGATGGCTTTGCCGACGGGGGAGCGCGCAACCTTGCCGACCGCCTTCGCGGCACGCTTGACCAGGCTGCCGAGGAAGTAATCCAGCTCTTCTTCGCTATCGATACCCATTAGCTCCGCGGTGAGCTGCATCAACTCGTCCTCACTGAAGACGTCCCCGCCTTCGGCTTCCCATTCACTCTCCTCGAACTCGAAGGTCTCGTCTTCGTACTCGTAATCACTTGCCTCGGAGTCGAATTCGAACGCGCTTTCTGGCTGGTACATTCCGGTTTCCTCCAGGTCGATGTGGTCGTGAGAGATGTCGGCGCGCCTTGGCCTGCCGGTCGCGTCACGACGGTTGCGATTGGTCCGCGCCGGAGAACGGCTAGCCGCCACTACCAACGCAATCGATGGGCCGATCTGCACGGACCGCCTTCGTTTCCGCAGATGTTTCGTAACCAACTGATCGTAAAATGGAAATGACGCGATGTTGCAAATGCGGGACACCGGCGGGGGAAACGTCGGCCGAAGCGATCTTCGTCAGCTGCGGACAAATGGCCGAGGAATGCCGAAACCTGCTTCGGCGGGGGAGGGGAAGACCCCTCGCGGGCGGACAGCGGCTGCGCGGTCGATCAGCTTGGCGTCGTCGCAGCCGATCCAGCGCGCGGTTATGACGCTGGCCGGCTCGAAGGTGGCTTCAACGCCGTATTCCTCTCGCAGCCGAAAAGCGGCGGCGTCGAACTGCAGGGCGCCGACTGCGCCAGGAATCAGATCGTTGTTCTTCAGTGGACGGAAGACCACGGGATGTCGTCGTTCGAGCACTTCCCGTTTCCGCCGGCATCCCCCACCGTCAAGACGCGCCATCCTCCTCGTCCGTCTCGACCGTCTTTGCCATCCGCTTGGCAAAATAGTAGATCCGCTTGAGCTTCTCGATGATGTCGATCTCGATCGTGTAGGCGGGGATCCGATTCGGCTCTTCCGCGACGAGGCGTTGTGCTTGATGAATGGCCGCCGAGTCGGCGATATGTTGGATCTCTTGCTTCATGGATGTCACGGTTCGCGCAGCCATTTCGTTGTTCTGCGCAACGGCCTGGACTGCGGCGGCGACCGAGCGCGTCACGACTTGGTGAAAGCCCATGAGGACCTGGCGGGTCGGCACGCTGATGGAGACGCCGGCGTCGATGCGCTCGCGGCCGAGCACGATCAGGTTGGTTTCGACGACGTCGCCGATGTTCTCCAAGTCGTTCACCGCCGCCATGAGGTGCATGAGGGTCGCGGTCTGCTTCTCGGTGAGCGACAGACGACTGATCTTGCCCAAATAGGTGATGATCTGGGCGTGCAGGGTGTCGACGTCGTTGTCCATCAGCTCGATCTCGCGCAGCGTGCGGCGATTGCCGCCGAGGATGGCCGGCATGATGCGCGACATCATCTTGTCAACGAGCTCGCCCATATGCAGGACCTCGAGGCGCACGCGATCGAGCGCCAACGACGGCGTGGAGATCAACTCCTCGTCCAGGTACTTTGCGCGCACCACGAGCGCCTCTGCGCCCGGGGGTTTGTCCGGAACCAGCCACTGTACGAGCCGCGCGAACTGCGTGGTCAGGCCGATAAAGAGGAGCGTATTGGCGATATTGAATAGGGTATGCGCGTTGGCGATCTGCCGGGGGACCTCGGCGGCGAGTCGCGCGGTTCCCGACAGGTCAGGGTGGGCCGGCGAAATCAGCTGCGTAAAGGCCGAAAGTTGTCCGATGAACCCGACCCAGATCAAGACGCCGCAGACGTTGAAGATGACGTGCACCAAGGCGGCGCGCAGCGCATCGCGCGGTTTGCCGATGGCCGCGAGCAGGGCGGTGACGCAGGTCCCGATATTGGCCCCGAGGGCAAGCGCGATCCCGGTGGGGAGATTGATCAGACCTTGGCTCGCCATGACGATCGCGATGCCCATGGTGGCGGCGGAGGATTGAATCAGCCCGGTGAAGACGGCGGCAACGAGGATGCCGATTACCGGATTTTCGAGCCTCCGGACAAAGTCCAGGAAGGGCTCGTAGGTCCGCAACGGCCCCATTGCATCGCTCATGATGCTCATGCCGAAGAACACCAGGCCCAGACCCATGAGGATTCCGCCGTATTGGCGAATCGCCTCCTGTGTGGATGCGAACTGCATCAGGAAGCCGATACCGATCATCAACAGGGCCGCCTCGGTGATCTGAAAGGCGATCAGCTGCGCGGTGACGGTGGAGCCGATGTTGGCGCCCATGATGACGCCCACGGATTGACTCAGGGTCATGAGTCCGGCGCTGATGAAGCCCACCACCAGGACCGTCGTCACGGACGAGGAGTTGATGACGGCCGTGACGAAGGCCCCGGTCAGGGCGCCCATGACGCGGTTGGCGGTCAGCTTGGCCAGGATGTCCTTCATCCGCTCTCCGGCGACCGCCTTGAGCGCCTCGGCCATCTGGTCCATGCCGTAGAGAAAGAGTGCAAGACCGCCGAACAGGCTCATCGCCATCGCCCACCAGTGGATCGCCGGCGTTATCGCCTCGGTGAGCTCGGCGGTCATCGCGGCACCTCGTCGGGAGCGTCCGTCGGCGTGGGCCAGGTTGGCTCACCGGGGCTTGCGAGCGCTCGACTCGGGCTGATTCCGCCACCTGCGGTGCACACGAGCCGGTTGTACACCTCCAGCAGCGGCTCGGCTGGATAGCACAGCGGCAGCAACCGCTTGTGGGCGCGGGTGAGGGTGCCGACCCAGTGCGGATCGGCGCTGAAAACCCGCCGATGCTGCCCGATCTCCTCGGTGTCTCGCGCGCGCTGCCCGGCCGCAGACGCCGGGCGACCGCCGAGCACGCAGACGGCGCTCTCCGCCAGACCGAGGCGTCGGAACATCCGGCTCACCTCGCGTCGGCCGTAGGCGCCGTTCGGGGCATGTTCCGAGGGATGCCGGACCCGAGCGAGGCGGTCGGCCAGCTCCGGATGCCGGTCGATATCCACGAGCGTCTGCCATCCATCGGCCTCGATCGGAGGTGCGGCGTGCGCGGCGAGATAGCGCGAGGTGACGGCCACCAAGGGCAGGCGGGCATAGAATCGCCGCATTGCGTCCCGATAGTGCGGGCCGCGTGTCTGGTGAAGCGCATCCTCCCACAGCGAACCCTGCGGCAACCCGGCATAACTGATGGCTTCTGAGAAGCTGTCGTGATGGCCCCGCAGATAGAAGACCCGCTCGGGAAACCGCAGCTTGAGTCGAAAGACCAGATCCATCATCAGGATGGAGCTGTCCATCTCGGCGGCTTGCTCGGGTCGATCCGGATGCACGGCACTGCCCAGGATGATCAGGATCGCGCTGCCCTCTTCGAGTGCCTGAAGAAAGGCGTTCTGCGTCAGGATGACGAGCAGGTTGTCGATCCGGGCGCGCAGATCGCCGACGAAGATGGGAGTCGCGCGATCGGGAAGGATCAAGAGACCGCCGGGTTGGCCGAGATGATTGAGCGCGCGATAGGGCTCCTGATCCATCAGCGCAATGATCTGCTCGATCAGCTCCAGCGCGGGCGCGCGGGCCAAGGGTTCGATCGGTCCGCCGAGCACCCGAGCCAGGCGCGCGAGCGCAAGGCGGCGCCACCGCGACATGCGCTCCATGAGATCGGTCGCGGCAAGTGGGGCGATGCAGACGCCCGCCGCCGTGGACTTGTTCTTGATGGCCAGCCCGTCGGCCGAGAGCTTGAGCCGAAGATGCCGCGGCTCAACAGTGCGCGGGTAGCGCAGCAGCAGTCGCTGCGTCGGGTCGTCGCGTCCCAGGGTTAGGGTCTCGCCCTCGCTGAGTCGGACGAATCCGCTGATGTCGGAGAAATAGGTCATGGGATCGACGAGCAGATAGCTGCCGCGGTGCTCGAAGCGTCCTTCTGCATCGAGCACCGGCTCCGGATAGAGATGGAGCCGATAACCCTGTTCGCCGCCGAGGAGGATCTGCAGGGGCAGCGCGGGAGGCGGGAGCCTCACCGTTGACTTGCCCAAACGCAGCGAGCCGCGAAGGTCGAGGTCGGCGCACGGGTCGGCCTCGCGGACCAGACCGCGAAAGTGTCTGAGAAAGCCTTTGCGCTTGGCGTGACTCGGGTCCGACATGGGCTGTTTCGTTGCTCCTCCGGGGTCGAGTCGCATTGGCGCTCCGCTGGATGGCCCAAGCGTCGCATTCCGGCCGATGTCCATCAACCTCGATACGGCAGCTGATCGCTTCGTGCTTCATGCACGGGCGTTGACGATCGTGTTCATCGGCACGGTCGCTCGCGCAACCGTCGGCAGGTGTCGTCGATTACGGTAAGCTGGCGTCCGATAGGCTGAGACACGGGGGATCGACAGGCCGTTTCAGGCCCGGGAGGCAGGGTGAGCAGGCTCGCGAGCAGATTGCGTATCGGGGAGAAGATCGGGCTGGGATTCGGTCTGGTGATCCTGATCTTTCTCGGGGTCATCGTGCACGATCAGCTCGCATTGGCGCGTCTGAGCGCGGATTACGAGCGTCTTCACGCGCTCTACGGCGCACGTCAGTCCTATGCCTTCGGCATCGAGCGGCGTCTCGGCGCCATGCGTGCGGCTCAGTCCGAGTTTCTTGCGACACGAAACCTCGATGCGGTTGCCGAGGTGGCCCGTGCAGCAGCTGCTTTGGATGCCGAGGCCGCCGGACTCGCGCGTCTCGACGAGACCTCGCAGCACGCGGCAGCCGAAATCCGAACGCTGATCGCCGATTATCGAACAAGCTTCGACGCGGTCGTCGAGGCATGGCGGATCAACGGACTCGACGAGAACAGCGGACTGCAGGGTGCGTTTCGCCGGACCGCGCATGAGCTGGAGGCGATGGCCGGATCGTTGGCCGGATCGGTCGAGCACGAGGCGGGCCTCGAGGTCGCGATTCTCCAGCTGCGGCGGCGCGAGAAGGACTATCTGCTGCGCGGCGACGCGACCTATGTCGCGATGGTGGACGAGATCCTGACCCACACTGCCGAGCGCGTTGCACAGGCTTCGATCGCCGAATCCGCGCGAGAGGCGTTGACCGAGCGTCTCGCGGCCTACGGGCGCGATTTTCACGCACTGGTCGAGCAGGATCGCCGGATCGAGGGGCTCGAGGGCGCCATGGACGTTGCCGCCGGACGTATCACGCCGCTGGTCGAGGCAAATCTTGTCGAAGCCAGTCGGCTGATGACGTCGATGACCGCTGCGATCGCGGAGAACGCGGCCGCAAGGGCGAGGATCAACCTATTGATCGCGCTCGGGGCGACCCTGCTCGGGGCGGTCTTCGCCGTCATGATCACCTCGAGGATCGTGCGTCCGGTGCGCAGGATTGCAGGGCTGCTCGACCGTATGACCACCGAGACGCCGCGCGAGCGCATCCCGACGGTGCCCGGTGCGCGCGACGAGATCGACGCCATGGCCGCTTCGCTCAATGTGCTGGCCGATCATAAATCGACCTTCGTCAACTGGTGGCGCAGTGCGATGCGCGAGGCGGTGGCTCTTCGCGATCTTCATGCCGCGAGCGAGACGAGCGAATGTGCGCGTGCTGCCGGAGAGCTGCGTTTGGCCGTCGACGCGCGACTCGAGCGCATCTTGGCCATTCGCGACGGGATCGCGCTCAACAGCGCGATTGTCCAGAAACTTGTCGCGCATCTTCCGCAATCCGGAGCAGCCGTTTCCGCGGCAGACGTGAAGCGGCTCAAGGAGGCGGCGGCCGGCTTGTCGGCTCTTGCGAAGATCCTCCAAGCGGAGTCCGGGGATCCATCGGATCGGCAACAGGTGACCTCATCCGACCCGGCGCGTTGAGGTTCGCACGCCGGCTCGGGGCAGCGAAAGGGACGCTCCCCATCGACTCGCGCGAGTCAATTCACGGGAGTGCCTCGATTGCCCGAATCTTTTCATCGTAACGTGCTCGAAGCTCTGCAGGGAGCTCCGAGTCCTTCACCCCGGCACACCCCCCGTTTGCGTTGAGTGTGGCCAGAAATTCACGCTGGAGGCGTTCCTGGACCTTTCGATAATTGCGCTCGGGAAAGACGTCGTCCTGGACCCTGAGCACGGTCATGCGCATGCGACTGGCGAGCAGCTTGTTGAGGTTTTCCGTGCGACGATTCGAGCCGTCGCTGCGGCAGCGGGCGTGATAGAGGTCCACGGCGTAGGCGGCCTCGACCGCTTCGATCAAAAGCGCTCCGGTCGCCTCGTCCAACTCCAAGGCGACGGCGCTATGGAAGCCGAACCCCATGATGAGGCACATCGACGCCGCCCAGCGGTGAAACGGACGCCTCCGGTTACTCAGTCGCTTCGATCCGTCGCCCGATCGGGCCCGGCGGAACCAGCGTCGACCTTTTGATTGAGGGTACACGACGTGTCCTAACTCCGGCCGTAGACAGGTACCGCTGCGCCGGTCACGCAGCGTGCGGCATCCGAGGCCAAAAAGAGGATCACGTCGGCGAGTGCGTCCAGGGGGACCCAGGTGTCGTGATCCGCATCGGGCATCGCTGAACGGTTTTCAGGGGTGTCGAGGGTCCCGGGCAAGACGCAGTTGACGTTGATTCCCCGGTGTTTCAGCTCCTCGGCGAGGCTCTCGGTCAGGGTGATGACCGCGGCTTTGGAGGCGCAGTAGGGGCCCATGTGACCGGCTCCCCGGGTGGCGGCCCTGGCTGAAATGTTGACGATGCGCCCGCCTTTCCCGTTCGGGATCTCGGGTATGGCCGCTCGGCAGCAGTTGAAGACGGTGCGCAGGTTCAAATCCATCAAAGAATCCCACTGCTCATCAGTCGTCTCGTGGATGGCGGGACCCATGGCAAAGCCGCCGGCGATATTCGCGAGGACATGAATGGCGCCGAAGCGGTCTTTGACGCCGGCGATCGTGTCCGCCACCGCGGTCGGATCCAACAGGTCAGTTGCAAAGGCCGCCGACTCGCATCCCTCGGGCAGCGCTTTCTGCGCCGCGTGCAATCCGTCGAGGTTCAGGTCGATCAGGGCGAGTCGCGCGCCTCGGTGGGCGAAGGCGCGTGCCACGGCACGGCCCAGATTCCCCGCGGCGCCGGTGACGGCAACGGTTTTCCCGGTGAATTCCTGCACGCTCGTGACTCCTGGTTGCTGTGCCGACTGTTCAGGGCGCCCGTCGGCTATGCGCTCGTACCCGGAGGTTGGGGCCCGGAACGGGATGCCCAACCCGGGCGCGCTTGGTCGGTCGCCGATCGGCTCGGCTCGGCTTCCTCATGCGGGCCGGGCGGGTTGTCTGTATCATCCAAGGCGTGAGCAGTTTACCCGAACCAGCATATCAGAGCGGTTGCCGTTGCGTCCTTGCCGGCGGCCGGCCCGTCCTCCTGCGTTGGCGGTGGAGCCCGTGATCGAGCTGCTGTTTCTGCTTTTGCCCGTCGCTGCAGCCTCCGGGTGGTGGGTCGCGCGTCGCGGCACGCCGGTACGACGCGGCCGCGGATCGCCGCCTCACCCCGCATTCCTGCGGGGTCTGAATTATCTTGTCGAAGAACAGCCGGACAAAGCCATCGACATGTTCCTGGAGCTTGTCGAGGTCGACGGGGAGACCGTCGAGACCCATCTCGCGCTAGGCAGTCTCTTCCGCCGTCGCGGTGAGGTCGACCGCGCGATTCGCATCCATCAGAATTTGATCGCCCGCAAGACTCTCGCGGCGGAGCAGCGCGGGGATGCCCTTTTCGAGCTCGGCCAGGACTACATGCGCGCAGGTTTGTTGGATCGCGCCGAATGCCTGTTTCAGGAGCTTGTCGGTCTCGGGTTGCACCGCCAGCGTGCGCTCCAGAGTCTGCGCGAGCTCTACGAGCAGGAGCGCGACTGGGCACGCTGCCTGGAGGTCGCCGAGCTGCTCGAGCCGGCGAACGACGCGTCCGTCAAGGTCGCGATCGGCCACTACCACTGCGAGCTCGCCGAAGATGCAAGACGCGGCGGCGACGCCGCGCGCGCGATGACCCACTTGAGCCTCGCTCGGGAGGCCGATCCGGAGTGCGTCCGCGCCACCATGCTCGAGGGTCGTGCCGCGCTGGAAGACGGTGATCCGCAGCGAGCGCTTGCGCTCTTCATGCACGTGGCGGAGCAGCGCGCATCTTACGTCCCGGAGATCCTGCCCGAGCTGATCGACGCCTTGCGCCGGCTCGGACGCGATGATGTGCCGGCGGTCCTCGAGGATCTGGCGCAGCGCCATTCGAGTCCGGCACTCACACTCGGTCTCAGCGATGTCGTCGCTCAGAGCCGCGGGAAGGAGGCGGCTATGGATCTGTTGACGCGTTATCTCTCCGGGCATGCGGATCTGGCCGCACTCGAGCGGCTCCTCGAGCTCCAAGTGGAGGGGCCGTTGCAGGGGCAGGACTGCACGCTTGAGCGTACACGGGTCGCCTTGGAAGTGACCCGGTACCTGCTGGCGCGTCAGGCGGTTTACCGCTGCGATCAATGCGGGTTCGAGGCTCGCTCGTTGCACTGGCAGTGTCCGAGTTGTCGGTGCTGGGGGTGTGTGGTTCCCGTTCAGCCCGAGCCGATCATCGGCGAGGAGGTGCTGCATGAGCGACGACTGGCCTGACCTTGCCGGGGGACGGCGCGCAGCCGTGTCTGTCTCGCCTCGGGAGCGCGGCGCTGCTTGCACCGACCGAGTGTCGCCGAACGACGCGCCGCTTGCAGCTCCGGGAAAGCCCGCCCGAAGCGCCGATCATGCACATGAGGACCGGTCGTGACGTCAGCCAAACGCATCATCGTCGCGCTCGATTTCGCGACCGAAGCCCAAGCCCTTTCCCTGGTCGAGCGCCTCGATCCGACGCGCTGCCGGCTGAAGGTCGGCAAGGAATTGTTCACGCGATGCGGGCCGGCGTTCGTCGAGGTGTTGCAGTCTCGCGGATTCGAGGTCTTTCTCGATTTGAAGTTTCACGATATTCCCAACACGGTGGCAGGGGCCTGTGCCGCGGCGGCGGATCTCGGGGTCTGGATGGTGAACCTGCACATCTCGGGCGGGGCTCGGATGATCGAGGCTGCGCGAACGCGTCTCGACGGCATGCCGAGTCGGCCTTTGCTGATCGGCGTGACCCTGCTCACCAGTCTGAGCCGGGAGGATCTGAGCGCTGTCGGCTGTCCGGGCGAGCCCGGCGAGCGGGTCCTCCGGCTCGCCGCGCTCGGGCATGCTGCGGGTCTCGACGGGGTGGTCTGCTCGCCCTTGGAGGCGGCTGCGGTACGCGCGTCGCAGGGACCTGATTTTCGGTTGGTTACGCCGGGCGTCAGACCCGCCGGTGCGTCGCTCGGTGACCAGGTGCGTGTGATGACGCCGCGCGATGCACTCGCAGCCGGTGCGGACGACCTCGTCATCGGGCGTCCGATCACCGCGGCGAAGGATCCCTTGGCCGCGCTGCAGGCCATCGAGGATTCGCTTATGGCCTGACGTGCTCCCGACCTCGGCATGGCCTGTTTCAACCGCGCATCTCGGCGCTCGTCCGAGCTACGCGCTCACATTGAACGATCTTGAAGGAGAAGACGCGATGGCGAAGATTCGAAAGGCAGTGTTCCCGGTCGCCGGACTCGGGACCCGGTTTCTTCCGGCCACCAAGGCGAGCCCCAAGGAGATGATGTCGGTCGTCGACAAGCCGCTGATACAGTATGCAGCGGAGGAGGCGGAGGACGCCGGCGCCACTCAACTGGTCTTTATCACCGGACGCAACAAGCGTTCCATCGAAGATCATTTCGACAAGGCCTACGAGCTCGAGGCCGAGCTCAAGAGCTCAGGTAAACTGGAGCTCCTCGACATCGTTCAGAATGTGATACCGCAGAGCGTGACCTGCATCTATGTGCGCCAAGCCGAGGCGTTGGGTCTGGGTCACGCGGTACTCTGCGCCAAGGCGGTCGTCGGCGACGAGCCTTTCGCGGTGATCCTCGCCGACGACCTGATCCGCAGCCAAGGCAAGGGTGTGGTGGAGCAGATGTCCGACGTCTACGAGCGCTACGGTTGCAGTGTGCTCAGCGTTCAGGAGGTCCCGCGCGAGGAGACCAATAAGTACGGCATCGTGAAGGTCGAGCCCGGCCCGGACGGGGAGCTGCGCGTGGTCTCGATCGTGGAGAAGCCGGCGCCGGCCGATGCGCCCTCGAATCTGGCGGTCGTGGGACGGTATCTGCTGACGCCCAAGATCTTCGAGAAGCTCGAGCAGACGCGCGAAGGTGCGGGCGGGGAGATTCAGTTGACCGATGCCATCGCCGCGCTCCTCGAGGACGAGCCCGTGATCGCCTATCCGTTCCAGGGCAAGCGCTACGATTGCGGCAGCAAGCTCGGCTTTCTCCAGGCCAACGTCGAGTTCGGCTTGGCGCACCCGGAGGTCGGCGAACGTTTTTCGGCCTATTTGCGGGCCTACGGGCAGCAGTAACATCGCGACGGGCCGGCAGCCGAGCTGTCGGCTCCGAGCCATCGGGGTGACGCCCGGTCCTGGCCTGCCCCGACCGGCGTAGGTCTCTCCGGTGCTTAATTGCACGCCGTCAAGCCGGGCATGTCGCCGAGGTTCGGGACGGGATTCGCGCAATCCGCCACGCGGGGATCGCCCACGTCCAAAAGGCATCGATGTGGAGATCCGCGGGCGGTGGGGTTTGCCCCAACAACGTCCAAGCTGCGCGCAGGGCGGGCAGAGGATCGCGCGCGTCGACCGGTGCGGCAGCCAGTGACTTGCTGAGCTTTCGGCCTTGCGTGTCCAAGACCAAGGGGACATGCGCGTAGCCGGGTTGGGCCAATCCCAACGCACGTTGCAGCAGGATCTGGCGGGGCGTCGAGAGCAGCAGGTCCGCGCCGCGAACCACCTGAGTGATTCCTTGGCGGGCATCGTCGACGACGACGGCGAGCTGGTAGGCGTGGATGCCGTCGGCGCGCCGCAGTACGAAGTCGCCGACCGCTTCATCGACCATCTGCTCCTGTTTCCCCTGGATTCGGTCCTCGAAGGCGAGCCTGCCCGGCGGGGTGCGGAAGCGCTCGGTGCGTGGACGCCGTCCGGGCGCGAGACCGGCGCGGCAGGTTCCGGGGTAGAGGGGGCCCTCGGGTCCCGAACGGCCGGCTCGGGCTACCTCGGCGCGGCTGCACCCGCACGGATAGGTCAACTCCAGAGCCTTGAGTGTGTCGAGTGCATCTCGATAGGCGTCGGTGCGACGGCTTTGATGGATCACGCCCTCGTCCCATTCGAAACCGAATGCGCTCAGGGTGCGTAGGATCAGGTCGGCCGCCCCGGGAATCTCGCGCGTACGGTCGAGGTCTTCCATCCGTACCAGCCAGATGCCTCGGTTGGCGCGGGCGTCCGCGTAGCTGGCCACGGCGGCGAGGAGCGAGCCGAGATGGAGTGGGCCGGTCGGAGACGGAGCAAAGCGGCCGCGATACGCGGTCCCTCCGGCGACGCCGGTCGGACCGGGGTCGGCGGGACCGCGCATCGGCCTCGCGACCGAGATCCGGGTCCCGCGCAACCGATCACCCGCGCTGCCGTTCGCGGATCTCGTCGAGTGTCTTGCAGTCGATGCAGAGTGTGGCGGTTGGCCGCGCCTCGAGACGGCGGATGCCGATCTCGACCCCGCACGCCTCGCAGAAGCCGTATTCGTGGTCGTCGATCCGACCGAGCGCCTCGTCGATCTTCTTGATCAGCTTACGCTCGCGATCGCGGGTGCGCAGCTCCAGGCTGAACTCGGACTCTTGCGTGGCGCGATCGTTGGGGTCGGGAAAGTTGGTGGCCTCATCCTGCATGTGGTGTACGGTTCGGTCGACCTCTTCCATGAGCGACTTCTTCCAGGCCAGGAGGATCTCGCGAAAATGAGCCTCCTGCTCGGGACTCATGTAGTCCTCGTCCGTGCCTTGGCGGTAGGGCTCGAACTCGGCTGTGCTGGCTTGAGTGGCGTTCGCTTCGGCCATGAATGTACTCCCGAAGGCTCTTGTCGTGGATGGCATGCGCCCGATACGGCTGGCCGGGCCTGCCGCGAAAAACACGCTTAAGTACCAGAACATCGGTCGCCGGGCAACTCAATTGCCGGTGACGGCCGCGTTCTTGTGTGTCGACCTCGGTTACCACGTCGGAATGCTGCCGGGTGGCGGAGGCGGCGGGGGTGGCGGAAGGAGCCCGCCGTCGGCGATCCACACGGCGGCAAAGGCAACGGCCAAGGCCGCGACGAAGGCGAGCCACCCACCGCCGGTCGCCGGTTTCGCCGCCGCGCCCGAGACCCGCTTGCGCCCGTGGATCATCGGCATGACCAGATCGTCCTTATGCACGAAGCGATAGAAGAGGATCGCTCCGACGTGAAGGGCGATCAGTGTGCCGATCAGCCACACGTTTTGCCGATGCAGACCGGTAATCCAGTTGCTCGTAGCCTTCGAGACCAGGTCGTAGAGGGGGCCTCTGAAGGCAATATCGTCGTTGGTCATGAGGCCGCTGATCGACTGAAACAGCAGCAGGCCGAGCAAGGCGAGCACGGATAGGGCTGCCAAAGGACTGTGTCCGAGCCCTTGCCACCGACCTCGCAGGTAGTCGATTACCGCGCCGGGTCCACGCACGAAATGTCCGAATCGCGCATAGGTCGAGCCCAGCACGCCCCAGGCGAGGCGGAAGACGAGCAAGCCCAGGATCACGAGACCGATGCGGCCGTGCCAAACCATTAGGTTCCCGCCTTGCAGACCGGTCACGAACGCGGCCGCGACGAGCAACGCGAGCAGCCAGTGAAAGAGGCGGGTCGGTAGGTCCCAGATCAGGATCGCTCGCTCGTTCAACGCAGGGTCTCCTTTTTCTCAAAATCGATTCGGTGTCGACCCGGTATCTTGAGGCCCCCGATGACGCGGGGCAACTCGATCCGCGCCGACACCCGAGTCGATTTGCGCAGCCTGACGCGCCCCGGGTCGAGGCAGGGGCAAATTATCGCTTGACGCCGAGTTTGCTTTCGATTAAAGAGCGCCGAATATTCCCTTACGAAAGTGTGACCCGAGGTAGCGGAGATGATGGACAACGAGAGCAGTTACGGCGAGGAAGCCAACGAGCGTGTGCCGTCGATGACGGGCCCGGATTCGCGCGCCCCCGCGGCGAACTTGGCGGTGCGTCGTCGGATCGAGCATATGCGCGAGATCAAACGGCTTCGCGAGCTTCTCGACGACCCCGAGTTCGACGAACTGGGCTGAGCCCGATGGCCCGCGGATGGTGCGGGCCTGCTCTTTCAACGAGCCGTCGAGTGCGGCTCTTTCCCCCGGACCGGGTCTTTTCGGAAAAGCGCTCGAGTCCTTACTCGCCTTGCGAAACCGACCCCGCGGGACGAACCGCGTCGCGAACGGCAGGATCCAAACGAATATCCAAGGGCGCGCGCAGCGACAGATGGACATCGCGTTGCGGGAACGCCATTCCGATCCCCTGCTCTTTGAAGCGATCGTAGATCGCTTGATGCAGCTCGGTGGCGACGCCGATCCGTCCGTCGAGCGAGTTGAGATAACAGCGCAGGACGATGGTCAAGGCGTTGTCGCCGAAGCCCTCGAAGCTGATCAAGGGGGCGGGATCATTGAGGACTCGCTCGTGCTGCTCGGCGACTTGAGCGAGGATGCTCAGTGCCTTGCGCGTGTCGCTTCCGTATTCGATCCCGATCGGGATCGTGATGCGGTTTTGCTGATCGGTCAGACTCCAGTTCAACAAACGTCCGGTGATGAACTCCTTATTCGGGACCAAGAGTTCCTGTCTGTCCCAGTTCCGGATGGTGGTTGCGCGGATCTGGATGTTGGTCACCACACCGGTCGTATCCCCGATGGTGACGATGTCGCCGACCCGCACCGGACGTTCGAACAGGATGATGATGCCGCTGATGAAGTTCGCCACGATCTCCTGAAGGCCGAAGCCGATACCGACGCCGAGCGCTGCCACGAGCCATTGCACCTGCCCCCAGTTCAGCCCGAGTGTACTGAATGCGACGAGGAAGGCGGCGACCGTGATGGCGTAGCTCACCAGGGTCTTGATGGCATAACGCCCGCCCGCCGAGACGGATTCGGTCTGCAGCAGCAGGATCTCCAGCAGGGCCGGGAGGTTCTTCGCGGCAGCGGTCGCAACGAAGAGGATCACCAGCACTAGGCCCAGGTTGGCCGCCGTCACCGGGACTGGCTGGACCACGCCGTCGACCATCCCGTCGTAATACCAAAGCGGGATGCGCTCGAGCATGGACAGGGCCGGCAAGACATCCGACCAGGTCAGCCACACCCCCAGCAATGCGGTGAAGAACACCGAGGCATTGATCAGGCGTCGGGTCTGCTCGTCGAGAGCGGCGAGATCCGGTTCGGGCTCGTCGACCTGCAGCTCCGAGGCGCTCGGGGCGGTCTCTTTACGTTCGGCCTCGTTTTGCGCGCGGCGGGCGCTTGCACGCTCCACGGCCGCCGTCAGCGCCAAGCGACGTCGTGTGACGATCAGCCAACGCACGATCACCTGATGCAGCACGATCAAGGCAAGCGCAAGCCAGGTTTGCTGCACCAGCGACTCAAACAGGACTCCGGCCGTGTAGACGTAGCCCAGCAACGCGAGCACCGCCAGGCCCAGCGGCGCACCGACGATCACCGGAAACCAGATGTGACGCAAGCGGTTGAACCAACTGTTCGGGGATTCCGCGAGGACCTTCTGCACGACACCCTTCGCAGGATTCAACAGGCGCGCCAAAAAGACGGAAAAACCGACCATGGTCGCCACCATCGCCAGGCGTCCGAGGCTCCCGCTGAAGGCGGGGTCGCTGTCGTTGTAGAGAACGATGGTGATTAAGGCGATCGGGACGATATAGACGCTGAACCAATCAAACTCCCGTCTGAGCCGCTGGAGGGTTCCTTGGCTCCAGCGAAAGTGTCGGTCGGCCACCCCTCCGGTGATGCAAAGTGTTCGGAAGGCGCGCAGATAGTACAGACCGACGGAGGTGCCGATAAGGGCCGACCCAAGCGCGCGCGTGAAGCCGGTGGCCTCGATGGATGTCGACAGCTGCAGTCCGATCAACCACAGCAAGAGCGGGATGGGCAGTGCGGCCAAGAGGCTGAGGCCGATGGCCTTGGCGGTGTGGCTCAGGCGATCGGTGCGAATCTTGCGCAGCGGCTCGGCCGTAGCGCGGATCGCGCGTCGCAGCGCCGAGAGCTTCCAGAAGAGGGCGACGATGACGAGCGTTAAGCCCCAGGTCAGTGGCGAGTGCCTTCCCGAGTGTGCAAGCACCCGTGCGACCTCGATCCAATGCTCGTGCGCGATGAGCCAGCCGATGGCCGATGGAAGGGTGACGAGGGTCTCGAGGCCGACCGGAAGGGTGCTGCGCACCCAAAGCAGCCTTTCGGCGAGATAGCCGTCGTAGCCCTTGGCCGTATGAATCAGCTGGTCGGCGGCGTAGTTGAGCTCGCCGAGCTGGCGGATGTAGTCGTCCTCGACGACGAGCGCCTGCGTGATCAAACGACGTCTTTGCTCGAGTGTCGCCTCGAGTTGCTCGCGCACCTCCGGGGCCTGCGCCGTCGGATCACGTGTGGTGAGCTCGTCGAGGTAGGCGTCGAGATCGCGGAGTTGACGTTGCTCCTCGCGATAGAGGATCTGTCTAAGCGTGGCCTCGGCGATCTCGTCTTCGCGCTCCTCGATCGCCCCGCGCAGTCGGCGCAGGTCGGGGATCTCGTCGCGCCGCTCGACTAAGACTTGACCGAGTGCCTTACTGAGTCCGGCGGCCTCGATGCGTTGCTGTGCCGCTTTGAAATCCTGCTCCACCCGTTTGCGTTCGGCCTCGAGGGTCTCGATCTCGAAGTCGAGATCCTCGAGATTGCGCGCCAGATCGCCCATGGATGTCGTGATCTCGGCGTTCTCCTGCGTCGCCTCCTGCACCAGGGCATGCTTGTCGGCGGCCTCGATCCGTGCGCGCTCGGATTCACGCTGCGCCGCCTCCGCCTCGTTGCGACGCCGCTGATTCTGCATCTCCTCGAGCTGGCGCTGCCTGGCTCGGAGGCTCTCCCACTTCAGGGTCGCCTCCTCGCGTTGTGCGCGTTGCAGTGCCTCGCGTACCGACAGACCCAGCAGCTCCTGCTCCAGCATCCGGCTCTCGGCCCAGAGCGATGCCCGACGCGTCTCAAGCGCCCATCGGCGCGCTTCGCTCGCCGCGGCATCCGCGCTTTCACTCTTGGCTTGGCTTAGGTCGGCTTCAAGCTCGCCGAGAGCGGTCTTGACCTCGGACAAGCGTGCGCGAATCGCGGCGGGGCGACCCGTGCTGCGCTCGATGGCCTTGTCGAGCTCGCCGATGCGTGTCTCCTCCACGGCGGCCTCGGCGAGGACGACGCTCAGGCGTTGCGTAATCTCCTCGGTCGACAGATCGGTCGGGATCTCGACGACGCCGCCCGTCCGCGGCTCGCGTTGCGCCAGCCGTTGCTGGATTGCCGCGGTTTCGGCAGGTGCCGTCGTCAGCGCTTCGGCAAGCTCTTTGGCCTGGGTGTCGAAGGTCCGAGTCGCCTCGAGGTTGGCCAGTGCCCGCCGATAGAACTCCGTCAATGCAGCCTTGCCGGCTTCGTCGAGCGCCGTATCGGCCGCGACCTCCGCGATCCTGGCCTCGACCTGATCGACCGACGGAAGACCGTCGCTGCTGCTCGCCGGTGTGGCCAGGGTCGAGCCGGCCGGTGCCGGCTCGGCCGCGAGCGCGTTGCTCGCGAGGAGCATCGAGAACACGAGCAGAAGCGGAGGCAACGTCAATGCCGTCCGGAACCGCCGTTGCTCCGAATCGCCGGAGGGTCCTGTTGGTGTGGTCATCATCGGGATCGACATCATTATGATCGGGTCGCAAAAAGAACGGCTCGGCCATCGCCTGATCAGACGACGGCTTTGCCGTTTGAGTCAAAAAAATTGATGATCTTCAGAATCTTAAATCGCGTTCGCTCAAGCGTATCAAGACGCGCTCGACGCCGAGCCAATACCGAACCCGCGCATGTGGCGGTGAACGCGATTTAAAGCACCTTGATGTAGACCTGCGAGTTGCGCTGGAAGTTGTAAAGGGCTTGCCGTTCCATCGGCAAGGCACCGAGCGACCCGGGCTCGAATCCGCGCTCTCGAAACCAATGTGCGGTTTGGGTGGTGAGGACGAACAGGCGCTCGATACCGCCCGCGCGGGCGATGTCTTCCATGTGGGCGAGGAGTCGATCGCCACGTCCGCTCGCCCGATACTCCTGGTGCACCGCGACGCAGGCCAACTCCGCCATCGCCGCGCTCGGGTAAGGGTAAAGTGCCGCGCACGCCGTGATCAAGCCGTCGCGCTCGGTCAGGAAGAAACGGTCGATCTCGGTCTCCAAGCGTTCGCGCGAGCGCCGCACCAGCACCCCGCGATCCTCGAGCGGTCGGAGCAGCTCGAGGATGCCCGTGACGTCGTCGATGCGTGCCGGGCGCAGCTCCTCATAGGGTTCGGCGGAGATCAGCGTGCCGCTGCCGTCGGGGGTGAGGAGCTCGCGCAACAGCGCGCCCCCGCGCCGGCGCTGCACCAAGTGCACACGTCGGATCCCGTTACGGCAAGCCTCGGCACCGGCGCGCAGGCACTGTGCGACATCTTCGGGAATCCCGCTCGAGGCGGCGAGCAGGGCGTCGATGTCGCGGGCCAAGAGGTTCGGCCCCAGCAGATCCTGGGGCAGATCGCGGGTCTCGCTGTTCGGGGACGCATCCCCGGCGGGATCCTTGGCGACGGGGTCCTCGGTGAGAAAGATCAGCTTGTCGGCGCCGAGCGCGACCGCCGCGCCGCGCGCCACGTCGGCCGCGCTCAGATTGAAGACCTCGCCGGTCGGGGAATAGCCGAGCGGCGGCATCAAGGCGACCGCACCCTGATCGAGCACCGCCCGCAGTGTCTGACGGTCGATCCGCCGCACCGCCCCGGTGTGGGCGTAGTCGACCCCGTCGATCACGCCCAGGGGGCGCGCCGTTACGAAATTGCCCGAGACAACCGGGATGCGCACGCCGGCCATCGGCGAGTTGGCGAGCCCGAGCGAGAGCAGGGCCTCGATCTCGACTCGGACCACCCCGGCGGCCTCCTTCACACAGGCGAGCGCCGTCTGGTCGGTGATCCGCAGCCCGTTGACATAGCGCAGCTGTGCACCGCGACCGGCGAGCCGGGCCTCGATCTGGGGGCGCGCGCCGTGTACCAGCACGATCCGGATACCGAGCCCGTGCAGCAGGGCGATATCGTGGACCAAATCCGGAAAGCGCGGATCCGCGACTGCCTCGCCGCCGAAGACAATCACGAACGTGCGTCCGCGGTGCGCGTGGATGTAGGGTGTGGCCTGGCGCACCCAGTCGACGAAGGGATCGCGGGATGGAGCTGGGTCTTGCAGGTCGGAATTCGATGGTGTCATGTTCGGTCCGGTCGCGGCATGCGATCGGCTATTCGATGCCGAGCTTGGCGAGACGATAGCGCAGCGATCTCAGGGTCATCCCCAGCTTCTTTGCCGCGGCGGTGCGGTTCCAACGCGTCTCGTCGAGCGCATCGAGGATCGCCTTCTTCTCGATCTCGCCGAGATAGTCCTCCAACGGGACACTGTCGTCGATCTGTGCCGGTGCGGCGAGCGCCGGGCCGTCGGTCTGAGGGAGATAGAGGTCCCCGACCTCGATGACCGACCCTTCGCAAAGTGCGGTCGCGCGCTCGAGGATGTTTTCGAGCTCGCGCACGTTGCCCGGAAAACCGTAGTCAATCAATGCCTCCAGGGCATCCGCCGAGAGGGCCATAGCGGGCTGGCCCTTATGATGCCGAGCAATACGCAGCAGCATCCGCTCCGCCAGGGCGGGGATGTCGCGGGGGCGCTCGCGCAGCGCGGGCATGCGCAGCTCGATGACGTTGATGCGATAAAAGAGATCTTGCCTGAAGTGTCCCTTGTCGACCTCCAGGTTCAAATCGCGATGACTGGCGCTGATGATCCGTGCATCGACCGCGACCTCCTGTTGGGCGCCGACCGGGCGCACGCTCTTCTCCTGGACGGCGCGCAGCAGCTTCACCTGCGCCGGCAACGGCAGATCGGCGACCTCGTCGAGAAACAGGGTGCCGCCCGAGGCGGCTTGGAAAAGCCCCTCCTTGTCGCTCACGGCGCCGGTGAAACTGCCTTTCTTGTGACCGAACAGCTCGCTTTCGACCAAGTCCTGTGGAATCGCCCCGCAGTTCACGGCAACGAACGGCCCGGCGGCACGCGGGCCTTGGCCGTGGATGAGTCGAGCCGCGAGCTCCTTGCCCGTGCCGCTCTCGCCGGTGATGAAGACCGGGGCTTGGTTGCGCGCGAGCTTGCCGATCATCTGGCGGATCTGCTCCATTGCGCGCGAGTCCCCGATCAGGCTTGCCTCGGTAGCGCTGCGGCTGCCTTCCCCGGCGGCCGCGGTCTCGCGCAGTCGCAGCGCCGAGCCGACGAGCTGGCGTAGGAGCTGCAAATCCACGGGTTTGGGGACAAAGTCGAAAGCCCCGGCCTTCATGGCTGCGACTGCCGATTCCATGTTGCCGTGAGCGGTGATCATGGCGACCGGGAGGTCGGGATAGTGCTCGGAGATATGACGGATCAGGTCGATGCCGTTCCCGTCCGGGAGGCTCATGTCGGTCAGACAGAGGTCGAAGCGGTTGCGTTCGAGCTGATGCTTGGCATCGATGACCGTCATGGCGGTCAATGCCCGAATATCCATTCGGCCGAGGGTGATCTTCAAGAGGTCGAGGATATCGGACTCGTCGTCGACGACCAGCGCTTGAGCCTTCGTCATTAGGCCAGCTCCCTCGGTGTGGTCAGGGTGGTTGGGTTCGGAGCGTGCTGCCCCGATGCAATCCATCGGTGCTCAGGACATCGTTGTCTCGTTTTTTCCGGCTTGCGTCTGCTCTCCAAGCATAACGCGTGGCAGAGCCCGACAGAAGCCATGCGACCCCCTTGACAGGAGCCCGTCAGCGGGCGAAATGGAGCCTGAATCGGCTGCCGTGCGGCTCGGCGGGCTCATAAGTGAGATGGATGCCGTTGGTCTCGGCCAATTCTCGGGCGATATAGAGACCGAGGCCCGTGCCGCTGGTCTTCGTGGTGAAGAATGGATTGAAGATGTCGCGCGCGGTCTTGGCGTCGATTCCGGGCCCCTCGTCGGCAATCTCGATCAGGGGCCGAGCGGAAGTCTCGTCGGTGGGAAGCAGCCGGATCTTGATGCGCGGCGGCTCGTTGCCGTAACCACCGTGAATCAGGGCGTTCTCGCACAGGTTGGAGATGATCTGGTGCAGATGACGCGGATCCACCTCGACCGGATCGGGCGAGTAGGTGATCTCGAGCGCGAGACGTTCCCACGCCAGTCGGTGGGTCTCGCGAAACTCCTCGGCGAACTCCTCGATCCAGCGTGCCGGATCGAGCAACACCGGATCCATCCGATCTCGGCGTGAAAGCTGGAGCACGCTTCGCACCGTCTCGTCGATGCGTGCACTGTTGCGCCGGATGATGTCGAGCAGGTGGCGGTCGTCTTCCGGCAAATCCTTGCCGTCGGCGAAGAGTTGGCTCGCGTGGGTGATGGCGCTCAAGGGGTTGCGGATGTTGTGGGCGATGCTGGCGGTGAGAGTGCCGAGTGCGGCCAGCTTGATCTGTTGGGCCTCGCGGGTAAGCTCCTGGTTGTCGCGTAGATAGATCAAGGCGCCGGAGGCCCGATAATCGCCGAGTAGCTTGAGGGTCGCACGCAGCTCGCGCTCGCCGACGCGCACGAGGGTGCCCTCGGGCGCCGGATTGTGGACCTGAGTCTCGAGCCACTCGACGATCTCCGGGGAGAAATCGCCGAGGGAGCTGCCGGGCTTGACCAGATCGACGTCGAGAAGCTCGAGGGCGGCCTTGTTCTTCAGGCGAAGATGCCGCTCGCCGTCGACCGCGAGGATGCCGGTCTCGAGGTTGGCGATGATGAAGGCGTTGAGCTTGGTCAGATTGGCGATATCGACCGTGCGTCGCGCCGCCATGGTCTCGGCCTCGCGCACCCTGCGATAGAGCACGTGCGCGAGGAGTGCCACGGCGAAGAAGATGCCGCCGAGCAGACCGGCCTGGGTATAGCTCGAGGTCGCAACGCCCCCGTAGAGGTCCGAATAAATCTGCTCGGTGAGCACGGCAAGGGCGGCGAAGGACGCAAACAGAAGCGCCAGGCGCCCTTCCATGAGAAGTGCTCCGGCCGCCACGGTCACGCCGATCAGGATCCCGATACCGCTTGCAGCGCCGCCAGCGGCGTGCATCAAGAGGGTAAAGGCGATGATGTCGATATAGGTGGCGAGGTGGACCTGACTCCCGCGGCTCGGCCAATGCGCGTAAAGGGTCAGGCCGCTCAGCAGCACCAGGATGGCGTAGACGATGAGGACATTCCAGGCCAGCGAGGCGTTGGCGGGCGTGATGAGCGGGTCCAGCGCCGAGGGCGAGAACAGTAGGATGAGTCCGATCAGCACTACGAGCCGAAACAGAAACAGCCAGCGCAGCGCGAGCCAGGTTGGATACGGGTGACCGGGCTGCCCGGGTTGTTGAATGCTTTCGGGGCGCGCTGCCGAGCTCAGGAGCCCCGCCGTGGATTCGGGATGATTCATCGTTGATGGTCTCATGCTCGGTTACGCCCTCGGTCGGCGTATCGCGTGCGGAGGATGAATGCGCCTTTGCCAATCTGCCGCCGATTAGACCAGAATGGCGGGGGCGCGGCCATGAGGTCGCGACGCTTCGGGATTCGGCACACCGCGACGGCGAGCACACCATGAATCTACACGAATACCAGGCGAAACGGCTGTTCGACGAGTACCGGATCCGCATCCCCGACGGCGTGACGGCGAGCACGGTCGAGGAGGCCGGGGCGGCGTGCAGCGCGCTCGGCGGGGAGCGCTGGGTCGTGAAGGCGCAGGTCCATGCGGGCGGGCGCGGCAAGGCCGGGGGCGTGATCATGGCCGAGAGTCCGTCCGCCGTCGAGACTGCCGCACGGCGTCTGCTCGGTACGCGTCTGGTCACGGGTCAGAGCGCGCCGGACGGCTTGCCGGTCGACAGGCTCCTGATCGAGCGGCCGATGGCGATCGCGCGCGAGCTGTATCTCGGGTTGCTGCTGGAGCGCGAGACCGAGCGTGTCCTCTTTGTCGCCTCGGAGGCCGGCGGGATGGACATCGAGCGCGTCGCGGCCGAGACGCCGGAGCGTTTGCTGCGGGTGCGGGTGCATCCGGCGGTCGGTCTGCAACCCTATCAGGTGCGCCGCTTGGGTTTCGGGCTCTGCCTGGACGCGAGCCAGATCAAATCGCTCGGGCTGCTGATGGACGGACTGTATCGACTCTTCGTCGAGAAGGACGCGAGTCTGGTGGAGGTCAACCCGCTGGTGGTCGACGATCGCGGTGAGCTGATCGCGTTGGACGCCAAGATCAACCTGGACGACAACGCACTCTATCGCCACCCGGACCTGGATGCGCTGCGCGACCCGGGCCAAGAGGATCCGCGCGAGCTGGCCGCGAAGCGCCATGAGCTGAGCTATATCAGTCTCAGCGGCAACATCGGGTGCATGGTCAACGGGGCCGGGCTCGCCATGGCGACCATGGATCTGGTGCAGCTGCATGGCGGCGCACCGGCAAACTTTCTCGATGTCGGCGGCGGTGCAACCGCGGCGCGCGTCGCCGAGGCGTTCAAGTTGATTCTCTCCGATACCAACGTCCGCGCGGTGCTGGTGAACATCTTCGGCGGCATCGTGCGTTGCGACCTGATCGCCGAGGGCATCATCGAGGCGGTACGGGAGGTTCAGGTCTCGGTCCCGGTGGTGGTGCGCCTGGAAGGCACCAATGCCGCGCAGGGGCTTGAGATGCTGGCCCACAGCGGGTTGGCGGTCGAGACGATGGCGGGTCTCGGCGAGGCGGCCCGGCGGGTCGTGGATGCGGCCGCCGGTCGACCGGCCGTCGCCGGAGGGGTCTGAGATGAGCGTTCTCGTCGACAGCAGCACACGGGTCATCTGCCAGGGCTTCACGGGCAAGCAGGGCACCTTCCACAGCGAGCAGGCGATCGCCTACGGCACCGACCTGGTCGGCGGCGTGACCCCGGGCAAGGGCGGGCAGCGTCATCTCGATCGGCCGGTCTTCGATACCGTGCACCAAGCGGTTCGCGACACGGGCGCGGATGCGACCATGATCTACGTGCCCGCGGCCTATGCCGCGGATGCGATTCTGGAGGCCGCGGACGCCGGGATTCGGGTCATTGTCTGCATCACCGAGGGGATCCCGGTTCTGGACATGGTACGGGTCAAGGCCGCGCTAGCGGGTAGCCCGGCGGTCGTGATCGGTCCCAACTGTCCGGGCATCATCACACCGGGCGCCTGCAAGATCGGCATCATGCCGGGGAACATCCACGCGCCCGGTCGGGTCGGCATCGTGTCGCGTTCGGGAACCCTGACCTACGAGGCGGTCTGGCAGACCACCCAAGCGGGTCTGGGGCAGAGCACCTGCATCGGGATCGGCGGGGATCCGATCCAGGGTCTCGATTTCGTCGCCTGTCTGGATCTGTTCGAGCAGGACCCTCAGACCGAGGCGATCATCATGGTCGGCGAGATCGGCGGCAGCGGCGAGGAGGAGGCCGCGGAGGTCATCCGCGAGCGGATCTCCAAACCGCTGGTCGCGTACATCGCCGGGGTAACGGCGCCTGCCGGTAAGCGCATGGGTCATGCGGGAGCGATCGTTACCGGCGGACGCGGGACGGCCGAAGGCAAGTACGCGGCCTTGGAGCAGGCCGGCGCCGTTACCGTGCGCTCGCCGGCGGAGATGGGGAGTCGACTGGCGGAGCTTCTCGGCGGTAGCTGGTCACATGAGGTGAGGATTCAGAAACAAGGTCAACATCTTGGTTAACGCGTTTCGGTTATTTTTGAATCGTTGCTGAGCTTCTGATCACTACTAGAGGATCCCGCCGTGGGATGTCGTATCCGGGTCGCGCAGTTGAATCTCGTTGTCGGGGATGTCGTGGGCAACGCCGATCGGGTGATCGCCGAGGCGGCGTCTGCGCGTGCGGACGGGGTCGATCTGTTGGTCTTTCCCGAGTTGACCCTCACCGGTTATCCGCCGGAGGATCTCTTGTTGCGCCCGGAGCTGATGCAGCGCGTCGAGTCCGCCTTGGCGCGGATCCGTGCCGAGTGTCGAGGGATCACCCTGGTGTTGGGCTATCCGCTTCGGGCCGTCGGCGGACTGTTCAACGTGGCGGGAGTGGTACGCGACGGTGAGGTGATCGGCGAGTACGCGAAGCAGCATTTGCCAAACTACAGCGTCTTCGACGAGAAGCGTTACTTTCAGGCCGGCGCAACCCCTTTGGTGCTCGAGCATTTGGGCTTGAGGATCGGCCTGAGCGTTTGCGAGGACATCTGGCAGGAAGACCCGACACGGCAGGCGGTCGAAACCGGTGCGCAGATCCTGATCAACATCAATGCCTCGCCCTTTCATGTCGGCAAACGTGCCGAGCGCGAGGCACTGGTCGCGCGTCGGGCGAGCGAGCACGCCATCCCGGTCGTCTATGCAAACCTCGTCGGGGGGCAGGATGAATTGGTTTTCGACGGTGCCTCGTTTGTCGCGGACGGCACCGGTCGGATCCTGCATCGCGCGGCGGTCTTCGAGGAGGACCTGCTCACGTTCGACCTCGATGACGAGGGGAGCCCGGTCGGTTCGACGCCCGAGCGCAGCACGCAGGCGATCGACGACGATGAGATGCAGGAGGAGGCGAGCGTCTACGGCGCCCTGGTGTTGGGTGTGCGCGACTATGTTCGCAAGAACGGTTTCAGCGGTGCGGTGCTCGGGCTCTCGGGCGGTGTCGACTCCGCGCTGACGCTCGCCATCGCCGTGGATGCGTTGGGTGCCGATGCGGTCGAGGGCGTCTTGATGCCGTCGCGCTATACCTCCCGAATGAGCAACGCGGATGCCTTCGAGGAGGCCGAGTCACTCGGCGTGAAGGCTCAGCTGATCTCGATCGAGCCGGCGTTCCGGTCGTTCCTGTCGATGCTCGAGCCGGCATTCGAGGGTCTGGCCGCGGACGTCACCGAGGAGAATATTCAGGCGCGCTGCCGCGGTATCATCCTGATGGCGATCAGCAACAAGACCGGGCGCATCCTGCTGACCACCGGAAACAAGAGCGAGATGGCAGTGGGCTACGCCACCCTCTACGGCGACATGGCGGGCGGTTTCGCGCCCATCAAGGACGTGCCGAAGCTCTTGGTGTACAGGCTGGCGCGCTATCGCAACCGTCGCTCCCCGGTCATTCCGGATCGTGTACTCACGCGTGCGCCGTCCGCCGAGCTAAGGCCCGATCAGACCGATCAGGATAGCCTTCCTCCCTACGAGGTTTTGGATCCGATCCTGCGGCTCTATATCGAAGAGGACGAGGGTGTCGACGGCATCGTCGCGAGTGGGTATCCGGCCGAGATCGTGCGTCGGATCACCCGGTTGGTCGATCGCAACGAATACAAGCGCCGCCAAGCCCCGCCCGGCGTGCGAATCTCCACCCGGGCGTTCGGTCGCGATCGCCGGTATCCAATCACGAGCAGATTCTAATCCACTGTTTTAGAGGGGTTTCGTGTTCTGGTTCAGCGTGCATTGCCCGGTCGGCGATCGTCGTCGCAGCCGCGGTTCAACCCGTTCGCTGTTCAACGGCATGCACGGAACTTATACTTAGCGGCTTCGGTAGCCGGTTCCCACAATGGAGAGCGTCATGAAGAAGGTTGAAGCCATCATTAAGCCATTTAAGCTGGACGACGTCCGCGAGGCGCTCTCCGCCGCGGGCATCACCGGCATGACCGCGATCGAGGTCAAGGGTTTCGGACGTCAAAAGGGGCATACCGAGCTGTATCGGGGCGCCGAGTACGTCGTGGATTTCCTGCCCAAGGTCAAGATCGAGCTTGTGCTCACCGATGATCTGGTGGAGACCTGTATCAGCGCCATCACGACCGCCGCTCGCACCGGCAAGATCGGCGACGGCAAGATTTTCGTCTCGGATGTGACGCATGTGGTGCGTATCCGCACCGGGGAAGAGAACGAGGCCGCAGTCTGAGCCGCGGTCATTCTAGGTCCGGGTTGCATTCAAGCCCTTGCAGCCCGGGTTAAGTCATCCCGGCGCAGCGCCCTGTCACGGCGCCGGAATGTCGTGTCCGGGCGTCAATTCTCGTCGAGGCTGAGATAGTCCCAGACCTTGCGCGCGAGACTGACTTCGCCGGGTTCCGGCTCGTCGGAGATGAAACGACCCGCCTCCCGATTCAAGTCGAGAACCCGCCTCGCGTCGGCCGCCAGCTCGCGTTTTCCAAGTGCGGTGTAGGCGTCGATCAGCACCTCGAGGGCACTTTCCACGGCACTTGTTCGCTGAAACCGTTCGATCACGTAGTTCGCACGGTTCGCTGCAGCGAGGTAGGCGCCGCGGCGCATGTAATAGCGTGCGACATTGACCTCGTGCTTTGCGAGATTGTTGCGCAGGTAGAGCATGCGCTGCCGGGCGTCCTCGGCATAGCGGCTGTCGGGAAAGCGTTCGACCAAGACCGAGAAGTCCACGAAGGCATCGAGCGCCGATCCCGGATCCCGCTGCGAGGCGTCGATCGGAATGTAACGATCCAAAAACCCGACGCTGCGATTGTAGTTGACCAGACCTTTCAGATAATAGGCATAGTCCACGTACGGGTTTTGGGGATACAGCTTGATGAAGCGATCCGCCGCGGCGATCGCGGCCTCCGGCTCGTCCGCGCGATAATGCGTGTAGGCAATGTCGAGCTGCGACTGCATCGCGTAACGCCCGAACGGATACCGTGCCTCCAGCTTCTCGTAATACTCGATCGCCTTGGCATAGTTGCTCGAATCCAGCTCGGAGGATGCCTCGGCGTAGAGTCTCGCTGCGCTCCAGTTTTCGGTGAGATCGATCTCTTTGCCGAAGACGCCGCATCCGGCGAGTGCGACGGCGAGCACGAGCGCCGGCAGTCGTGTTAACGTTCTTCGCATGAATCAGAGATACCTGTTGATTTCCTCACGCAGTATACCCGAAGGAAAAAGTCCTCGCGCGCGAGGATATGCCCGCAGCGAATCGGTGAATCGGTCATGACGCAAGTCACGCCGGACGTCCCGCAGCCCGTCGCTTCGGTGATGCGCATGCGACGCCAGATCCGGGTCGAGCCGCAGCTTGCGGCCCGCCGGCTCGATCACGTGTTGGCGGCCTTGATCCCCGAGCTCTCGCGCAGCCGGCTGCAGCTTTGGATCGAGTCCGGACAGGTTCGGGTCGACGGGGTGGCGCGGCGCTCGCGCGACAAGGTCTGGGGCGGCGAGCTGATCGAGTTGGACGCGCCGATCGAGCCGGTCGGCGATTGTCTCCCGCAAGCGATCCCGCTGAATCGGGTCTTCGAGGACGAGCAGATCCTCGTGCTCGACAAACCGGCCGGTCTGGTGGTGCATCCGGCGGCGGGGCATCGCGACGGGACCTTGCAGAATGCCCTGCTCAACTATGCTCCTGGGCTGGCGCGCGTGCCGCGGGCCGGCATCGTGCACCGCTTGGATAAGGACACAACCGGGCTTCTCGTGGTGGCCAAGACGCTCGAGGCGCATCGCTCCTTGGTCGAGCAGCTGCAGGCTCGGCAGGTCCACCGTGAGTATCGTGCCCTGGTCATCGGCGAGGTGGTCGCCGGCGGCCGGATCGAGGCTCCGGTCGGGCGTCATCCGACACAGCGAACCCGCATGGCCGTGGTCGCGAACGGGCGACCTGCGATCACCCGCTACCGGGTCTTGGAGCGATTTGCCGGTCACAGCCTGCTTGCCGTCGAGCTCGAGACCGGGCGGACGCATCAGATTCGCGTGCACATGGCACACACGCAGCATCCACTGGTCGGGGATCGTGCCTACGGCGGTCGACCGCGGCCGCCCAAGGGAGCATCCACGGGTCTTGTCGAGGCGCTTCAGAGCTTCCCGCGTCAGGCGCTGCACGCCTTGCGCCTGGGTTTGGCGCATCCGACACTCGGCACGGCGATGAGCTGGGAGATCCCGTTGCCGGCCGATCTCGCCGAGTTGCTGGAGCGGTTTCGGGGCGAGGCGTCGGCGTGAAGGCGACGTCGCCAGAGCGGCTCCAGTCGGAGAGGATCATGCCGGAGATGATTGAACCCGACTGGCCTGCGCCGGCCCGCGTCAGGGCCTATTCGACCACGCGCGACGGCGGTGTCGGGAGCGGTGTCTATGCGAGCCTCAACCTGGCGGATCATGTCGGGGATACGCCCGAACGGGTCGCGCGCAATCGCGCCATCCTGGGCGAGTGCTTGCAGCTCCCGAGCGAGCCACTTTGGCTCCGACAGGTGCATGGCTGCCGACTCGTCGGCGACGATGCGGCCATCTCGAGCAGTGCATGTAAGCGCGAAGGATGCGAGGCGGACGGGGCCGTGACCAGCGAGGCCGGTGTGGTCTGTGTCGTCATGACGGCCGATTGTCTGCCGGTCCTCATGTGCGATGACCAGGGTACCCGCGTGGCGGCAGTACACGCCGGCTGGCGCGGTCTGGCATCCGGCATCCTGGAGCGAGCGATCGCGGCCATGGGTGTTTCGTCCGCCCGGATCGCCTCCCAGCATCGCCCGTTCGACCGCATCCCGTCCGAGCGTCTCTTGGTCTGGCTTGGTCCGGCCATCGGTCCGGATGCCTTCGAGGTCGGTCCAGAGGTACGCGAGCGATTCCTCGAGGCGGATCCTGAGTCGATCGATGCCTTCCGTGCATCGCGCGACGGGCGTTTCCTCGCCGACCTGGCCGGTCTGGCACGCCGCCGGCTTGCCAGGCTCGGGGTGACAGCGGTCTACGGAGGCGGTTACTGTACCCATTCGGATTCACGACGTTTTTTTTCGTATCGGCGCGACGGCGTTACCGGGCGAATGGCGAGCCTGATCTGGCTCGATCGCGTCGGCCACGGCGCTGCCGTTGCGGGAGACACATACGATGCCTGATTGGAACATGCTGACATTGGTCGGAGCCGACCGCCCGGGGATCGTCTCGCGCGTGACGCGAGCGCTCTACACCTGCGGATGCAACCTCGGCGAGGCGTCCATGATCCGCCTCGGCGGCAACTTCACCATTATGCTGATGGTAAGCGGCGAGCGACCCTGCGAGGAGCTGATGGCTGCCGTGCGCCCGGTGGCCGAGGAGCTGGGTCTGCGCGTTCACTTGGATCCGGTGCCGGGCGGTCTGCACCGGCACCTGGTACCGAATCTCCAGGTTCGGGTCTTCGGGGCCGATCGTGCGGGCATCGTTGCGGATGTCACCGAGATCCTCGCCGAGCATGGGTTCAATATCCTGGAGCTGGAGTCCGATGTCGCCGGGGATGCGCAACACCCGGTCTACATCATGAATATCCAGGGTTACTGCGAGCGCACCATCGAAGAGATGGAGACGGCGCTGTCGGCACTGAGCACCCGCGGCGTTTCTGTCGATGTCGCGCCTGTCGATGTTCTGATCGGCTGAGCCATGGCGATTCTGGATATCCTCAAGCTTCCCGACCCGCGTCTGAAGCAGGTCTCCGTGCCGGTCGAGCGTTTCGACGACGACTTGCGCGGTTTTGTGGCGGACCTCGAAGAAACCCGTCTGGCCGGTCCGGCCGCGGTGGGTATTGCCGCGCCGCAAGTCGGGCGCGTTCAGCGCATCGTCATCGTCGATGTTTCGGGTCGTCCGAAGACCCCCAATCACGGCCATCTCATCCTGGTAAACCCCGAGATCGTCCATTGGGAAGGCTACGCGATCGGTCGCGAAGGTTGCCTCTCGGTTCCGGACTACACCGGCAACGTCATCCGCGCCACGGGCATCCGGTTGAAGGCCCAGGATCTCGACGGCCAAGAGAACGAATACCTGATGGAGGGCTACGAGGCGCGCGCGGTCCAACATGAAATGGACCACCTCGACGGTCTGCTGTTCGTCGATCGGGTCGTGAGTCGCCGCACAGATTTGTACCGGCGCAAGGTCTACAAGACCTAAACCGCGTCCAGCGCGATACGCGTCGTTTTCATTGTGCGTTTGGCTTCGTAGATATCCTTGATCCCAGTGAAACGCGGTTTGGAATTTAATATTTTTGAATATGTTAAACCGCGCAGGCTCCGACTTTCGTCGGAGCCTGCGCGGCCAAGCCACTCCAAAAAAATGACGCATACCGTACCGGGCGCGGTTTGAGCACACATGAAGAGAGGCGGTTGCGGACCCATATCACCGCTTCGGGCAATCGTCCGTTCGGCGTTGGATGCAGGTGCGTGCGGCACCGACCAGAAACCCCGTCCGAGCAACGTTGTCTCTCTTCAAAGAGATGGATTACGAGAAATGCCTATGAGATCGCGCCTGTCCCGCCTTGTCTTCTTCGTCGCGGCCTTCCTGGCGGCGACGCTAGTTCTTGCCGCTCCTCGTCAGGTTCCCTTGTCGGAGCTGTTTCCGAGCCCCGCCCAGACCAAGTCGGCGGTCGTAATCAACAAGGTCTTGGAACGCTTTCACTATAAGAAGGTCGATCTCGACTCTGCGTTCGCGCAAAACGTCCTCGACAACTACCTCAAGGCACTCGATCCGAGCCGTGCGTTCTTTCTGGCACGCGATGTCGAGCGCTTCAAGGGCGGTGCAAAACGCTTGGATGAGGGGCTGCGTCGCGGCGAGCTCGATCTGGCCTTCGACGTCTTTCGGGTCTATCGGATGCGCGTGGACGAGCGTGTCGTCTATGCCGAGAGTCTCTTGAAGGGGCCTTTCGATTTCGATCGCGACGAGACCTTCAGGCTCGACTCGCCCGATGTGGCGTGGGCCAAGGACAGCGCCGAGCTGGACGAGATCTGGCGCAGGCGCGTGAAGAACGACTTCCTGACGCTGCGTTTGGCCGACAAGACGGACGAGGAGATTCGCGACCGGCTCAGCGAGCGTTACCAAGGGTTGGTTCGTCGTACCCATCAGTTCGACGGCAACGACGTCTTCCAGACGTTCATGAACGCCTATACCCAGACGCTCGAGCCGCATACGAGCTACATGTCGCCCAGTACATCCGAGAACTTCGACATCAGCATGAAGCTCTCGCTCGAAGGGATCGGCGCAGTGCTGCGTGCAGACAACGAGTATACGGTTATCCAAAGCACGGTTCCCGGTGGTCCGGCCCGGGAGTCCGGTCAGGTCCAGACCGGTGACCGTATCGTCGGGGTTGCACAAGGGCTCGAAGGAGCCATCGAGGATGTCGTGGGTTGGCGGCTCCAAGACGTTGTCGACAAGATTCGCGGACCCAAGGGCTCGGTCGTAAGACTGCAGCTGCTGCCGAAATCCGCCGCGACCAACGGCGGCGTGCGCGAGGTCGCGATCGTACGCAACGAGATCAAGCTCGAGGATCAGGCCGCGAAAGCGCTTGTCCTGGATGACCTCGGCAATGCGCCGGGAGTAAGGATCGGCGTGATCGAGATCCCGGCCTTTTATCGGGACTTTCAGGCCGAGGGCTCGGGCGATCGGAACTTCCGCAGCACGACCCGGGATGTGCGCCAGCTCATCGACGACCTGGTCCTGAAGGGCGTCGAAGGCATCGTGATCGACCTTCGCGGCAACGGCGGTGGCTCGTTGGCCGAGGCGACCTCGCTCACCGGTCTCTTCATCGACACCGGGCCGGTCGTGCAGGTGAAGGATGCCTTCGGAAAGATCGAGGTGGAGACGGATCCGGAGCCCGGTCTCGCCTACCGCGGGCCCTTGGCCGTGCTGGTCGACCGCGACAGCGCATCGGCTTCGGAGATCTTCGCCGGTGCCATCCAGGACTACGGGCGGGGTCTGGTGATCGGCGAACCGACCTTCGGCAAGGGTACCGTTCAGACCCTGATCGATCTGAATCGTTATGTCCCGGGCGAGCAGAACAACCTCGGGCGCTTGCGCCTGACGATGGCCGAGTTCTTCCGCATCAGCGGCGGGAGTACGCAACTGCGCGGTGTCGAGCCGGATATTCGGTTCCCGACCGCAGAGCTCATGGTCGAGCACGGCGAGCGATCTCTCGACAACGCCCTGCCTTGGACGCGAATTCGACCCGCAGATTACAAGAAGGCGGGTTCGGTCAGCGTCGATCTCCTTGCCCTGCAGTCCGCCGAACGTGTGTCGAAAGACCCCGGTTTCACGATGTTGGTCGAGCGCAGCAAGCTGATGCGCGACGTCGAGGCCCAAACCCATGTCTCGCTCCAGGAGAAGGCCCGTCGCGAGGACGACAAGCGGCGCGGAAGTGTCTTTAAGGAGCAGCAGAATGCGTACTTGCGTGCTCGCGGGATTGCGCCGGTCGACGAGGAGGACGAGCAGGTCGACGAGGATCTGCTCGACGCCCAACGCGAGGCCATTGCGCGCATCCAGGTGGAAGAAGCGGCCCGTATTCTCGCCGATGCCGTGTTGCTCGATCGCACCGAACGGCCGCGTGCCGTGATGCGTGACTGAATCGCGTCCCTCGATGACATGCGCTGTTTTCGCGTTGAATCGATATCGCATGGACTCACGGGCGTTGCCGCCGACGCGATTCAGGTTTTCGAATCTCGAGTATGTTCGTCCGGACGGGGCGCGGGAACTCTGCCGAATCCTTTCGCCATGGTTTAGCCGTTCATCGGCCATCGCCAGGGTTGGGCGCAGCACACTGCCGATCTTAAGGGTTATTCATTGAATCAGTCTCGAAAGGATCTTGAAGCGCGGATCGAACGACTGCGTTCCGCCGGTGCGACCGAACCGCTTCGCGGCAATCGCATCGGCCTGGAGAAGGAGGGCTTGCGTGCGTCGGCGGCCGGCCACCTTGCCATGTCGCCGCATCCGCAAGCGCTTGGCTCCGCATTGACGCATCCCTATATCACGACCGACTTCTCCGAGGCGCTGCTCGAGCTGATTACGCCCCCGGCGTCCAGCGTCGCCGAGGTCCTGGGTTTCCTCACCGATCTCCATGCCTATGTCTACCGTCATCTCGGCGACGAGCTGATCTGGGCGACCAGTATGCCCTGCGTGCTCGAGGGCGGTGCGGGTATCCCACTGGCGCGATACGGGATCTCGAACGCCGCGACTATGAAGACCGTCTATCGGCGTGGGTTGGGCAACCGATACGGTCGCACCATGCAGGTGATTGCGGGCCTGCATTTCAACTTCTCGTTTGCCGACAACTTTTTGGATCTGTACCAAGAGATTCAGGGTGTAGAGGGGGATGTCGTGGCCTTCCGCTCCGAGGTGCAGATGGGGATGGTGCGCAACCTACAGCGTGTCGGCTGGATCGTGCCCTACCTCTTCGGTGCATCGCCCGCGGTCTGTGCCAGCTTCGTCCAGGGCCGCGAGACCGATCTGCAGATCTTTGATCCCCACACGCTTTATTACCCCTATGCGACCTCGCTGCGTATGGGTGATATCGGGTATCAAAACCAACAGGAGCAAGGCACCGGGATGAAGGCGAGCTACGACAGCCTCGATTCATACGTGCGCAGTCTGACCTGGGCGATCGAGACCCCCTGTCCGCAGTACGAGAAGATCGGCGTGAAGGTCGGAGATCGTTACGAGCAGCTCAACGCCAACGTGCTGCAGATCGAGAACGAGTATTACAGCACGGTGCGTCCCAAGCAGATCACGGAGTGGATGGAGCGCCCGACGCTCGCTCTGCGGCGCCGAGGTGTGCGTTACGTCGAGCTGCGGTCGCCCGACATCAATATCTTCGAGCCGGCCGGGATCACGGCCGAGCAGATCCGCGTGCTCGAAACCCTGATGCTCTATTGCCTGGTCCTCGACAGCCCGCGCATCGGGGCGCGGGAGCGGCGCGAGATCGACGAGAATCAGGTCCTCACTGCCCATCGTGGACGTGAGCCGGGACTTGCGCTCTCGCGTCAACGCACGGCGGTGCCCTTGCGGGTTTGGGCGACCGAGATCCTGGACGATATGATCGCTGTGGCGGAGCTCCTCGACGGGGCGTCTGATGGTCCGCACGTGCAGAGTGTCGAGCGGCAGCGCGAGAAGGTTAAGGATCCTCATGCGACCCCGTCGGCCCGTATCCTCGAGACGATGCATGAGCGTCGGGAAGGCTTCTTCGCCTTCGCTCGTCGCCTGACTGAGGACCACCGGGAGACCTTCAAACGCCACCGGCTTGATCCCGAGCGCGAAGCATTGCTCGAGCGGCTTGCGCGCGAGTCGATTGTGCAGCAGCAAGGTATCGAGGCCGCCGACGATTGCGGATTCGATGAATTTCTCGCGGACTATTTCAACCAGGGCCGAGCCACCGATATCGCCGTGGATACAGCCGTCGATCGCGGCGCGCTTCAGGCAAGGGTTTAACCTAGGCGAACTCCGGAAACCTTCATACCAAGAGCGTAGTTGTGCCGAGTCGTGGTGAGGCACAACCAACCGTCGGCGCAAGTTGTGCCTCCTATCGTCAGCACAACGGGTATGGGATTTTGCGGGAGTCGCCCTAAACCGCGTCCAGAGCGAGATGCTCAGTTTCGAGTGAGCTCGACGTTTGGTGTGTCAACAGCCCTTAGTGACGATTCAGAAACAAGGTGAACACCTTGATGAACGCGTAGGATGGGTAGAGCGTCAGCGAAACCCATCCTCCAAACCGCCGCGTTACCGGGCTTCGGTCCGAGGCGCTTGGCGCGGGCTGGATGGGTTTCGCTTCGCTCTACCCATCCTACGTGTTTCGGTTGTTTTTGAACCGTTCCTTAGCGGGGACGCGGTTTAGATCCGGCCCGAAGCGCTCGGTATATTCATCGCAACGACGAAGACCCCGTTGCCGGGGTCTTCGAATGATGTGCGAGGCGTGTTTAGGGGTGATCGCCTCGGCGTACCGGACCTTTACTGCGCAGTTGCGGCGGGTGCCGGTGCGTCGGCCTCCTGCTCGGGGACTTGAACCTTGGGCTGGCAGTCTTGGCTCGAGATGTTGCTCGGGCGCATGTGCGGCGCATAACCGGCCATGTGGGTGCGCTCGATAGCTCGCGGATGTTGTGCGCGACGTTGCTCGCTTTCCGCCTTGAAGGCGTCGCGGCGCTCCTGAATTTCCTGCTGAACCTTGGCGCGACGGGCGTCCATCTCATCCATACGCGTCTTCACGAATTCAGGCATAGCCGGGATCTGACCGAATTCGGGCATGGCCGGGGTCTCGGGCATGGCCGGGATCTGACCGAATTCAGGCATCGCCGGCATCTCTGGCATTGCAGGGTACTGGGCGAATTCCGGCACCGGCGGCATCTCCGGGAAGCCCGATTCGATGCCGGAGGGCATCCGAGCGAAATCGGCCGCGCGCTGCTCCATCAACTGCCGATGAGCCTCCATCGCCTGCTCGATGGCCTTGTTCTGCTGCTCGGCCATGGCCTCATGCCGTGCGGAAATGGCCTGCATCTGCTGCTCTGCCATCTCGGGGGTCATGACCGGCGCGACGGGGGCGTTGTACCAGGCACCGGCGGAGGACGCGGCGGCGGCAAGGGCGATGATCGAGGCTGCTTGGACAAGCTTGAACATGGAACACACCTTTAAGATTAGAAAATGATGGGTCTTGGTCGTCTTGCGAGCCCTCCCCGTGGTTCGGGGAGCCTCTGCCGCTCGACGCATCGGTCGAGCGGGACTCGCGTATCGTCATCAGGGACGGATGCAGGCAACATCGTCGGGGTCGCGCCGTCCATGGGCGTCATGGATTCCGGGTACCCGCGCCATGAAGCGGTCGCGGCAGCAAGCTGATTATTGTCGTTGCCCTTCGATCGCGCCCTGATTAGGGCATCAGTATATAATGATTCTCTAACATATCAACCCAAAGTTAATCCTGCGACGCAACACGCCCGTCATCGCAACTTAAATCAATGATTCTCTTATTGTCCTGAACCGCGTCGACCGCGAGGGCGCTTGATCGTCAGGATGCCGAATGTAGATGCGAGCTTGCATGTCATTCCGGACGCGGTTCAGCTTTAGAAGAGCCGATTCAACCCGTTGAGCGCCGCGACCCGATAGGCTTCCGCCATCGTGGGATAGTTGAAGGTGGTCTCGGTAAAGTATCGGATGCTGTTCGCCTCGCCGCGCTGAGACATGATTGCCTGGCCGATATGCACGATCTCGGCGGCTTGCTCGCCGAAGCAGTGAATTCCCAAGATCTCCAAGGTCTCGCGGTGGAAGAGGAGCTTGAGCATGCCGACCGTATGCCCGGTGATCTGGGCGCGGGCGATACTCTTGAAGTCGGCTTGAGCCACCTCGTAGGGGATCTGCAGTGCGGTGAGCTCGCGCTCGGTCCGTCCCACGGAGCTGATCTCCGGGACCGTATAGATCCCGGTCGGGAATTCCTCGATCAGAGACCAGTCGCAGGCGCCGTCGGCGATATGTGCACCGACGAATCGCCCTTGATCATAGCTGGCACTGGCCAGCGCGGGCTGACCGACCACGTCGCCGACGGCGTAGATGTGCGGCAAGGCGGTCTGGTAGCTCTTGTTGACCTCGAGCTGACCACGCTGATTGGGCGTCACCCCGATGGTCTCGAGCCCCAAGTCGTGGGTGTTCCCGGTCCGCCCGTTGGCCCAGAGCAGGATGTCCGTCTTGAACTTCTTGCCTGACTTGCAGTGCAGCACCACCCCGTCGTCGCCGGTCTCGACACGCTCGTAGGTCTCGTTGTGTCTGATCACCACGCCCTGCTGGCGCAGATGATAGCCGAGCGCGTCCGTGATCTCGTCGTCGAGGAAAGACAGGAGTCGGTCGCGTGTATCGACCAGATTCACCTTCACGTCGAGCGCGCCCATGATCGAGGCGTACTCGCAACCGATGACGCCTGCACCATAGATGGTCATGGATCGCGGGGTGTGCTTCAGTCCGAGCACCGTGTCGCTGTCGCGGATGCGCGGGTGGGTGAAATCCACATCCGGCGGATGGTAGGGACGCGATCCGGTCGCGATGACGATGTGCTTCGCACGCAGTTCTTCCGTGACGCTGCCAGCGCGTTGGACCTCGATCCGATCATCGCCAAGGAAGCGCGCACGTCCGAACACGACCTCGACCCGATTGCGCTGATAATAGCGATACCGGGTGCGGACCTGGTCGTTGATGACGCCGTCCGCGGCACGCAGCAGATCCGGAAACGCCGCTTCGATCTGATGTTGGGTGTGCTGAAACAGCGGGTTGCGACGATAGTCCGCAAGCATCTGGATCGAGTGGCGCAGCGCTTTGCTGGGGATGGTGCCCCAATGGGTGCAGCCTCCGCCGACCGCGTTGTGGGCCTCGATCACGGCGATCCGATGCCCGGCCTTCGCGAGCTTCATCGCCGCGCCTTCCCCGGCGGGCCCGGTCCCGATGACGATGCTGTCGAATTCTCTGGTGGTCATCGAGACGGACTCCGGTTGAGGTTCAAAAGGGCACTCAGGTCAAAGACGCACGGAATGGGCCATCTTGATATACGGATGGCTGCGCCCGGGCTGATTGCAGCTGTAGGGTCACCGGTCGAGACGGTTTTCGAGTGCACCCGAAAGGATGAGTCCGGCGAGGACAAATCCGAGGAAGAGATAAAAGCCGGGCTCCAACGAGGTGCCGTTGGTGGTCAAGACGGCGACCGCGTCGCTCGCGCCCCGAAGGCTGCCGAGCTGGTTGCCGACCAGGGCATCGAAGCCGATGTAGGCCATAAAGATGGCCACTACCATGACATCGGCCATCGACCACTTGCCGGACTTCAACGCGAAGAATCGCACCGTCGCCGATCCGCGCGACCCGCTCCAATCGTAGTAAAAAGCATAGGTCGCCAGAAGCTTGAGCGCGGGAAAGACGATGCTGAAGAGGGTCAAAAGGACGGCCACCAGGAGCATGTCGGCCTGGCCGGACTCGAAGAGGATCCGCATCACGTCGAGGATGCTCTTGGTCTGGAAATAGAGCACCTGATCCGTAAAGACGACCGGCTCGCCGAGGAGCTGAAAGGCCAGCTCGCCGATGCGGGCATCGACCTCGATCATCGGTGTGGCGAGGCCGCCGACGAGCAGGAGAAAGGTCGCGCCGACAAGTGCGAAGAGCAGAACCGGGGCGAGCCGATCGTTCGACCCGGCCGACGTTTGCCCGCGCTGGGTACCGCCGAGAAGCGAGACCATGAACACTAAGGCCACCAGCCCGATCACGGCCCCGAGCCGTTGTGGAATCCGCGGCTGCAGCGCGCCGATCTCGGTCTCGATCAGGCGCGAGCAGGCATCGACATCCGCACAGCTATAGCGCACCAAGACGGCCTCCAACGGCCGGCGATCGGTCCCGGCACCGCTCGAGGCCACGGCATCGTTCAGCAGCACCCGCAACCTGGCCTTGATCTGCTCCTTTACACCGGGCACGGAGAGTTGCTCGACGAAGGCATCGGCGTACTCGGGCACGCGGTCGCGCAGACGTGCCACATCCAGCAGCAGATCCTGCAGACCCTGTTGCAGTGCGCCTTGGAGCTGGTCCAGCCAGCTTCCGCCGGGGTCCGGACGCCGCTGAGCGAGATTGCGCTCGATCTCGCGGATCAGGGTATCCAGCAATTGGGTCACGGCCTCCGTCACCTGCTCCCGACTGGCCTGCGTGAGATCCAGCTCGTCGACCCGCTTCTCCAGGATCTCCCCGATCCGCGCGACCCAGACGTCGGCATCCAGTAGCCCATAGCGGACATGGTGGACCTCGGCAAGATCCGTCTTCAGGACCTTCACGCGGTTCAGATCCGCGACCAGGCCGACCATCAACCAGCCGGCCCCGAGCAGCAGGGCGAGGGCGAGGACCTGTTGAACGAGGCGCCCGGTCTGCATCAGCCCACCGCCGCCAGACGCGGGGGTTGCGTCTCGGTGTGCGCCGTCGGCAGGGGCGAGCGCTCGTAGACGACACTCACAGCGTCGCTTCCGAGGAGCTGTCGCAGACGTTTCAACAGGGCATCGGCCGGCTCCACACGCCAGGCGTCGCCGAGCACCAGCTCGCCGGCGGCCCCGGGGCGACGATAGCGCAGGCGTACCGGGAGATCGCCGTCGCGAAAGGCGGCGAGTGCCGCACGCAAGGCCTCGAGCCGTGCGAGGCCCTCGGCGTGTGCGGCGGGGTCAGAAAGATCCAGGATCAGCCGCAGATGATCGGCCATGCTCGCCCGCGCCTGCTCGAAGGTCCGCACGTCGTCGGCACGCAAGGACCAGCTGTCGCGGTACTCGTCGAAATTGAGCGCTCCGGAGACCTGCAGGATCTGATCCGGCACCAGCAGATGACGCAACTGCTCGTAGAGCTCGGAGAAGACGGTGATCTCGATGCGTCCCGTGCGATCGTCGAGCACCACCGACCCCATGCGCCCGCGCGGTGTCTTGCCGTGACGCACCGAGACCACCAGGCCGGCGACGCTGCGCTTTTCGCGATCGCGCCGGTCGCGCCGACCCAGCTCGCGATCCGTCTCCAGGAGCTTGGCGATGCGGCTGACCGCCATCGCCTGGAGCTCGGACTCGTAGCGATCGATCGGATGTCCGGTCAGGTAGAGTCCGAGTGTCTCCTTCTCGCCTGCCAGACGCTGCTCGTCTTCCCAGTCGACACGGACCTCGCTCGCCAATTGGGGATCGGGTTCGGGGGAGGTGACCGGCTCCAGTGCACCGAAGAGATCGGCTTGGCCGGCTGCCCGAGTCGCATGGTGCTGCTCGGCGAGCTTGAGCGCCAAGGGCAGCTCGGCCATCAGGGTCGCGCGGTTCGGCCCCAGCTCGTCGAGTGCGCCGGCACGGACCAAGGCATCCAGGACGCGTCGGTTGGCCTTGTGCAGATCGATCCGTCGACAGAAGTCCCAGAGATCGCGGAATTGACCGTCGGCCGTGCGTGCCGTGATGATCGCCTCGATCGCACCCTCGCCGACCCCCTTGATGGCGCCCATGCCGTAAACGACGGTCCGCGGATCGGCGACCGTGAAGCGATAGGCGGAGCGGTTGACCGCGGGCGGCTCGACCCGCAGGCGCATCGCTCGACACTCCTCGATCAGGGTCACCACCTTGTCGGTGTTGTCCATGTCGGCACTCAGTACCGCCGCCATGAAGGCCGCCGTGTAGTGTGTCTTCAGCCAGAGGGTCTGATAGCTGACCAGGGCGTAGGCGGCCGAATGGGAGTTATGAACGATGATGTCGTTGGCGATAAAATTGTGGGTTTCCGCAACCTCGAGATCGTAGGTCATGGCAGCGCCATCCGGCTCGACCGAGACAACACGCTCCCAGTAGATCTCAGCGTCAGCGGCCTGCCTCAGTCCATCGGCATCGAAAAACTCGGCGAGCCGACGGATTGTCGCTCGACGGAAACCCTTCTTGTCCGGCCTGGGCTTGCTATAGAGTTCTCTGACGCAGACGCCGCTGCGAGCCTCAATCTGACGCCATGTCAGGCCACTGCGATCCTTCTCAAAGCCGACGGCGTGCTTGATCTCGGGTGGCAGAGTGTCGACGGATTCCAGATCGCTCGGGATTTCAGCGAGCGACCTGCACAGCGCTTCCAATTGTTTCCCTTTCCCGACCAAGTGTGGACCGATCGACTCGACAAATGCCGTAATGCTCCTCCGCCCAACCAGGTGCAAGGTATAGCCGATTCGCCCGTCCTTATACGGAAAGTGCTTTTCCGTCAGTCGGCTGACAATACCGAAACGCAACAAGAGATGCTGGGTCTCACTGATCAGACGCAGGGAGGCGCTCGCCAGATAGGGGATCTTATTGGTCGCGTTTTCGCCGGCGACATATCCGTCTCCCGACCAGATGCGCCCGAGAATCACCGCCAAGCATGGATTGTCGAGACGAAAGACGGATGGCGGAAAGTGTTTTTCCGGCGCCTTTTGGCCGATCATGTCTAGCCGCTCCAGCCACAATCGAGCACCGGAGCGTGGCGTGAAGCTGTGCCCGTTTCCGCAGCTGATCCGTGTATCACGACCGGTCCCGACGTAAACGCACCAGGTCTCGGCACGTTCCGGCCTCAGTCGCACCGTCGGCACGGTATCGGGAAAGCGGCTTGCGGCGGACACGAAATCATCCCTGGCATCGAGATCCTTGTTGTAAAAATAGAAGCCACTGGGATGACAGGTATTCCCTTCCGAGAGAACCCATCCCAAGGTCACCAACTCATGCTCGGGCCACTGCTCAGGGCCCTCGATCGGCAATCGCGCGGGCGATGCGATGCGCTCGCCGACACGCAATTCATCAAGCCGCTTCCAGCCCGTTGCGGTCAGCAAGGGATGATTGCCGGTGGCACGCAGGGCCTTTCCGAGCGAGGTGGTCAGTCTAAGAACCGGCTGGATGCCGTTCTCCATCACCTGAACAACGGGGCTCACGCCCATTTGGTGATCCGACAACAGACTCGCGACGCTGTTGATCCCCGACCGATAGATATCCTTGACGCAGCGCAGCTCACCGCTTGATGGATCCGTCACCAGCGTGTCCCCAACGACACACTTATTGAAGCCGTAACCGGCAAATTTGTCCATTAAGTCAAAGATGTAGGTCGCGACGTTGCCGTCGACCCCGCGCGCGACCGCCCCTTCCTCGAAGATGGCGCGCTGCTTGTCCATCTCGGACTGCTTCTTCTTGCCCATGGCCCGGCGCAGCAGGTCGGCGCCGCCGAGCGAATAGCCGGCGAGCACCTGGGCGATCTGCATCACCTGCTCTTGATAGAGGATGATGCCGTAGGTCGGCTTGAGGATGGGCTCCAGATCCGGGTGCGGATAGGCAACCTCCGCACGGCCGTGCTTGCGGTTGATGAAGTCGTCGACCATGCCCGATTGCAGCGGGCCGGGACGAAAGAGCGCGACCAGCGCGGTGATGTCGCCGAAGCTGTCGGGCTGGAGCTTCTTGATCAGCTCCTTCATGCCGCGCGACTCCAACTGGAAGACGGCGGTGGTCTCGCAGCGTTTCAGGAGCGCGAAGGCCTCGGCATCCTGCGGCTCGATCCGCTCGATGTCGATCGGCGCCTCGCCGGCCTCGCGACGCAGGGCGTTCACGGTCTTGAGCGCCCAATCGATGATGGTGAGCGTGCGCAGACCCAGGAAGTCGAACTTGACCAGTCCGACCTGCTCCACGTCGTCCTTGTCGAACTGGGTGACCAGGTTCTCCCCGCCCTGCTCGCAGTAGAGCGGGGCGAAGTCGGTCAGCTTGGTCGGCGCGATCACCACGCCGCCGGCATGCTTGCCGGCATTGCGGGTCAGGCCCTCGAGCTTGCGGGCCATGTCGATGAGCGCCCGGATCTCCTCGTCGTCCTCGTAGGCGGCCTTCAGATCGTCGCTCTCGGCGAGCGCCTTCTCCAGGGTCATGCCCAGCTCGAAGGGCACCATCTTGGCGACCCGGTCGACGAACCCATAGGGATGACCCATGACGCGCCCGACATCGCGTACCACCGCCTTGGCCGCCATCGTGCCGAAGGTGATGATCTGGGAGACGGCCTCGCGTCCGTACTTTCCCGCGACATAGTCGATGACCCGGTCGCGGCCTTCCATGCAGAAGTCGACGTCGAAGTCGGGCATGGAGACCCGCTCGGGATTGAGGAATCGCTCGAACAGCAGATCGTGCTCGATCGGGTCGAGATCCGTGATCTTGAGCGCATAGGCGACCAAGGAGCCGGCGCCGGAGCCGCGTCCCGGTCCGACCGGGATGCCTTGCGCCTTGGCCCACTGGATGAAGTCCGCGACGATGAGGAAGTAGCCGGTGAAGCCCATCTGGGTGATGACGGACAGCTCGAGATCGAGCCGTTCGATGTAGGGCTGGCGCCGCTCGGCAAGGTCCGGTGCTTCCGGGTCAAGAATCCGCTGCAGGCGCTCCTCGAGCCCGACCCGCGAGGCCTCGGCGAAATAGCTGTCCATCGTCATCCCCGCCGGCACCGGGAAATCCGGCAGGAAATTCTTGCCGAGGGTCAGCTCCAGGTTGCAGCGCTTGGCGATCTCGACCGAGTTCTCCAGCGCCTCGGGCAGATCGGCGAAGAGCTCGGCCATCTGGGCGGGGCTGCGCAGCGACTGCTCGGCGCTATAGCGGCGCGGACGACGCGGGTCATCCAAGGTGCGCCCTTCGTGGATACAGACCCGCACCTCATGGGCCTCGAAGTCATCGGGATGGATGAAGCGCACGTCGTTGGTCGCCACCACGGGCACGCCCAAGCGGATGGCCAGATCCACGCTGGCCTCGACGAGCTCTTCCTCCTGTTCGCGCCCGGTGCGCACCAGCTCGAAGTAATAGCGGTCGCCGAAGACCGCGAGCCACTCCGCGAGCCGATGCTCGGCGGCCTCGCGATGCCCGTTCAGGAGCAGTTGGGCCACGTCGCCTTGCGGCCCGCCCGAAAGCGCGATCAGACCCTCGGCGGCGGACGCGATCCAGTCACGCTCCACATACGGCACCCCGAGATGCTGGCCCTCGACATAGGCCCGCGAGATGAGCCGCGTGAGATTGCGGTAGCCGATCGCATCCTGGACGAGCAGCACCAGACGGTGCGGTTTGTTCGTGTCGTCCGGGTTCCGCACCAAGAGGTCGGCCCCGGCGATCGGCTTGAGTCCGGCCGCGACCGCGGCCTTGTAGAAGCGCACCAAGGCAAAGAAGTTGCACTGGTCCGTGATCGCGATCGCCGGCATCCCGAGCTCGGCGACACGCTTGACCAACGGCTTGATCCGCACCAGTCCGTCGACCAGCGAATACTCGGAATGCAGATGCAGATGGACGAAGCTGGGATCCACGGGTGTCCTGATCGGGATTCGACGATGGCGGCGGGGGATGCCGGGCGCATAGTCTACCGGTCTGCCGGCGTCACGCCGATTCGGAAAAACAGATCGGATCCGGGATCCGGGTCGGGATCCCCGACAGGGTCGATCGCCCTCGCGCCGGGCCGGTCCCGCGCCACAGGGGATCACGCACGCGGACGCGCTTCGGGCCGGTTTGATTTTACGGACTTTTTACGGGAGCCGATGCCGAGGACATGGAGAATGTCCACCGATCACCCATCGGTTCGGATTCTCCCTCGCATGCAGGCCGCGCTGGTCGCTCGAACGCTCGGAATCTTTCTCGTCCTCTTCAGTGCGGCTTTGTTGCCGCCGCTGGCGGTTGCGCTCATCTACGGCGACGGCGAGGCGGATCACTTCGCGTTGTCCTTGCTGGTGAGCCTCGCTGTCGGCCTGATGCTCTGGCTGCCGGCGCTGAAGTTTCGGCAAGCGATGCGTAACCACGACGGGTTCGTCATCGTGGCCATGCTCTGGGTCGCGATGAGCCTGCTCGGGAGCCTGCCCTTCGTGATCGGCTTAGGTTTGAGTCCGGCGGATGCGGTCTTCGAGTCGGTCTCCGCCTTCACCACCACCGGGGCGACCGTTATCGTCGGACTCGACGATCTCCCGCCGTCGATTCTCTTTTTTCGCCAGGAGATGCAGTGGCTCGGCGGGATCGGCTTCGTGGTCTCGGCGATCGCGCTCCTGCCCATCCTCGGCGTGGGCGGGATGCAGCTTATGCGGGCCGAGACACCGGGACCGATGAAGGACGACAAGCTCACGCCGCGGATCGCCCATACCGCGCGTGCACTCTGGATCCTCTATCTGTCGATCACGGTCGTCTGTGCGCTGCTCTATTGGATCGCGGGGATGACCCCCTTCGATGCGATCGCCCACAGTCTCACCACGGTCTCCACCGGAGGCTTCTCCACGCACGATGCGAGCCTGGCCTATTTCGACAGCGTCCTCATCGAGGGCATCGCCACGGTCTTCATGCTGATCGGCGGGATCAGCTTCAGTGTGCATTTTCTGGTTTGGCAGCGCGTTTCGCTTCGGCCGTATTGGGACAGCCCGGAGGTCAGGGCTTTTCTCGGTGTCGTCCTCGGGGTCGTGCTGATTGCGACCCTGGTGCTCTATCTGGAAGGCGCGAAAGCGTCGCCCGGCGAGGCCCTGCGCTACTCGGCCTTCACCGTCGCTTCGGTCATCACCAGCACCGGTTACGGCATCGACGACTTCTCGGTGTGGCCCACGCTGCTGCCGATGCTCCTGATCTTCATCAGCTTTGTCGGCGGATGCGCCGGCTCGACCGCCGGCGGCATGAAGGTCATCCGCTTCGTGGTCCTCGGCAAACAGGTCGGGATCGAGCTGCGCCGCCTGGTCCATCCCTCGCACGTCCAGCCGCTCCTGGTCGGACGACAGGTGATCAAGAACCGGACATTGGAGGCGGTTTGGGCCTTCTTCGGGCTTTATGTCGGGACCTTCGTCGTGTTCATGATGCTCTTGATGGCACTGGGAATGGACGCGATCACGGCCTTCGGGTCGGTGGCGACCTGCATGAACAACCTGGGGCCGGGGCTCGGCGAGACGGCAGGCAGCTTCGCCACCGTCTCCGACGCGCAGAAATGGATCTGCGCCGTGGCCATGCTGCTCGGGCGGCTGGAGATCTTTACCTTGTTGGTGTTGTTTACGCCGGGGTTTTGGCGGGATTGATCTCACCGCTCACCGATAAACCGATACCCCACGCCCGGCTCGGTCTCCAGATAGCCGGGTTCGCTCGGGTCGTCGGCCAGCTTCTGACGCAGCTTGCCGATCACGATCCGCAGATAGTGGGTGTCTTCGACATGGGTCGGCCCCCAGATCTCGCGCAGCAGCTGGGATTGGGTGACGACCCGGCCGGGTTGAGCGACGAGCGCCTGCAGGACGGCGTATTCCTTGCGCGAGAGATGGACGGGGGTCCCGTCGAGGGTGACCAAGCGCAGGCCGAGATCGATCCGCAGGTGACCGTCGTCGAAGAGTCCGCCGGGTTTGGCCGCGTCGCCGACGCTGCGCAGCAGATTGCGCACGCGCGCCAGTAGCTCCTGCACCCCGAAGGGCTTGGTGACATAGTCGTTGGCGCCGCCGTCGAGGGCCAGAACCTTCTCGGTCTCCGAATCCCGCACGGACAGGACGAGGACCGGGACCGACGACCAGGCGCGGATCTCGGCGAGGACCGTCTTGCCGTCCGCATCCGGAAGCCCGAGGTCGAGGATGACCAGGTCCGGGGTCTGGGTCGCGGCCAAGCCCAGACCCGCCTCCGCGTTGTCGGCCTCGATGACCTGATAGCCCTGGCTCTTGAGGCTGATCCGCAGGAAACGTCGGATCTGCTCCTCGTCGTCGATCACCAGGATACGGGCGGTGGTCACGGCTGGTCACGCCTCGGGTGTACCGCTGATCGGTTTCCGGAGTCATCCATCGGCCCTCTCCACGTCGGGATCCACACCTTCGGCGCCGGCGCTCGGGGGCATCTCGATGATCGGCAGCGCGATGGCGATGGTCGCCCCGCGACCGCCGGGACCTTCGAGCGCCTCGATCCGTCCGCCGTGCGCACCGATCATCCCGCTGCAGATCGCAAGTCCCAAGCCGCTGCCCTGCTTGCTGCGATCGCCCTTGCTTCCGGTGAAGAACATGTCGAATACCCGCCTACGGTCCTCTTCGGGGATCCCCGGCCCCTGGTCGGAGATGGTCAGGCGCAGACTCTCGCCCTGTCGCGTTGCCGTCAATCGGATCTCGCCGCCGGGCGGCGAGAAGCGCGCGGCATTCTCGATCACGTTGACCAGGGCCTGCTCGACGAGCGCGGGGTGCACATAGAGCAGCGGCAGGTCCGGGGCGATGGCTCGGGTGACGCGCAGACCCTGGAGCGGCTCGCGCAGACGACGCAGCGCCGCGTTGAGCAGATCGTCGATGCCGATCCAGTCCCGCTCGATCCGCAGGGTGCCGTGGCCGAGTCGGGTCATGTCGAGCAGGTTCTGGATGTAGCGATTCAACCGCTCGCCCTCGCTCAGGACCGCGTCGAGCAGCTCGGCGCGGTCCTCCGGGGAGATTTTGTCGTCGAGCGCGCGCAGGCTGCTGGCCGCACCGATCATGGAGGCGAGCGGCGTGCGCAGGTCGTGCGAGACGGAAGACAAGAGCGCCGAGCGCAGCCGCTCGGTCTCCTCCGCCACCTTGGCCTGCTCCAGACGATCGGCCAGCCGGGTCCGGGCCATGGCGAGCGTGGCCTGGCTGACCAGCACATCGAGCGCGGCCAACTGGGCGGACGAGACCTGCGGCGTGCCGGCGAGGTCGAGCCCGATCACCCCGAACGTCTCCTTCTCGATCGCCAGCGGGAGAAATCGCCAGGTCAGGCCCGACAGGGTCTCGGTCCGGGCACCGCTGGGTTGACGATGGTCGTAGGCCCACTGAGCAGCCGCGCGCGCCTTGTCGTCCAGCACGGCCGCGCCTGCATCCGTATCCGATCCGATCGCTTCCCGCAAAGCGCCCGAGTCATCCGTCGGCGCGAGCAGGACGGTGCGCACGCGCAGGTATTCGGCCAGCGACCGCACCGTCTCGCGGCGCACGCTCGGCAGATCGGCGGCGGCCGTGAGGCGCCGCCCGAGGTCCAACAGCGTCTGGGTCTGGGCATTGGTCGCGCGCAGGGCAATCATCTGCCGACGCAGGCGACTCGCCAACTGACCTCCCGCCAACCCCATAAGCAGGAAGAAGACGATCGTCAGCAGCTCGTCCGTGCGGTGCATCAAGAAGGTGTAGCGCGGCTCGGTGAAGAGAAAGTTGTAGAGCGCGGCACTGACGAGTGCCGTGACCAGGGCGGGTCCGAGCGTGGAGCGCACCGCGACCCAGAGCACCCCGGCCAGGAAGACGAGCGAGAGGTTGGCGAGGGGCAGGAGCGGTTCGAGGAGCGCGGCCATCGCGCCCGACGCGGCAATGACGCCCGCGGCCACCAGATAATCGCCCGCTGCGGCGAGCCGGCGCCGCCCCGGCTCGCGACGCCGCGCACGGGCGATGGAGGAGGGCACGAAGGTGATCTCGAACTCGCCCCCCTCGCGCAGCAGACGTTGACTCAGGGTCCGGCCGAGCAGCCCGGCCAGTCGACGGCGGCGACTGCGGCCCATCACCAGGGTCGTGACGTTGCGGGCGCGCGCGTAGCTCAGGATCTCCTCGACCGGATCCTGTCCGCGCAGCGTCACCACCTCGGCGCCCAGGCGCTCGGCGAGATGGAAGACCCGCTCCACCCGCGCGCGGCGCTCCGGGCCGCTGTCCCTCGCCTCGACATAGACGACACTCCAGGGCGCACGCCGACGCTCGGCGAGGCGCCGCCCCAGGCGCACGACCTCCTCGTTGTTGCCCACGCCGTCGATCGCGACCAGGATCCGGGTGCGCACCGGCCAGGGGCCCTCGACACCGCGTCGCCGCATCGCCGCGCGGACATCCAGGTCGATGCGCTCGGCCACCGTCTGGAGCGCAAGCTCGCGCAGCGCGGCTAGGTTGGAAGGGCTGAAGAAACCGTCCAAGGCCGCTCGCGCCTGCTCGGGCACATAGACCTTGCCCTGCTTGAGACGGTCGATCAGCTCGCTCGGGGTGAGATCCACCAACACCAGATCGCGCGCCTTGGCGAGCAGGGCGTCGGGGACGGTCTCGCGCATCCGCACCCCGGTGATGCGCGCGACGGCGTCGTTGAGGCTTTCCAGATGCTGGATGTTGACCGCGGTCCAGACGTCGATACCGCGTCCGAGCAGCTCCTCGATGTCCTGGTAGCGACGCGGGTGGCGGGTGCCCGGGATGTTGCGGTGCGCGAGCTCGTCGACCACAACCACCGCGGGCGCGCGTTGCAGGATCGCATCCAGGTCCAGTTCCTCGAAGACCCGGCCGCGATAGGGGATGCGTTGCCGCGGGATCAGCTCCAATCCCTCGGCAAGGGCCTCGGTCTCGGCGCGCCCGTGGCTTTCGATCAGTCCGAGCACCAGGTCGACACCCTCGCTCCGGGCCTCTTGGGCGGCCTGCAACATCTTGAAGGTCTTCCCCACGCCTGGGGAGGCACCCAGGAAGATCTTCAGTCCGCCGCGACCCTCCTGCGCGACCTCCGAGAGCAGGGCCTCGGGATCCGGACGATTCGGGTCCGACTCCGTCACGGCGCCCCGCTCGGCCCGAGCGCGTCGAGCGCTAGGTTCAATCGCAGCACATTGACCCGAGGCTGTCCCAGCACGCCGAGGATCGGCGGCTCGACCTGTGCCGTCACCAGCTCCGCCACCTGTGCCTGCGGCAGACCGCGCACCTCGGCGACATGTGCCACCTGCATCCGGGCCGCCTCCGGGCTGATGTGCGGGTCGATGCCCGAGCCCGAGGCGGCGATCAGGTCCACCGGGATCCTCGCCGGATCGACAGCGTATTCGGCGGCGAGGGCGTGGGCGGTCGTCGCGGCGCGTGCCCGAAGCTGCGGGTTGCCGGGGGACAGATTGGAGCCGGACACCCGGAAGGGGTCATACCCGGCCGCCGAGGGTCGACCCCGAAAATAACCCGGATCGACGAAGGCCTGGCCCACCAGCGCGGAGCCGACGAGCGCGCCCTCGCGCTCGATCAGGCTCCCGGTCGCCTGGTGCGGAAAGAGCGCGGCCGCGGACCAAACGCTCGCCAAGGGGTAGAGTCCCCCGCACAACAGGATCAGCACCACGGCAGTGCGCACGGCGGGCAGCCAGCCTGTCGGAGGATGGCCGGGGGGCCGTACATGTCGGCGCGCTTGGCGTCTTGCTGTCATCGTCGGCTCCTACATCACCAGACTCAGTCCGAGGTCGATCCCCTTGATGGCGACGAAGGGCAGCAGCAGCCCCCCCAGACCATAGATCGCCAGATTGCGGCCCAGCAGGGCATCCGCGCTCGCCGGGCGGATGTGCACCCCGCGCAATGCAAAGGGGATCAGCAAGGGGATCACCAGGGCATTGAAGATAACCGCGGCCAGGACGGCGCTCGCCGGGCTATGCAGCTGCATCAGGTCGAGCGCCGCCATCGCCGGCACCCCGGCGACGAAGACCGCGGGCAGGATCGCGAAATACTTGGCCACATCGTTGGCCAGCGAAAAGGTGGTCAAGGCCCCGCGCGTGACCAGGAGTTGCTTGCCGATCTCCACCACCTCGAGCAGCTTCGTCGGATCCGAATCCAGGTCGACCATGTTGCCGGCCTCCTTGGCCGCCTGGGTACCCGAATTCATGGCGAGGCCCAGATCGGCCTGGGCCAGGGCGGGCGCGTCGTTGGTGCCGTCGCCCATCATGGCGACCAAGTGCCCCTCGGCTTGCTCGCGGCGGATGAGCTCCAGCTTCTGCTCCGGTGTCGCCTCGGCGACATAGTCGTCGAGTCCGGCCTCCGCGGTGATGGCCGCCGCGGTCAGCGCATTGTCGCCCGTAATCAGGACGGTGCGCACGCCGAAGGCACGCAGACGCGCGAAACGCTCTTTGATCCCCGGCTTGATGATGTCGGCAAGCGGGACGACGCCGAGCACCCGTCCCCGATCCGCTGCCGAATGGTCCGCGGGCAGCAGCTCGGCCACCACCAGCGGTGTCGCCCCGCCGCGCGCGACCTCCTCGACGACTCGGGTCGTCTCCGCCGGATAGATGCCGCCGTTCTCGGTCACAAAGCGCCGGATCGCATCCGGCGCACCCTTGCGGATGCGCCCGCCGTCGGGCCGGTCGATCCCGGAGAGCCGGGTGCGCGCCGAGAAGGGCACGACGCGGTCATCGACCCCGGCCGCCGCGCTCGCCCCACGCTGCCGGGCGAGGGCGACGATGGATTTCC
>NZ_JAABRP010000002.1 GCF_011390875.1 Thiocapsa sp.
ATTTGCCCTCCGGGGTCGGGTCGGCGAGCGAGGCGAGCAGTGCAGCATCGCGCAGCCGTGTCTCGATCGCCTCCCCGACGGGGCGGAAATCCGTGGCATGGCGGTCGCCGTAGGTCACGGTGCCCGTCTTGTCGAGCAGCAGGGTGTCGATGTTGCCCGCGACCTCCACCGCCTTGCCCGATTTGGCGACCAGATTGGCCCGCATCGCCCGGTCCATTCCGGCGATGCCGATCGCCGGAAGCAGCCCGCCGATCGTGGTCGGGATGAGGCACACCAACAGGGCCACCAGGACGGTCGGCGACACCTCCGTGCCGACGAATCGGGCAAAGGGCAGCAGGGTTGCGACCACGATCAGGAAGACCAGGGTCAGGGCCGTCAGCAGCACGGTCAGCGCGATTTCGTTCGGCGTCTTCTGCCGCTTCGCCCCCTCGACCAAGGCGATCATGCGATCGAGCAGGGTCTGCCCGAAGACGGCCGTGACCTCGATCAGGATAGCATCCGAGAGGACCTTGGTCCCGGCGGTTACCCCGCTGTTGTCGGTGCCGGCCTCGCGCAGCACGGGGGCGGACTCGCCGGTGACGGCCGACTCGTTGATGCTCGCCGCACCCTCGACAATCTCGCCGTCCGCCGGGATCAGCTCTCCGGCACGCACCCGGATCCGATCGCCCATGCGCAGATCCCGGGCGGCGACCTGCTCCTCGCGCTCACCCGCGAGTCGGTTGGCGAAGAGGTTGTCTCGAGTGGAGCGCAGGCTGTCGGCCTGGGCACGGCCGCGTGCCTCCGCCAGCGCCTCGGCGGCGTTGGCGAAGAGCAGGGTGAAGAGGAGCGTGGCGGCAATCGCCAGATCGAAGCCGAAGGGACGGCCGCCCAAAAGCGCCTCGCCGGTCAGCCAGAGGGTCACCAGGGTGCCGACCCCGACGACCAGCATGACCGGGTTGCGCGCCAGGGATCGCGGGTCCAGCCGCACGATCGCCTGACCGACGAGCCGAAGAAGGCTACGGCCGGTCAAGGAGGCAAAGCGGGCCCGGGACTTGCGCGATCTGCGCAAGACCGAGGCCATGGTGTCGTCCGGCTGCCGCGACAGGCTGCTCATGGCACGGTCGTCCACTGCTCGGCCAAGGGACCGAGGGCGAGTGCCGGAAAGAAGCTCAAGAGTGCGAACATCAGGATCACCCCCAAAGTGAGGACCGCAAAGGTGGGTGTGGCCACGTCCAGACTGCCCGAGGTGGTCGGCGCGACCCGTTTGCCGGCCATGCCGGCGGCAATCGCGAGCGGTGCCAGGATGGGAATAAAGCGGCCGAGGATCAGGGCGAGGGTACAGCTGAGGTTCCACCAGGGCGTGTCGTCGCCCAAACCTTCGAAGCCCGAGCCGTTGTTCGCATAGGCCGAGGTGTATTCGTAGAGGACCTGGCTCAAACCGTGGAAGCCGGGATTGGATGTCTGCGCCAGGCCGGGGACCCTTACCGCGACCGCGGCCAGGGACAAGATCAGGAGGGGTTGCAACAAGAGCGCGATCGAGATCAGCTTGATCTCCTTCGCCTCGATGGGTCGGCCGAGGAACTCGGGCGATCGCCCCACCATCAAGCTCCCGAGAAAGGCGGCGAGCAGAAGAAACAGCAGATAGTTGATCAGACCGACCCCGACGCCGCCGAAGGTGGCATTGATGAACATGCCCATCAGGGTGGCGAGGCCGCCCGAGGGATTGAACGAATCATGCATGCCGTTGACCGAGCCGTTGGAAGTCTGGGTGGTGAAGCTGCCCCAGAGCGCCGTGGCCGTCGCACCGAAGCGGACCTCTTTGCCCTCGAGGTTCGGCCCCTCCGCGGCGATACCGGCGAAGGCTGCGTTGGGCTGGTTCTCCGACCAGATCGCCAAGCTGCTCAACGACGCCGAGAGCAGAAACATGACCGCGAAGATGGACAGTATCAGGCGTCGTTGTCCGGTCAGATACGCTGCCATAACCAGCAGTGCGACCGGGATGAGCAGGATCGCGACCGTCTCGACGAGGTTGGACACGGGTGTGGGATTCTCCAGCGGCACCGCGCTGTTGGCGCCGTACCAGCCGCCGCCGTTGGTTCCGAGCTGCTTGATCGCCACCATGGGTGCGACGGGTCCGATCGGGATGCGTTGTTCGGCGAGCGCGGCGCTCTCGTCCAGTGGCTTGACCGCACGCGCCCCCTCGAAGCTGCTCGGGACACCCTGCCAGGCAAGCAGCAGCGTCGTCACGAATGCCAGCGGCAGCAGCAGACGCACGATGGTACGCACCAGATCGACATGGAAATGCCCGACCGCGACCTCGCCCGATGCCGTTCTCATCTGTGAACCCTCCGGTTTGAGCAGGGTCCGCAGGATGGCCACCAGCGCCGCGATCCCTGCCGCCGCCGTGATCACCTGCATGGCGACGACGGCGAAGAGCTGCGCGAAATACGACAGCTGCGCTTGACCCGCGTAATGCTGCTGGTTGGTGTTGGTGATGAAGGCGGCCGTGGTGTGCAGCGCCAGGTCCCAGTCCATGCCGGGGATCCCGTCCGGGTTGAGCGGCAGCCAACCTTGCAGCATGAAGATCGCAAATGCGATCAAGGCAATGACAAGATGCAGCGCGAGCAGGGCCTTGCCGTAGGCGGCCCAGCCCATTCGGGCGGCAGGGTCGATTCCCATGGCGCGGTAGAGGATGCGCTCCAGGGGGCCGAATACCCGATCGAGCGGGGTGGGAGTGGACGCATGGATCAACGCAAGGTAGCGCCCCAGCGGTAAAGCCAGGAGCATGACGACGGCGTAGACCAAGAACACCTCGTTCATAGCCGATCCACCCAGTCGATGAAAAGGAAACAGAGCCCGAAAAGGCTCAGGAGCATGAAGACGCCGAGGATCGTCATGATCATCATCCCGGGCTAAAACCGCTCGGGATGGATCAGGGCAAACAGCAGGTAGCCCGCGAGGGCGACGACGATGAGGAGAAGCGCAGTATCCATCGAAGGCCGGTCTCGTTTGAAGATCCGTGGATACGCATTCTAGGAAGGCCGGGCGTCAAGGCGCTATGTGCCCCGGCGGGCGTCGGCGTAAAGTCTTCGTAAAGCCCGGAGGCCGCGGCGTGGAATAAACCGCATTGCCGGTCCGCGGATTAAGGCCCGGTCTTGAGCCCCCGCACCTGATCGAGCAGTGCGGGATCGTCCCATTCGCGCTCGCCGGTCGCGCTGAAGGCGAAGCGACCCTCGGGATCGATGACGAAGGTGGTGGGCAAGCCCTTGACCGGGTAGCTCTGCACGACCTCGGAGTCGACGTCCATCGGGATCGGGAAGTCGACATCCGTCTCGCTCAGGAACCGCTCGATGGTCTCGGCGTCCTCTCCGACGTTGACGGCGATCACCGAGATGCCCTCGTCGGCGAGGTCTTCGTGGGCGCGTTGCATCGAGGGCATCTCGGCGCGACAGGGCGGACACCAGGTCGCCCAGAAGTTGAGGATGACCGGCTTGCCGCGATGATCGAGGAGACGTTGCGGCTCACCGGCCGGCCCTTGGAGGTCGAACGCGGGCGCCTGGATGTCCTTGGACATCGGCGTCAGGGTTTGCGGCTCGTCCGCCGTCACGACGGCGGATGAGGATAGGAGGGCCAAGGCCCCGACGAAGTTGCAGGAAAAACGCATGGGTTTGCTCGTCGATGGGTGAAGGATTGCCGATGACCCGCGCACGGGATCGATGATGACGGGTGTAAAGGGCAGGGGATCATCGACCCCTAAGGACCTCGCAAATGGAGAGGGTGCAAGCAGGCTTCAAGTCGGCGCAGCTGCGTATCGCGGCGACAAGGCGCACCGACCCGATATAATGAAACGACGGCAAGCGGCCGGAAGTGCCGTCCGACTCCTCCCCGAGAGAGCGCACATGAACCACGCCATGCCCGTCTCCGAGCGAATCGACGCACTGCTCTGGAGTCGTCGGCTCGACGAGATGCCGCCCTGGCAAGCCCTCCCGATCTGGCTCGGGCGTTTGATCTATGCGCTGATGCGCGACCTGACCCAAGGCTACCTGTCCCTGCAGGCCATGAGTCTGGTCTATACGACCATCTTGGCGCTGGTGCCCTTGCTGGCGGTCACCTTCTCGGTATTGAAGGGGTTCGGCGTCCACAATCAATTGGAGCCTCTGCTCCTGAAGGTGCTGGCCCCGCTCGGCGAGGGCGGCGTGGAGATCACCACCCAGATCATCGGCTTCGTCGACAACATGCGGGTGGGGGTGCTGGGGTCGGTCGGGCTTGCACTGCTGATCTACACCGTCATTTCGCTGGTCCAGAAGATCGAGCAGGTCTTCAACTTCACCTGGCGCGTCTCCACGCAGCGCTCGTTCGCCCAACGTTTCAGCAAGTATTTGAGCGTTATCCTCGTGGGCCCCGTGCTCTTCTTCTCGGCCGTCGGACTCTCGGCCTCGCTAGGCGGGAACGCCTTCGTTCAGGCGATCATCGAGGCGAAGCCGTTCGGGGATGTCTGGCATGCCTTGGGCCAGCTCGGCCCCTTCATGATGATCTCGCTGACGTTCGCCTTCTTCTACGTCTTTGTCCCCAACACGCGGGTTCACATCCTCTCCGCGGTTGTCGGGGCACTCATCGCCGGGCTGCTCTGGGAGTTCATCGGGGGGCTGTTCGCTTATTTCATGGCCAGCTCGACGCGCCTGATGGCGGTCTATTCGAGTCTGGCGATCCTGATCCTCTTCATGATCTGGATCTACATCGCCTGGTTGATTCTGCTGATCGGCGCAAGCATTGCCTTTTACCACCAACATCCCGAGTATCTGAGGATACGCTCGCGTGATCTGCAGTTGAGCAATCGGCAGCGGGAGCGTCTCGCCTTGATCCTTGCCGGGCAAGTGGCCCTGCGCTACGAGTCCGGCGGGCCGCCTTGGAGCAGCGATGAGCTTGCACGGAACCTCGAGGTTCCCAAAACCAATGCCGAACGGATGTTGGGCGTGCTCGAGGAGTCGGGGTTTCTGATTCGCACTGCCGGCGATTCGCCGACCTTCGTCCCTGCGCGTGCAACCGACGGTATCTCGGTCAAGGCGATGCTCGACGCGGTGCGCTGTTTCGAAGAACGCGAGAGCGGCTGTCGAGGCACCCTTCCGGAGGGCGAGATCGGACGAATCGAGAAGGGTATCGAGCAGGCGATCGACGCGGCGCTCGGCGGCATGACGTTGCGGGACCTCGCTCGCGCACTCGGTACGTCTGTGTCTGCGGCTCCGTTCATCGACTCCGGGCAGGGTTGACCGATCATGTCGCACCCAGGCAACGGTCTGCCGCATAACCCCGCGACGGATGCACTGATCGAAAAGGATCTTACGCGACTGCTGTTCGAGCAGCTTCCCGCCAGTCTCGTCATCACCGGGGCGAATGCCCTGCTCGTGGCAGCCGCGATGAGCCTGGTTTCCTCCCCGGCCGGGGCCTGGATCTGGTTCGCCGCGCTTGTCGTGATCCTGATCGCCCGCGGTCGCCTGATGATGGACTATCGGCGGGCCGGCGAGGCCCGTTCGTCCACCGATTGGCCCCGTCGATTCGCGCTGGGCGCCGCCGCGACGGGGCTCGCCTGGGGCCTCTCGGTCTTCCTGCTCCCCAGCCATGTGTTGACCTATCAGGTCTTTCTCGGCTTCGTCATCTCCGGCATGGTCGCCGGAGCGATCCCGAGCTTGAGCGCCTATCTGGCGGCCTATTTCTTGTACATGCTCGGTGCGCTGGTGCCCTTCGCGCTGCGGATGATCGTGATCGGCGACGAGCTTGCCTATACCTTTCTCGCGCTGATCCTGCTGTTTGCCGTCTTCATGTGGCTCAACGCGCGGCGCTACCATCGCACCCTGCGCCATTCACTCGAGCTGGGACACGTCAATCTCGATCTGATCGACAGTTTAACGCAGGAAAAGGAGCGGATCGCCGCGTTGAATCGGGATCTGGAGCGCGAGATCGAGGAGCGGCGCGCCACCGAGGCGGCCTTGGTGATCGCCAAGGAGCAGGCCGAATCGGCAAGCATCGCCAAGGGTCAGTTCGTCGCCAACATGAGCCACGAGATCCGCACGCCCATGAACGGTGTACTCGGCTTGCTGGAGATGCTCTCGCACGAGCGCCTGAATGCGGAGCAGAAGGGCCTCGTCGATGTGGCGCACACCTCGGCGGAGAGTCTGCTCAATGTCATCAACGACATCCTGGATTTCTCCAAGATCGAGTCCGGGCGACTCGATCTCGAGCGCATCCCCTTCGATCTGCGCCGTCTGGCCGAGGATGTCGCCGGTCTCTTCACGGCGAGCGCGCGCAGCAAACAGATCGAGCTGGTCTGCTTCGTGCCGCCGGGGCTACCCGCCCGTGTGCTGGGCGATCCCCATCGTTTGCGACAGATCCTGACGAACGTCTTGGGCAATGCCGTAAAGTTCTCGCTCTCGGGCGAGGTTGCGCTGCGTGTCGATGTCTGCAGGCAGGAGGCCGAACGCAGCCGATTCTGCTTCGAGATCTCGGACACCGGGATCGGCATGACGCCTGAGCAGCTCGAGCGCCTCTTCAAACCCTTTGTCCAGGCGGACGGCTCCACGACACGGCGTTTCGGAGGGTCCGGTCTCGGCCTCGCCATCAGCAAGGATCTGATCGAGCTGATGGGGGGCGACATCCAGGTCGAGAGCACTTTCGGTCGGGGTTCTCGGTTCCGGATCGAGCTGCCGTTCGATCGTCAACCCGAGATGGCCGAGCCGACCGAGGGCGCAGGGCTCGAGGGTCTGCGGATCCTCTGCGTCGACGACAACGCAACCAACCTGGAGATTCTCGGGCACTATCTTCGCGGCTGGCGTGTGGCCTACGAAGCCGTGCCCGACGGTCCCACGGCGCTCGGGCTGCTCGTCCGTGCACAAGCCGAGGGTCGTCCCTTCGAGGCCGCCGTGCTGGATCTGCAGATGCCCGAGATGGATGGTCTCGCGCTCGCGCGTGCGATCCGCGCGACCCCTGCCATTGCTGCCGTCCGATTGATCTTGTTGACCTCGGGCGGGCGCCCGGAGCCGTTCGGGGAGGCGCCGGATCCGGTTGATCTCGTCCTGAGCAAGCCGGTGCGGCAGGGTCTGCTTCGCGATGCACTCGCGCAGGTTCTCCTCACCGACAGACCGATCCCGGATCAAGGCGAGACAGCGATGCTCGAGCGGCCCTTGAACGGGCGTGTGTTGCTGGCCGAAGACAATCCGGTCAATCAACAGGTCGCGCGCGGGATGCTCATGCGCTTGGGCATCGAGCCGGACCTCGTTCAGAATGGCGCCGAGGCGATCGAGCGACTCGCGAGCGCGTGCTTCGACGCCGTGCTGATGGACATGCAGATGCCGGTACTCGACGGCCTCGGAGCCACTCGGCAATGGCGGGAGCGCGAACATCGTGAAGGCCGTTCACGCATCCCCATCATCGCCATGACGGCCAACGCGATGGCCACGGATCGCGATGCGTGTCTGGAGGCTGGGATGGACGACTATCTCGCCAAACCGGTCAAGCTCGCCGAGTTGCGCGAGACCTTGGCCCGCTGGTTGCCCGTGGCGGAATGAGGGCGGCTCAGGGCGCAGGTTCGTCGTTCGGAAAGAGCTCTCGATAGGGGGAGGCATCGAAGACCGCTTCGATCTTTTGAATCCGACCCTCGTGCACGCGCGACCATTGCGCGGCCTCGACGGCGAGCTTCTCGGAGATCTGGATCCGATAGGTCATGAAATGGCAAATGTCGTTGCCGTCCACAAAGACTTTTCGGATCTCTCTGTCGATGATGATGCCGCTCGACACGGCGGCGTACTGGATGAAGTCATCCGCCCGATCGAACACCGTGATCGGACTGCGATAGCAAAAACCCTGGTCGGCGAGTAAGCCGCGCATCGCCTCGAAATCTCTTGCCGACTGGGCGGCGAGATAGGCATCCACGATCGACAGAGGGTCTGGGGTCACCGTCGGCTCCCGGTTCGGCGAGAAGGAGCCGCCATGTTGCAGGGTTTTCCCCGAGGCGTCCAATCGACTCCCGATGAGGGTCGCGATCCGAAACGATGCAGCGGCACCGCCACCTTGCCGCCGATCGGTTTACGTCGGCACCCTGTCTCCCGTTTTCTGAATCGCGTCTCACCAACCTCCGTATTTTGGTCCAACACCGAACCGATACACCGACCGCGCATCTCGCGCCGGACGCGATTCAGCTTCAGTCCTGCGTTTGCGATTGCGTCTGCGTCTCCGGAGGCGGCGGGAACCAGGTCCGCGCAAGCTCCTCGTGCAGATCGCCGATCCCGACCTGAAGGTCGTCGATAAAGGCATGGAGCTGTTGCTGATTGAGTCGGCGCGGCTCGGTCCCCTCGAGATTGCGCTTGAGCCGTCCCGCCACGCGCAAGGCGGAGTCGTTGCGGGGCAGCTTCGAAAGACTGGTCCGCAGCGCTTCGATGCAATGCACGACCGAGCGCGGGAACGCCTCGTTCTGAAAGAGAAAACGCAACACCGGTCCACGCAGCACGCGAATCTGCTCGCTGCGCCGATAGGCTTGGTAGGCCGTCATGGACTTCAGTACGCTCACCCATTGGATGGTCTCGAAGGGTCGAAGCTCCGTCGCCTCCTCGGGCAGCAGGTTGGCGGAGCGCACGTCGATGATGCGGGTCGTCATGTCCGCACGCTCCAAAAAACGCCCCAGGTGCAGGAAATCGTAACCTTGATCGTGCAACATGGTGCCCGAAAGCAGCCCGTTGATGTTTTGGGCGCCCTGGATCACCCGCTTCAGATAGGCATGTCGACCGCCTTTCGTCATCCCCTTGGGGAGATCCTCGCGGGCGAAGAGATAGATCTCGTTCAGCAGCTCCCAGACCTCGCGCGGCACGAAGTCGCGTATGGTGCGACAGTTCTCGCGAGCCGCCACCAGGGCCGCCAGGATCGACCCCGAATTACGCTCGTCGGCGAGGAGAAACCGCACGACGTTGCGTTCGCTGTAGTCCTTGTAGTGCTCCTCGAAGAGCGCGTTCGCGCCCGTGATGTCCACCAACGGCCGCCAGCCCGGCGCGATGCCCTTGGGCAGGTCGAGTAGGAGATTGGCGTTGACCGTCACGATACGGGCGGTGTTCTCGGCCCGCTCGACATAGCGGGCCATCCAGTAGATGTTTTCTGCAACACGCGAGAGCATGTGTTCCGACCCCTATGCTCGATTGGATTCGCTTCGGTCCCTGCCGACGGCTCGGCCGCTCATTCGTCGGTCTGCGGCGGCTCGGGCACGATCCAGGTGTCTTTGCTGCCCCCGCCCTGGGACGAGTTCACGACTAAGGACCCTTTGCGCATCGCCACACGTGTCAACCCGCCCATCGTGACTTGCTGGCGGTCCGCCGAGAGGATAAAGGGGCGCAGATCCACATGACGCGGCTCGAGCTTTTTGCCGATGATCGTCGGCACGGTCGAGAGCTTCAGCGCCGGCTGGGAAATGTAATTGCGCGGGTCTTTTTTGATCAGCTCGGCGAAGTGCTCGCGCTCGGCCTTGGTCGATGCGGGCCCCACCAGCATGCCGTAGCCGCCGGACTCGTTGGCGGGCTTCACGACCATCCGTTCCATATTCTCCAGGGTATAAGCCAAGGCATCCGGCTCCATACAGCGGTAGGTCGGGACGTTCGGGATGATGGGGTCGGCGTCGAGATAGTAGCGGATCAGCTCGGGCACGAAGGCATAGACGACCTTGTCGTCGGCAACCCCGGCGCCGGGTGCATTGGCCAGGGCGACGTTGCCGGCCTTCCATGCGCGCATGAGTCCGGGCACGCCGAGCGCGGAATCGGGGAGGAAGGCTTCTGGATCGAGAAAGAGGTCGTCGATGCGGCGATAGACGACGTCGACGCGGGCGAGCCCGTCGACGGTGCGCATGTAGACGCAGTCGTCCTTGTCGACGAACAGATCACGTCCTTCCACCAGCTCGCAACCCATCTGCTGTGCCAGATAGGAGTGCTCGAAATAGGCCGAGTTGTAGATGCCCGGGGTCAGCACGACCACCGCGGGATAGTCCGCCGGGCGCGGCGAGAGGGCCGCCAGAGTGTCGAAGAGCTCCGAGGGATAATCGTCGACCGGCAGAGGCGCATAGTGCTCGAACAGCTCGGGCAGCACCCGTTTGGTGACCAGGCGGTTCTCCAGCATATAGGAGACGCCCGAGGGGACACGCAGGTTGTCCTCCAGGACATAGAGGATCCCGTCGGCGTCGCGCACCAGATCCGAGCCGCAGATATGCGCCCAGATCCCCAAGGGCGGGTCGACGCCGACGCACTGCGGGCGGAAGTTCACCGATTTGGCGAGGACCTCGGCCGGGAAGACGCCGTCTTTGATGACTTTTTGGTCGTGGTAGAGATCGTCGATGAAGAGGTTCAGGGCCTGCACGCGCTGGCGCAGCCCGGCATCGACACGCTCCCACTCCGACTGAGCAATAATGCGTGGAATGATGTCGAACGGCCAGGTCCGATCGATGGCGCCGCCTTCCTCGGAATACACGGTGAAGGTAATGCCCATCTCCTTGATCGAGACATCGGCTGCTTCCTGGCGGGCCACCAGCTCCTCGGGGCCAAGCGCCTCGAGATCGGCGAGCAAACCGGCGATTGCCCGATTCCCGTTGCCGGCGACCAACTCGTCGAAGAAACCCTCGGAGGGGTAGGCATTCCAATCGATACTCATGGTTCTCACTCGCAGAGCAGGTGTCGGGGATGGCTCGGCCGGAATGATTTACGACGGCGATCCATCGAAGACCGACCTCGAAACCTCCTGCTCGGAGTATGCTGGACAAGGGCAACGACGTCCATCCGCTTGCGCGGTGACGAGGCCGTCGTCCAGCCTTTACGTCGCGGGAGTCGCGCGCAGACTCGTCGCCCGCATCGGTCCGACATGCACGCGAGCGATCGCTCGAACGCCGCCAATCCGAGCAAGACCACCTGCGCATTGCCACGAAGATACGATCACCATGACCTACTGCCTCGGACTCGCCCTCGACGAGGGTCTCGTAATGGCTGCCGACTCCCGCACCAACGCCGGCGTCGACTATGTCACTACGTTCAGCAAGCTCCACGTCTTCCAACCTGCCGCGGACCGGATCTTTATCCTGATGTCCGCGGGCAACCTCGCGACCACGCAGGAGGTGCTGAACCGCATCCGACGTGACCTCGACCAACCGCGCGACGCGGGGCCCATCACGGACCCCCACCGCGAGCGGTCGCGGATTGACTTGCTGAGCGCGCGCTATCTCTTCGAAGCGGCGGATTATGTCGGGCGGGTCAGTGTCGGGGTGCAGCGCGACCATGCCCCTGCACTGCATCAAAGCGGCGTGAGCGCGGAGACCACCCTCATCCTAGGGGGGCAGATCGCCGATCAGCCGCATGGTGTCTACCTGATCTATCCCCAGGGCAATTATTTCGCGGCTTCGCCTCAGACCCCCTACCTGCAGATCGGCGAGACCAAATACGGTAAACCCGCGCTGGATCGCATCGCCAAGCCGGACCTGTCGCTCGAGAACGGGGCGCGTCTGTGCGTGGTCTCCTTGGATGCGACCTCGCGCTCGAACGTGACGGTCGGCCCGCCGTTCGAGGTCGCCATCTATGCCAAGGACAGTCTGACCCTGACCCACCGACTCAAGCTCACCGCCGACTCCCCAGCACTACGTGCGCTTTCGTGCAGTTGGAACGAGGGCATCCGCAGCGTCTTCGACCAACTGCCCCGTTTCGACTGGGAGGCGATGGGTGAGGCGCCGTCGCCGCGGAAACCGATCTGATGGCGTCAGGCGTAGTGCTCCCGGGGTCGCGCCACCCGCCCGGTGAGAAAGGAGCGTGCCGGATCGACCCGAGCGCGACCGGCGAGCGCCGTGCGACCGAGCAGCATGCGAAACAGCATGGTTTCGCGATTGGTCAGGGTCATTTCGATCGGCCAATCCTGGCCGCCCAGCGCGAGCCGTGTACGGATCACGTAGCGGTCCTCGCGATGACCGCCCGAGTCGGTAACCCGCCGTTGGTCGAGCACCAATGCCTCGGAGTGGATCACGACATCGGTGCGCTTCTGCAGCGGATGGACGCCGAAGCGGACATAGTGCTGCCCGCCTCGGCGGAAGCCGTCGACATAGAAGGCATGCAGGGTGGAGGTGCGCGCCCCCGTGTCGATTTTGGCCTTCACGAGGCCCAACCCCAGCTCCGGCAGGGCGATCCACTCGCGCCAGCCCAGCATCAAGGTCTCCGGAGCCTCGCCGGGGGTCACGACCACGCCTCGACAGCGGCTTGCAACTGCACGATTCTCACCTCTCCCCCCGCATCGATTGCCCTCAATCATCGGCCGTCGATGTTATCAGAGCCGCGACTCGACCGGGGGCTGTTAGACTCGACAACGATTCGGACGAGCTCGCCCATCGCATTTCGGAGGCATCCATGCGCAGAATATTCCAGTCGACCCTCCTGCTCTTTCTCGCTTTGGCGCTGGCACGCGGCGCCGTCGCCGATGAGGGCACGGCCAAGATCCTCGCGCCCTGGGAGGCGAACGGTCAGCTCTTTCAGATCGCCGTGGATAAGCTACAGTTCATCGGCACGTTCGAGGGTGTCATGTATATCGAGCACGGAGACGGGCTGCTGGATGCCGCGCTCTTCACATGTCCATCGACCCAGATCATCCACGTCCTGAGCAACCAGCTAAACGGGCAGGGCTACTGCACCATTGAAAGCCCCACCGGCGACTATGTGTATGCGGAATTCACCTGCAACGGCGAGCCCGGTTCCTGCACAGGCCAATTTACGCTCACCGGCGGAACGGGTCGCCTCGCGGGGATCACCGGAAAGAGCGACATGATCGTGCGTACGGCCCTCAGCGGAACCGCCATCAACGAGGCGACCGGCGGGACGGTGTCGGCGGCGAAGGGGCTCGCGATCTGGCCGGAGATGCGCTTCGAGTTTCCCGGCAAGAGCGCGAAGGCCGGCATGCTCGGCACCGGTGCCGGTGCAAACGGAGGGGAAATGATTCCGGACATGCTGACTCCCGAGGATCCGGGCAGCACGGCCGATCCCGAGGCATCTGCAGAGGGGGCAGCCTCCGGGGACTCGCCCGCGAACGGGTCCGCGCAAGACAATCGGGCGAGCGACCGCTAACCGGATGGCCCGCCGAGCCTTACCGAGCAGACGACGGGGGATCGACCCGCTCTCGGGCGCCGCCTTCGCGGGCGCACTTGTAGCGTTGCTCCTCGGCGCCCCGGCCTTCGCGGCCGGACCCCGCGAGATCGTCGGAATCGCCATCGTCGAAGACGACGGCACGCTCTCAATCAAGGGGCAGACGATCGAGCTCTACGGGATCTACCTTCCGCAGACCGAGCGCCAGTGCCGTCGCTGGGAGCGCCCCGTCCGCTGTGCGTCGCGCAGCACACTTGCGCTCGACTTCCGCGTCAGGGGATTCGTGACCTGCGAGCCGCGTGGTCGATCCGAGGCCGGACGGATCCAAGCCATCTGCCACGTCGATCGTACCGGGCTGAGCCCGGGCGAGGACTTGGCCGCCTATCTCATCCAGCGCGGCTGGGCGCTCGCACTCCCGGGAGCGCCGTTCGAGTATCACGCCATGGAGCGTATCGCCCGTACGAAGCAGCTCGGCGTCTGGGGCACAGCCGTGGACGCCATCGGCCCGCGCTGATGCGGCGAGGACACGATCAGGCTTCGGGCTCGAACGCCAAGGCCACCGAATTGATGCAGTATCTGAGCCCCGTCGGTCTCGGCCCGTCGGGAAAGACATGCCCGAGATGGGCGCCGCAACTGTTGCAGATGACCTCGGTGCGGCGCATGCCGTAACTGACGTCCTCCTCGGTCGCCACGGCGTCCGGCGCGGTCGGCTGCCAAAAGCTCGGCCAGCCCGAGCCGGAATCGAATTTCTCGCTCGCCTCGAACAGAGGCTCGTCGCAGCAGACGCAGCGGTAGAGACCCGGCGCCTTGGAGTCGTGATACTGCCCGGTGAAGGCCGGTTCGGTGCCCTTCTCCCGACAGACACGGTATTGCTCCGGTGTCAGGGTTTCGCGCCATTCGAGATCGGTCTTCTCGACCTTGTGACCCATAGTGACCTCCCGTGATTCGGTTTCGACGATCCGCGTGAAGATCGGATTGATCATCGGCGGCATTGGCTTGAGCCTCGGGCGAGACGACCCGTATACTGGTCACAACTTCGGGTCCGAATCGTGATGACTCGCGACCCCGACCGCGACTCGGATTCGATCCCTTCTTATGATGCAGTTATCCGTAACGCCCCGCGCGGAGGTAATGGGGTCGCATCGCCGCGATGTCCACTCGCTGCCGTGCCGATCCGCACGATGCGACCCGCGCCGTTCCCCGACAGACGCCCGTTCCACCGACGCCGCTCCGGCGTGTGCACCAGAGGCGTTTACCTGAGATGTTTCTCCGGAACCGACGCCCCCTCTGGGTTCGCCTGGTCCTGATGCTCGGTGCCATCTCGCTGTTCGTCCTGGCCTACCAATGGGGTAATCAGTACCAGCGCCGCAGCGATACGCCTCCGGTGATCGCCGGGTTGCTGCTCCGTCCGCCCTCTAACCTGCCGGATTTCGAGCTCCGGGAGGCCCTCGGAAGTCCGTTCGGCCAAAAGGACCTGTCGCAAGGCTGGACCCTGCTCGCCTTCGGGGACCTGTCGCGGGCCTCGGGCCAACTCGCCGTCCAGCGTTTGATCGATGTCTACAACCGGGTGGCCGACGAGCGCGCCTTGCGCAAACAACTTCGCCTCGTGCTCGTCACCACGGGGACTGATTCCAGCCTTCACCGGGATTTCGCCGGTCTCATGCCCGCGTTGAAGATCCTCGGCGGCGATGCCGAGCAGATCGAGCGTCTCCGCGCCGACATCGGCCTCGGCGCCGCGGATACGCCGGCGATCTTCGTCGTTGCGCCGGGGGGATACCTACTTGCCTTTCTTCCCGAGACCGAAGACGGCGCACGGATGGCCGAGGATCTGAAGGCCATCCACGCCGGCTCGGATCTCTTGTTGCCGGAGACACCATGACGGAATCAGTCCGGGGCGTGGGGGCGCGGCTCTTCGTCGCCCTTCAGCATGTCCTTCCCCAGCACCTGTTGTCGGCCATCATGTATCGTCTGGCGCGTGTCCGATGGCGTCCGCTCAAAGATCTGTTGATCGCGACCTTCCTACGCATCTACAAGATCGATATGACCGAGGCAGCGGAGCCGAATGCGAAGGCCTATGTGCACTTCAACGCCTTTTTTACCCGCGCGCTGGGACCCGAAGCGCGGCCACTCGATCCGGACCTGCGGGCGCTCGTGAGCCCCGTCGACGGCACGATCAGTCAGAGCGGGCGCATCTCCGCAGGTTGCCTGATACAAGCGAAAGGTCGTGATTATACGGTCGAGGATCTCCTCGGAGGCGACACCGAGCGGGCAAGGGCCTTCAGCGGCGGTACCTTTGCAACCATTTATTTGGCGCCGAGTGATTACCACCGGATCCACATGCCGCTCGGCGGTGATCTCACCTGGATGCACCACATTCCGGGACGGTTGTTCAGCGTGAACAACATCACCGCGGACCTGGTGCCTCGGCTGTTCGCACGCAACGAGCGGGTGGCGTGCCGATTCGAGACCGATGTCGGCGCGATGGCGATGGTCCTGGTCGGGGCCATCTTCGTCGGCGGGATCGAGACCGTTTGGGCCGGCGAGGTGACGCCTGCACGAGGCGGGGATCGGTCCTCGAATGCGGGCGCCGGTCCCGGTGACGGAGTCGGATCGGTCCGGCTCGAGCGCGGCGCCGAGATGGGCCGCTTCAATCTGGGCTCCACCGTCATCCTGCTCTTCGAGCCCGGTCGGGTGCGGTTGGACGAGACGCTTGCGCCGGGCAGCAAGATTCAGCTCGGGCAGCGGCTCGGCCGCCCTGCGGCGGCGTCCGAGCACGTCGAGTCCTGACGCGAGTCCGAGGCGAACCGGAGGCGCTTTCATGCCATATCTTCTCCTTGCCGTGACCGCCCACGGTTATGGGCATCTGGCGCAGGCGGCGCCGGTCGTCCATGAGCTGGCGCGGCGTCTGCCCGGTCTGCGGATCACCTTGCAGAGCGACATCGATCCTGGTTTTGCGCGCAGCCGACTGCCGCCCGGGTTTACGCAGATCCACGAGGCGACGGATATCGGCCTGCTCATGGACGGTCCGCTCAGTACCCGCTGGTCGGACAGCCTGATTCGTTATGCCGATTTCGAGGCCGATTATGATCGGCAGCTCGAGCGCGAGATTGCCCTGTTGCGCCGTGCGGCGCCTGACCTGGTCTTGGCCGATGTGCCTTGGCTGCCGCTCGACGCGGCGCGTCGGGCGGGCATCCCGGCGGTTGCGCTGTGTTCGCTCAACTGGTATGACATTTTGCGCGAGAGTCCGGTGGCCGATCAGGTCCCCGCACCGGTGATGGAGCGGATGCGGGCGGTCTATGCCGCGGCCGAGATCTTTATCCGACCGGCCCCCTCGATGCCCATGTCATGGCTTCCGAACGCGATCGATGTGGGTCCGATTGCGAGCCGTTATCCGGATCGCCGCGCAGAGCTACGCGCGCGCTGCGGTTTGCCCGCCGATCGCCCCTTCGCGCTGATGCAGTTCGGCGGCTTCGATGGTTTCGATCCGCTCGCGATGTGGTCCGAGCAGGACCAGGTCCATTGGTTGGCTCAGGATCTGCCCGCGGGGCAGAGGCGCGACGCGACCGGGATTTCCTCCCTGGGACTGCGGGTACCGGACGTCATGTCGTCCTGCGATCTCATGCTGTGCAAGCCCGGCTACGGCACTTACTCCGAGGCGGCCGTGAACCGGCTTCCCGTTCTCTATGTCAAACGCGGCGATTGGCCGGAGGAAGCGGCCTTGATACCCTGGCTCGCCGAGCGGATGCCGACACGCGAGATCACGCGGGAGGACCTCCTGGCGGGACATCTCGCCGAGGCGATCCATGCGCTGCGCACCGCTGATCGACCGCCTGCCGTGGAGCCGACCGGTATCGAGCAGGCGGCGGATCTTCTGGAGCCCTTTCTGCAGCCTCGGCTTCGTCGTGCGGGTCATGCGTCCCGGGTCGCTCAGGCCGATTCGAGAGGCGCCTCCTTGGCAACCTCAGTGGTGGACGGATCATGACAACCTTCGGTGCCGATCGAAACCGGATCCGACGCTTGGCGTTTCTGGCGCTGGCCTTTTGGCCGATCGTCTCCTGGGGCACATTGGCCGGAAAATCCGCCTCGACGGAGGGTCCCGAGACGCAGCAGGCGCGGACGGAATCAGCCAAGATCGAGAACGACACCCTCAAGCCCGCCGAGGCCACCCCGGTCAAGCCGGCGTTGCCCGTCGCGCCGAACCGGCCTCGTCCGAGCCGTGCGGAGGTTGTCGCCATGATCCCGGCGGTCGCAGGGCGACACGGTGTCGAGGAGGAATTGGTTCGCGCGGTGGTCGCGGCCGAGTCGAACTACAACGCCCATGCGGTTTCCCGCGCAGGCGCGGTCGGTCTGATGCAGTTGATGCCCCCGACGGCGGCGGACTACGGGGTGACCTCGGTCGCCGATCTCTTCGACCCCAAGATCAACCTCGACACCGGCACACGTCACCTCAAGCGTCTCCTGCGCAAGTACAACAACGACTACGGCCGAGTCATCATGGCCTACAACGCCGGCGAAGGCGTGGTCGATCGCACCAATAGTCAGGTGACCTATCTCGAGACGCTCAACTACACCGAGGCGGTGATCACCTATTACCGCCGCAACGGCGGAACCGAGCCGACACAGGTGGCTTTGAACCAGGTGCGGGCGTTGCGCGGGACACGCGATCTCGGCAAGGCACGGCGCCTGATGAAGAAGTACCTGGATCCGTCGCTGTTGTCGCTCAAGGTCAAGCCGACGCTCGATCTGCGGCGTCTCAATCCGGCCCTTCACGAAGTGGGTCCCGAGAGCAAACCGATGTTCGAGCTTGGCGCGACGGGTCGGCCCTGATTCTTGTCACGGAAGTGACGTCGTCGGCATCGCTCGGGAGGGCTCTCGGTACATGGTTTACGGGTTTGCGGCGCTCCTCTTGGTTCCGCTCGGCTGGGGTCTCTGGGTCTTCAATCGCCTGGTGCGCCTGCGCAATCGTGTCCGCGCGGCCTGGAGCGATATCGATGTTCAGCTTACTCGGCGTCACGATCTCATCCCCATGTTGGTCGAGGCCGTGCGCGGCTATGCGGCGCATGAGCAGACACTCTTCGAGGCCGTCGCTGCGCTGCGCACCCGTGCCGTGGAGACGCGAAGCCCCGTTGAGCTGGCGACCCTGGAGGCGGCACTGGAGCAGTCGGTCGGTCGGCTGATCCTGCTCGACGAGGCCTATCCGGATCTCAAGGCGAGCGAGAATTTCCTGCGCCTTCAACGTGATCTCGTCGATGTCGAGGAGCATCTCCAATACGCACGCCGCTTCTACAACGGGGCGGTGCGCGAGTTGAACGACGCGATTCAAAAGGTGCCGGATCTGCTGATCGCCAAGCTGTTCGGATTCGTGTCGGCCGAGTTCTATCTCGCCCGCGAGTCCGAGCGCGCGGTCCCGCGACTCGAGGGCGAGACATGATCGACGGCCTTCCTGTTCAGGTTGCCGGGTGCTTCCGGTCGTCCCGGATGCAGGGATGGTCTAAACCGAAGGGGCGATGGCTCCTCGGTCTTTTGCTCCTGCCCCCGCTCCTGCTCGGGGTCGGCGCACAGGCGGATGCCGCCGAGGAGATCCTCTCCTTCCACAGCGATCTCTCCATCCAGCCCGACGGCAGCCTCGACGTGACCGAGACCATCGCGATTCGCGCCGAAGGGCGCGAGATCCGCCGCGGCATCGTGCGCGAGTTTCCGACCCGCTATCGCGACCGGCTCGGCAACCAGGTCCGGGTTGGCTTCGAGCTGCTCGGCGTGGAGCGCGACGGCAAGCCGGAGCCCAATTTCATCGAGCGGGTCTCCAACGGCGTCGACATCAACACAGGCAACGACGATTTTCTTGCTGTCCCGGCGACCTACACCTACCGCATTCGCTATCGCACGACCCGTCAGCTCGGTTTTTTCGAGGGGCACGACGAGCTCTACTGGAACGTCACCGGCACCGGTTGGATCTTTCCGATCCTCGCGGCGAGTGCCACGGTGCGGCTTCCGGCCGAGGTCCCGATCGCGGACCTTGCCGCCGAGGGCTATACCGGTCCTCAGGGCGCCATGGGTCGCGACCTGGTTGCAGAGGTCGTCGCGCCCGACGAGATCCGTTTCGCGACGACACGGCCCTTGGGTGTTGCCGAGGGTTTAACCATCGTTGCCGGGTTCCCGAAAGGTCTGATCGCGGAGCCGACGGATGCCCGGCGTCTCGGCTGGCTGCTGTACGATAATCGCGGGGTGCTGGTCGCCTTGGTCGGGCTCATCCTGCTGCTCGCCTACTACGGGGCCACTTGGTGGCGCGTCGGGCGTGATCCGCAAGCCGGCCCGATCTTCCCGCACTACCGGCCCCCGGATGGACATTCACCCGCGGGTCTGCGCTATCTGAGTCGGATGGGCTACGACCACCGCTGCTTTGCCGCCGATCTGGTCGAGACGGCCGTGAAGGGTCATGTGGTGATTCATCAGGAAAAGACCGGTTGGCGCGAGGCGTGGCGGCTCGAGCGTTTGCCCGGCGCCGACCCCGCCGCCCTCACGCCGAGTCAAGCGACCCTGCTCCGGCTGCTCTTCGCCAAGGGCGATCAGCTGGTGCTGACCAACAAGCAGGCGGATCGGGTCGGGTCGGCGCAGAGCGGACACACCCAGAGCCTCGCACAACTCTATAGCCCGCGCTTTTTTCTCGTCAACGGCGGCAAGCTCGCCGTCGGGATCGCCTTCTCCGTGCTCTACGGCGGTTTGGCCTGGATGGTCGCGGGCGGAGACGGGATACCGGCCATGCTCGTCCTGTTCGGGCTTGCCGTCGGCGCTCATGTCCTCTTTGCTTGGCTGCTGAAGGCCCCGACCAGCGAGGGGCGACGACTGCTCGACCGGGTCGAGGGTCTGAAACTCTACCTCGGTGTCGCCGAGCGCGACGAGTTGAGGTCGCTCCCGGGTCCGGGTAGCGATGCGCCGCCCGAGCTGGATGCCGAACGCTACGAAGCGCTTTTACCCTACGCGCTGGCCCTGGATGTCGAAGAGGCATGGACCCGCAAGTTCACGCTTGCCGTCGGCGCCGCGGCTGCGGCCGCCGCCGCAGGGGCCATACACTGGTATCGAGGCCGCGGCAGCGCCGGGGATCTCTCGCGTATGAGCCGGTCGCTCGGCCAGACCTTGAGTCGCCAGATCGCGTCCTCCGCAACACCGCCCGGCAGCAGCTCGGGCGGGGGTGGCGGCGGCTCGTCCGGCGGTGGCGGAGGCGGCGGTGGTGGGCGCGGGAGGTAGGGGCGACTTAAGGCGCCCCCACGGGTTGGTCGATGCTTTCGCGGAAATCACCTTGGATCAAGCGCTCTTGCGCCGAGGGTGACCGGCGCGCTGTAGCCGAGGTCAATCCATCAGATCGACCTCGATCCCGAGCGCGTCCAATGCCTCGCGGCGTGCCGCAAGGTAGCGTTGGAAGCTCGGCTGCCACTGGTAGGCGCCCGTCGCGACATAGTCGAGCGCACCATGGATATGGAATGCCTTGAAGTAACCTTCGGTGCGGAACACCTCGCGCCCGGCGGCATCGAAAAACACCAGGCTGGGTGTGTACTTGATGTCGAGCTCCGCGGCCCAGTCGCGGATCGGGATCTCGCGGCCGTCGACCGTCTGGACGGGGTCGCGCGAGTAGGTATCCAGAATCACTCCGTCGAAGGCGCTCAGCGAGTAGGCGACCGGCTCGCGTTTTAGAATGTCCGCGTGCAGCTCGTCGCAGTCGCGGCAGGTGGGCTGCTCGAACATCACCACCAATGGATGCATGGAGGTATCGCGGTTATCGGCGAGTCGGAACGGGGCCGTCAGGAATCCTTCCTGCGTATGCAAGGTGCCCTTGGCCTCGGCCGAATCGAGTCCGGCGACATAGTCGGCGAAAGACTCGCCGACCTGCTCCCGGCGCTCGGCGACATAGTCGAGTGCGGCCTTGAAGCGATGGGGCGGGAAGTAGCCGTTGATCCGCAGAACGACCTGCCCGGCCTCGTCGAGCAACAACATTGTCGGCGTAAACTGGACCTTAAGCTCCGCGCCGAGTTGTTTCTCCGTGGTGAGCTCCCCGGACAAGCCGGTCACCTCCCGATCGCCCCAGAGATTAATGGCGACAACGTCGAAACTCCCCTGCATCAGACGGGCGATCGACTGATCGGCGAGGTTCTCCTGCAACAGCTTGGCGCAATAGGGACAACCGTCCTGAAAGAAGTAAAGAACTAGACGCTTGTCCTGCGCAGTGGCCTCGGCGACATCCTCGCGGAGATCCAGAAAGGACGCCTTGAACCAGTCGGGTTGCTCGTGATAGCCGGGGTTCTGCATCCCGGGGGCAAGCTCGGCGGGTTGGTCGCTTGCGGCCGCGACAAGCGTGCTGAACAGCAGCAGGCTCCAGGCCAGCCGATTGATCCGAATCGAAGGCGTCTTCATCGTTCCAGTCTCCTCTGCGGTGCAACGGGGCTGCCGAGCGACGGTGTGCGCTACGGTTCCCCTTGTCGTCATGCGGCTCGGACGCAGTTGGTGCCTTCGCTTGAGATGGCCGACGATTGCCGAGGTTCCTCGTCGTTCCGATCGGGCTCGACCCGGTCGGCGCGAGCGAAACGTCGCTCTTCGGCATAGGGAAAGACGTCCTCGAGATGGCCCGCCCGAATGTGCTCCTGGCGTGCCCGCCACCAGGCCGGGTCGAACAATTCGCTGTGCAGCTCGCGGAAGACCTTGCGGATCCGCGGGTCGGTCAGCAAGAAGGTCTCGAATTCCTCGGGGAAGACATCGTTCGGACCGGCGCTGTACCAGACCTCTTCGGCCATCTCCATTTCGGGGTAGGGTGCAGGCGGGATCTCACGGAAGTGACACTCGGTCAGATAGCAGAGCTCGTCGTAGTCGTAGAAGACGACGCGACCCTGACGCGTTACGCCGAAGTTCTTGAAGAGGAAATCGCCGGGGAAGATGTTGGCCGCTGCGAGCTGCTTGATCGCGTCGCCGTATTCGCCGATGGCGTGCCGAATGTCCTCGTCGTCGGCGGTATGCAGATAGAGATTCAGCGGCGACATGCGCCGCTCGATATAGAGATGCTTGATGATGAGCTGATCGCCGTCGGATTCCAGACTCTTCGCGCAGTCGGTCTCCAGCATCTCGATAAGGGCGGCCGAGAAGCGGTGCCGCGGAAAGGCGACGTGTGAATACTCCCAGGAGTCGGCCATGCGCCCGACGCGATCGTGCAGCTTCACCAGCTGGTATTTCTCTTTGACGGTCTCTCGCGTCATCTCTTTCGGAGGCGGGAAACGGTCTTTGATGACCTTGAAGACGAAGGGAAACGATGGAAGCGTGAAGACGCACATCACCATTCCGCGGATCCCGGGGGCGATCACGAAATCGTCGGCCGAGTACCTCAGATGTTTGAGGAAGTCGCGATAGAACTCCGCCTTGCCGAACTTCTGTAGACCGATGGCGGTGTAGAGCTCGGCCTTGCCCTTGTGCGGCATCAAGGGGCGCAGGAAATCGACCACGGCGGCCGGCACCTCGGTGTCGACCATGAAATAGGCGCGCGAGAAGCTGAAGACATCCGAGATCTCGTCCCCGCCCGAGAGTAGGGTGTCGACATAGAGTCCACCGGGAGCGTCCTCGTGGCCCTCGTCGTTGAGGATCGGGATCGCGAACGGGATCTGATCCGCCCCGTTGATCGCCTTGCCGATGATGTAGGCGGCCTTGTTGCGGTAGAAAGGCTCGGAGAGAACGGCGAGCTGGAAGTTCTGATGCAGCGCGCGCCTGCGCGGGAAGCGGTCCCGCACGGCGCGCATCAGACAGCGGATGTCGTGCCGGCGATTTCGGAAGGGACGCTGAAAACCCATGTCGCCGAGGATGCGTGCGATCACCCGCGCGAAGCCGTCGCGTGCCGGGTAGTACGGTCGAAAGATCGGGATCTCGGCCTCGAGGTGCTCGGTCGAGATCATCGGCCACACAAAGATGTAGCTGTTGTTGTAATAGCGCCGATCAAAAAGCCTGCAGAACACCGAGTTGTAATAGGTCTCGGCGAGCTCGGGTTGGTGGTGCAGCGGCAGCAGGCGCATGTACTCGATCTTCACGCGGCGCCATAGGATGTCGGTCGGGTCGCGCAGATGAAACTCGCGGCGCAGCAGGGCGACCGTCTCGCCGACCCGCTCGTCGTAGTAGCTGATCCGCTCGCGCGCCGCGGCTTGCACCGCCGGCCAATCCGCCCCCTCGAAGCGTCCTCGCGCCCCGCCGGTGATCTCGCGGAACAGCCGGTAGTGACGCCCGAATCCGTCGAGGATCGCCTCGGCAATCTGTTTCGCCTCGGTCCACGCCATGGTCTTACCTCGCTGTGCCTATCCGGATCGATCGTCGCCGAGATCCAGCGGCCCGTCGGCCACCAGGATGCCGTCTTCGTCGCAGTAGACCTGATCGCCCGGGGCGAAGCGCACGCCGGCGACCGTGACCGTGATGTCCCGTTGGCCTTCGCCGCGCCGCTGGCTCTTGCGTGGATGAGTCCCCAATGCCTTGACGCCCAACGGCATGGCGGCGATGTCGCAACTGTCGCGGATGCATCCGTAGAGGATGACCCCGGCCCAGCCTTGCTCTACCGCGCCGGCTGCGATCAGGTCTCCGAGCATCGCGCAGCGCATCGAGCCGCCGGCATCGACCACGAGGACCCGGCCCTGGCCGGGCTCGGCGAGGGTCGACTTCACCGGGGTGTTGTCTTCAAAGCACTTGACCGTCACGACCGTCCCGCAGAAGCGGACATGGCCGCCGAAATCCCGGAAGATCGGGTCGCAGGTGCGGACGCGTTGGTCGTATCGATCGGAGAGGTCAGCCGTCTTGAAGGCGAAGTCGGGGGTCGCGGGGGGCTCTTTGGGCATGGGCGGTCATGAGCGGGTCTGTCGGCGGAGCGCCGAGTATATACCGAGCCCCTGCGATTTTCCGCCGGATCGTAGGCCCCGCGGGATCCCGGTAACGGAGACCGCGGCGAAAGCGCCGACGGGGTGTCCGCACTGCGAGGGGCATCGGGCGCTGCGGCGCCGTGTAAACCCGAGCTGTCTAGTCTGAGATTTGTCAATGCATCGCACCGCGGCGATGCCTAGACTGCGCATCAACCTCATTTCCCGAGCAGACGTCGAGTGCCTCGGTCGCGAAGATCGACGCGCTTGGCGACCCTGCTCGACGCATCATCGGAGCCAGACCATGACCCAGCAGACCCGGATCGTCACACCCTCGACTCGCACGACAGCTGCAGCGACGCCTTACTGGTTGTGGGCACCGGTGCTCGCGACCACGACCATGCTCGCCGTTCTCTTGTTCATGCCCATGCCGTCGGTTCTTTGAGCGAGGGTGTCTGCACATCATGGAGACTCCTACTCCGCCTCCCGGTCGGTTGGAGCACTTGCCGATCTCCTTCTTCGCGATGGTGATGGGCCTGTCGGGCCTCACCATCGGCTGGGAGAAGGCTCAGACGGTCCTTGCTCTCGACTTGGGTATCACCCCCTGGTTGATCGGCGTGTCGAGCACGCTCTTCATGGTCCTGATACTGCTGTATACGGCCAAGCTCGCGCTGTTTCGGCACGCCGTGATCCAAGAGCTGCGCCATCCGGTCAAGCTCAACTTCTTTCCGACTATCTCCATCAGCTTGCTCCTGCTCGCCACCGCCTTTCTTCCGATTGCGCTTGACGTGAGCCGGGCGCTCTGGATGGCGGGTACAGCGCTGCATTTGGTCTTTACGCTGTATGTGGTGAATGTCTGGATCCATCATGAGCACTTTCAGGTGCATCATATGAATCCGGCCTGGTTCATCCCGGCGGTCGGGAACGTCTTGGTGCCGGTGGCCGGAGTGCCTTTGGGCTATCAGGATATTTCCTGGTTCTTCTTCAGTATCGGAATGCTGTTCTGGCTGATCTTGATGACGATCATCTTTTACCGGGTGCTGTTTCATCATCCGATCGAAGAGCGTTTGATGCCGACGCTCTTCATCCTGATCGCACCGCCCGCTGTCGGGTTCATTGCCTATTCACGACTTGTCGGGGAGCTCGACGCCTTCGCGCGTGTGCTTTATTTCATCGGTCTATTCTTGACCTTGCTGCTGTTCACTCAGGCGAACCGATTTCTGAAGCTCGGGTTTTTCCTCTCCTGGTGGGCCTACTCCTTTCCGCTGGCGGCAATCGGTATCGCGAGTCTCTTGATGTTCGAGCGCACCGGACAGGATATCTACCGCTATCTCGGGCTCGGTCTCATGACCCTGCTGACCGGCATCGTCGCCTTGTTGTTGGCGCGCACCGCCATTGCGGTACGGCGCAACGGGATCTGCGTTCCCGGTCACTGACGCCATGGGGCTGGCGCGGGACGATGGGTTTGCGAATCCGTCGTCTCGATGCCCCGATCATCTCCCGAGTCGGTCGACCCCTTCGTCGGTCGCCGAGTCTCCGAACCGATTCCGTCCTCGAGGAGCCATCATGTCCGACATCGCCTCCGCGGTGAGATCGAATTCGATCTATGCCTTGGTTTTTCTGATCCTCTCGTTCGCGTCAGGACTTCTGTTCGCCTATTTGCGCGGGCCGCAGACACTGCCGACCGAGCCGCCGACGATCGAGCCGCCGACGATCGAGCCGATGGTGACCGAGACCGTTGCGACCCTCGCGGTCGCGGGGTCCGAGGAGTCCGTCTCGACCCCCCTCGGGACGGATGCCCAAGCTGATCCGGGTGCACTGGATGGGCGTTTGACCGATGCCGAAGCCAAGATCCGGCGGCTCGAGCAGGAACTGGTCGCGGTGGCGGAGCAGCAGGCGACGTTCGCGCTCGTCGTTGCGGAGCAACGCGAACGCCTGGCCGAGATGCTCGCCGCGAGCGATGCAACGGCCGCGGCCGAAACCGACCCGGTTGCCGTGGACGCTGCATCCCTCGCGAACCGGTTGGGGGAGGATCTAGAGCGGCTCGGCGCGCGTCCGACCGAACGCGGCCATTTGGTGACGTTGACCGAATCCGAGTTGCGCTTCCCGGTCGGCGGGAGCGAGCTTGCGTTGGAGCGTTCCGAAGGGCTCGACGCCGTTGCCGAGGTCCTCGCGCGACATGACCATCTGATGGCGCGTGTCGAGGGTCATACGGATCGTTCCGGCAGCGCAACCAAGAACCTCGAGCTCTCGCAGGAACGCGCCCGGTCGGTCAAGGATGCCTTGGCTGCGACAGGTGTCGACGCCGACCGCATCGAGATCGTAGGGATGGGGGAGACCCGACCGATCGACGAGGGTCGGACCGCCGAGGCCCGGCAGCGCAATCGCCGTGTCGAGGTTTATCTGCTCGAGCGTTGAACCCCGGGACATCCTGCCGTGCGTAAGCACCTGCGTTTCCTCAATGTCCGTAATATTAGAACTTGATAATGTTATGACATATCGAATCTACTCGGGAAATGCAGATGAAGCACCCACGATCGACCCGGACCCATGAGCCCGGCACGCTATTGCCGAGCACCGACCCCCGGCCTGAACCGCGCCGGATCCCTTGGCGGACGACCTTAGGCTTACTCGGTCTTCTCGGCCTCGTCCTGGTGTCCCTGAGTGTTTACTGGTCCATGCATCCAACACCCTTGGATGACGCCACGGCGGCCATGACCGACCCCGGGAAGCCTGCCGGGGATGCGACCTCGGGCATCCATACGGTTGCGATGGCGGTCGGGATCGGCGAGTCGCTCCTGACGAAACCCGGTGGGTTTCTCTACAACGATCGCCTGCCGCCCGGCGTCTTTCTCGACAACACCCAAAGCTGGGAATGCGGGAACCTGATGGCACTGCGCGATTTCGTGCGCGCGCTGCGGAATGATTTCAGCCGCTCCCAGAGTCAGTCGGTCGAAAATGCCGATGTCAAAGAAGCGGATTTGCGTTTCGCGATCGACCCGAAATCCTGGGTGCTGCCCTCGGCCGAGACGGAATATCGACTTGGGATCGAGGCCCTCGAGCGGTACTTGTCGGACTTGAGCGGGCGCGATCAGCCGCGCGCTCAGTTCTTTGCCAGGGCCGACAATCTCGCGGCCTATCTTGCGGTGGTCGAGAAACGATTGGGTCACTTCGGTGTGCGTTTGAGCTCCAGTGTCCCGGACAGCGACTTGGCGGCCGCCATCGGCATCCCACGGGCCGGCGACGACGTTGCACTCCTCGACGAGGAGCCGGTCCCGATTCAGACCCCGTGGCATCAGGTCGACAACGTCTATTACTGCGCTCGCGGGTACAGTTGGGCACTCTTTCACCTGATGCAGGCGGTTGCGAGCGACTTCGAGGCTGTCTTGGCAGCCAAACACGCAGAGATCTCGCTGCAGCAGATCATTCGAGACCTCAAGGGTGCGACCAAACCCATGGGGAGCCCGATGGTCCTGAACGGCGATGGCTACGGCATCCTGGCCAACCACTCGCTGGTGTTGGCCTCGTACATTGCGAAGGCGAACGCCGCACTCATGGACCTGCGTATGCTCATGCAACAAGGCTAGTTCGTCGGCTCAGACGATTGCATCCCGGCGTGCGTGCTCGAGGACTTCAGCCTGGAGCGATCGGATGCCCGCAACCAGGTCGTCGCGCTCCTGCAGCAGTTTCGTGATCGGATCGGCCAGTGCCTCGCGATCGAGGCGGTCGAGCGCGACCAGTTGCCCGGCGTGCCGGTGAACCTGTCGGTGCAGGGCGTCGAGCGAGCGGAAGCTCGGCATCTCGCCGTAGCGCGCTTGGCCGGTTCCAAGGTACCAAAGCCCGAAGTCGCATAGCTCGGGTTGAAGCTCGGGCCGTCTCGCTGCGGTATCGGTGCAGACGTGGCGCACGAGACGATTCACCCAGTCGCGATGGATCGCCTCCAGGCTCAAGAGCGATAGGTCCTCGGTTGTCCAATCCACATGGGGGCGGTCTGTCCAGAGCTGCGGCGGGTGGAAGCCTTCGATCCAGGCGACGAGCTGCTCCGGAGACATCGGGTCTGCGATGCCATAGCCCTGCGCGAGGGTGCAGCCCAGATCCATCAACAGCAGGCCGTGCGCGGCGGATTCAACGCCCTCGGCGATCACCTCGCGTTGGAAGGCGTTGGCGATCCCGATGACGCCCTTCACCAGATTGCGGCCATCGCGCGAGCGCAGGATGTCGCGGACCACGGTCTGATCGATCTTGACGACCTGCGCCGGAAGACAGCGAAAATCCGTCAGGGACGCATAGCCGTTGCCGAAGCCGTCCAACGCAAACTGGACGCCTAGCACGGCGCATGCACGGATGACCGAGGCGGTGGTTTCGATATCGCGCAACGCCTCGGATTCGATGATCTCGAACAGCAGGCATGCGGGATCGACGCCCGGATGCTGCGCGAGCATCTCCTGCAAGGCGGCGACAAAGCCGGTGTCCTGCAACGAGCAGGCCGAGAGATTGAGGCTCATGGTGAGATCCAGTCCCGCGCTCTGCCAGTCTTCCAGCAATCGCAGCGCCCGGTCCATCACCCACCAGTCCAGGTCGTGGAGCAGCTCGTCGCCCTCCATGAGGGGCAGGAACTCGCCCGGAGGCAGGAGTCCGCGCTCGGGATGCTCCCAACGCACGAGAGCCTCGACACCCACGACCCGGCCCGAGGGCATGTCGACCCTGGGTTGGACATGCAGCCTCAGCTCGTCGCCTTCGATGGCCTGTCGGATGCGCACCAGCTCAAGCTGGTGTGCCTGATCCGGCCGATCCTTGACGGCCTTGAAGAACTGATAGCGATTGCGGCCCTGTTGCTTGGCCTGGTACATGGCGTGGTCGGCATGGCGCAGGAGGGTATCCGCATCCCCTGCGTCCTGCGGGAAGAGGGTCACACCGGCGCTGCCGGTCACTGCGAGCGAGTGACCGTCGATCAGGATGGGTTGGGCAAGTGACGCGAGCACGCGCTCGAGCAGTGCGGCGCAGTCCGCCAGCGACTCGATTTGGTTCATCAGCAGGACGAACTCGTCTCCGCCGAGCCGGGCTACCGTGTCCTCCTCGCGCACGCAGCCACGCAACCGGCTGGCGACCGTCACCAGCACCCGGTCGCCCATCTTATGCCCGTGGGTGTCGTTGATGGGCTTGAAGCCGTCGAGGTCTAGATAACAGACCCCGAGCAAGAGATCTTGCTCGCGGGCCCGCACGACCGCGTCGTCCATCCGTTCGGCCAAGAGCCGCCGGTTCGGCAAACGTGTCAGAGGGTCGTAGAGGGCAATCTCTTCGAGCCGCCGTCTGCTGTCGAGCAGTTTCTGCTCGTTGCGGCGTCGCTCGAAGGCACCGCCGATCAGATCGCCGAGAAACCCCAGCGCGCGCATCTCCGAGTCACGCCAGCTACGCGTGTCGCTCAACATCTCCATGGCGACGAATCCGCCCATCCGACCGGCCACTCGAATGGCGACCGCGGCCACCGACCGAACCTCGAGCTGCTCGAGCTGCTCGCGGTCGACACGCCAGGTCTCGGGGAGCTTGGTGACGTCGTCGATACGGATGTCGTCGCCGTGCGTCAGGGTCTCCATCCAGCGCGGGATCAGCGACGTGGGCACCGGCGGCGCGCCTGCGCCGGCAAGCCCGAGACCGCTCGCGCTCCATTCCTGGGTGTTGCGCATGCTCGATCCGTCGCGGCTCAGCACGAAGACATACGCCCGTTCCGCGCCCATGCGCCGCGCAACGGTTCCCAGGGCGTTCTCCACCAAGGGACCGACGGCGTCGGCAGGGGCCGCCACCAAGGATCGCGAGGTCTCGACCAGGACGGTCTCGAGGGTGACCAGATAGGAGAGCGCTCGCTCTGCCTGCTTGCGCTCGGTAATGTCGGTGCCCGAGCCGAGCCCGCCGATCAGATGCCCCGCGCTGTCGCGGATCCGGCTGTTGTTCCATTCGATCAGGCGTTCCGAGCCATCCGCACAGAGGATCGCACCCTCCACGGCGATCAATGGTTCGTCCGCCTCCAGCGTCACACGCGCAAGGATCCGGCGGGCTTGGTCGCGCTCACGCTCGGGTACGAAGGACTCCGCCCAATCACGACCGACGATCTGCTCTCGGTCGAGTCCCAGGACCTCGCAGCCTTTGCGGTTGATGAGCCGGACACGACCATCGAGATCCAATCCGACCAGGACCACGGCGGCGATGTCGAGAATGTGGTCGACATCGGCGAGGCGCGTTCTCGGGGACTCGGAATGAGCCTCTTCGCCTGCTTCAGAGTTTCCTCGGCTCGGAAGGACCCTCGATCCGGATCGCGGCCCCGTCCGCGTGCCTGCATAGCGGCTCGCAGAGAGGGCCAACACGAGGGCGAGTCCGACCGATCCGACCCAAGGCCACACGCCCGCCCACGACAGCAGTCGGCGGCGCTCGGCATCCTCCGCCGCGGCCAGGTCCATCACCAGATAGAGCAGGGGCGCCGAGCCAAGTGCAGCAGGATCGACAGGTGATTCATCCTCGGCGCTCGTGGCCCCGACACTCATCACGCCGATGAGCCATCCCGATTCGGGTTGAACGAGGAAGTGCGGCTGCATGGGAGAGTCTGCGGCCGCCTGTGCGATGTCGGCCGGTATCGCGTCGAGGGTCGTCGTCGACGGGTCTGCGGGGTGCTCCGCGACGGCAACCGGAGCCGAGCGACCTTCGTCGAGTCGGCCGATTGCGAGGAGGCCCGGATGAACGACCGAGGCGGCGAGGACGTGCGCCGCGTTTGACTCGCCGCCGCGCGATGGGTCTTGCAGGATGGATGAGGCGCTATGCTGCAGCAGCCTCTCAGCGGCCGCTTCCTGCTCGATTCGCGCGCGTAGGGGGATGCCGATTGAAAGCTGATAGGCAAGGTGCAGGGCCAGCACCAGTGCCAGAACGAGCGCCACCAGTCCGATCGGCGATCTTTGCGCCTTTGTGCGAATCATTCGGCAGAGGTTGAAGTATGAACCCTAGCTTCGCCTGCTGACACACAAAGCGTGTCATGCTGTCCTGGCGCCCACTCTATCACGGGGCTATGCAGGGCGACAGTCATCCGAGACCGACCGATCATCGGCACGACAAAAAACCGGCGGCGCTCATGCACCGCCGGTTCCTTGGACGCTGCCG
>NZ_JAABRP010000261.1 GCF_011390875.1 Thiocapsa sp.
TGGGTGGCCTGGTCGGCGGCGCGACCACCGTGAAGCTCCTCTCGGATCTCGGCAACGGCCATTTCGACGGGGCCAACCTGGTCTCCAACTTCGAGCGCTTGAGCCCGAGCAATACCTGGTGGTCGAAGTATTACAGTCTCTGGGATCAGGTCGACACCGAGGTCCCGAGGTTCGTCGGCTTCGAGCGCTGGTGGGGCAGTTTCTACTACATGACCCCGGCGGAGATCAGCTGGATCGTCGAGAATCTCTTCGTCGGCAACCGTCTCGGGCGCGGCTGTGCGAATCTCAACGAACGCACCCATGTGGATCTGCGCAACATCAACTCCCCCATCATCATCTTCGCCTCGCACGGGGACAACATCACCCCGCCGCAGCAGGCGCTGGGATGGATCGCGGATCACTACAAGGATGTCGAGGAGATCCGGGCCCGCGGACAGCGCATCCTCTATACGCTGCACGAGAATGTCGGCCACCTGGGGATCTTCGTCTCCTCGTCGGTCGCCAAAAAGGAGCATGACCAGATCATCTCCACGCTCAAGGCGATCGAGGCCCTCGCCCCCGGGCTCTACGAGATGGTCATCGCCGAGGTCCAGGGAGAAGGGGTCGAGAAGTCCTTCAAGGTGGCCTTTGCCGAGCGCAGCATCGAGCAGATGATGGAGCAGACCGGCGGGGACGATTCCAATCGCCCCTTCGCGGCGGTTGCCCGCTTCTCCGAGATCGGCACCGAGATGTACGACCTGACCCTGAGCCCGTTGGTTCGGGCCATGAGCAACGAGACCAGCGCCAAGTTGCTCGCCGACACGAGCCCGATGCGGATGCAACGCTGGCTCGAGAGCGATCGCAACCCACTCATGCAGCCTCTCCAGGGATTGGCCGAAGAGGCACGCAAGCAACGTCGCCCGGCCGCGGACGACAACCCCTTCCGGATCATGGAGCGGGCCGGTGCCGGCCTGGTGACGCAGTTCTGGGACAACGCCCGCGACATGCAGAATGCCATGATCGAGTGGAACTTCCATCTGCTCTGGGGTGCGCCGCCCGTGCAGGCGATGGGCGAGCGGCTCAGCAAGACCGTCAGCGAAGCACCACGCGAGGATTTGCGGACCCTGACCTCGGTCCAGGATGCGCTCGATCGGATCGAGCTCGGGGACTTTGCGGACGGCGTGATCCGCATGCTGATCTTCCTGGCTCAGTCGCGCAAAGAGGTCCGGCGGTCCCGTCTGGAGCGCTCCAACCGTATGCTGATGGCGACCGAGCCCTTCGCGAGCATGAAGCCGAAGCACCGCACGCGCATGATCCACAAGGAAAGCCTGATCGTCGGTTACGAACCCGAGGCGGCACTGGCCGCCTTGCCGAAGTTGATCGTCTCGATGGAGGATCGGGGCCGCGCGATGGCCCTCTGCGAAGAAATCGCCGGTTCTCGCGACGAGATGAGTCCGGAGACGCTCGCGATGCTCGATCGCTTGGCCCGGGCGCTCGAGCTCGAGCCGTCGCCTGTGTTGGTCGAATCCGAGACCCTGCGTAAAATTGCCTGAGGGCTTGGTGGAGAGCGGGCAGGTCGGTCGACGGCGAGTCGACCTGCGCCCGAAATCGATGGCGAATCGGCCTGCAGCGACGGCCGCGCCGGCGCGGTCCAGCCGCGCTCGAACGGGGAGTGCGCATGACGAACGAGCGTGACGAGCGGATCCCGCAGCCTCTGCGGGATTGGCTCTTTGCCCAACGCGAGGCCAAGCACAAGGCCCGCGAGCATGGCTATCGACGCACGGCCACCAACACCCGCGAAGGATGGGATTTGCTGACCCGTCGTTTCGTCACCGAGTCCCCCGAGGTCGCCTGGGTGCGCGACGACCTCATCCCGGGTCCGGACTATCGGGTTCCCGTCCGCGTCTACCACCCGCAACCCGAGCGGTCGCTCCCGGTGGCGCTCTTCGTCCACGGCGGCGGCCATATTGCCGGCGGCGTCTCGCTCTACGATCCGATTGCGCGGCGCTTGGCGCTCGCGGCGAAGCGGGTGCTGGTCTCGATCGAGTACCGGCTGGCACCCGAATGCCCCTATCCAGCCGCACTCAAGGACACCATGGCCTGTGCAAAACGGGTTTTTCCGCTGCTCGAGAATCTCGATATGCCCCATGAGCCCCGCCTGGCCTTGATGGGCGACAGCGGCGGGGGTGCGCTCTGCGCGACCGTGTCGCACCTGGCGCAGTTCGACGCGGGCATGACGATCGAGCGTCAGGTGCTCCTGTACCCGAGCCTGGATTACACCTTGTCGCAACCCTCGGTGACCGAGAACGGCGACGGTTACCTCCTCGAGCGTGAGCGGATCCTCTGGATGTTCGATGCTTATCTCCAGAACGCCGAGGATCGGCGCGCCATCTCGCCTTCTTACATGGACCTGACCCCGGACTATCCCGCGACTCTGGTGATCACCGGTGAATTCGATCCACTGCGCGACGAGGGCATTGCCTATGCCGACCGCTTGGAGCTTCACGGGATCCGCGCCGAGAAGCGGGTCATGCCGGGAATGATCCATGGGTTCCTGAACCTAGAGGCCATGGTCCCGGAGACCTGTGCCGAGGTTTACGACACGATCGGTGCGTTCTTGAACGCATGATCGCCCCCGCAGGCATGCGCTGCGCTGAGTTAGACGCAGCGCAGCCGACTTCCAACAGCAGTCGAGACACATCCATGAGCACCACATCCGGACCCGCGCGTCTCGTATCCGACGCTACCGCCGACCGGGCGCCCAAGGCGCACCCGATGACCGAGCGCCCGTCCGGAGGCCAAGCCGAACGCGGCAAGCTGGTCACCGCGGCGGATGCCGTTCGGCTGATCCGCAACGGCGATACGGTCGCGACCGGTGGATTCGTCGGGATCGGCTTCGCCGAGGCGGTGGCGCTTGCCCTGGAGCAGCGCTTCCTCGACACCGGCGCGCCGCGTGACCTGACCCTGGTGTACGCGGCTGGCCAGGGCGACGGCAAGGAGCGGGGTCTGAATCACCTCGGGCACGCAGGTTTGCTGCGTCGAGTCATCGGCGGCCACTGGGGTCTCGTGCCGAAGCTCCAGAGCCTGGTCAACTCCGGGGCGATCGAGGGCTATAACCTGCCCCAGGGTGTCCTCGCCCATCTGTTCCGCGATATTGGGGCCGGCAAGCCGGGTACCATCACCCGGGTCGGTCTGGAAACCTTCGTCGATCCGCGCAACGGCGGCGGTCGGCTGAACGACCGGAGCACGGAGGAGTTGGTGCGCATCCTCGAGATCGACGGCGAGGAGTATCTCTTCTACAAGTCGTTCCCGATCGATGTGGCGATCGTCCGCGGGACCACCGCCGACCCGGACGGCAACGTCACGATCGAGAAGGAAGCGCTGGTTCTGGAGTCGCTCGCCCTGGCGACAGCGGCGCACAACTCGGGCGGCATGGTGATCGTTCAGGTCGAGCGGATCGCCGATCGGCACACCCTCAACCCGCGCCAAGTGCGTATCCCGGGGATCCTGGTGGATTGCGTCGTGGTCGCACCGCCCGAGCATCATTGGCAGACCTTTGCCGAGCCCTACAGCCCGGCCTTCAGCGCCGAGATCCGTGTGCCCATGCAGTCGATTGCCGCCTTGCCGTTGAACGCGCGTAAGGTGATCGCGCGGCGTGCGGCCTTCGAGCTGCGACCGAACGCCGTGGTCAATCTCGGCATCGGGATGCCCGAGGGGATCGCCAACGTGGCCAACGAGGAGGGCATCCTCGACTACGTCACCCTCACGGCCGAACCGGGTCTGATCGGCGGCCTGCCGGCCGGTGGGCTCAACTTCGGCGCCGGGACGAATATTGCGGCGCTGGTCGACCAGCCGGCCCAGTTCGACTTCTACGACGGCGGCGGGCTGGATCTGGCCTTCCTTGGTCTGGCGCAGACCGATGTGCAGGGCAACGTCAACGTCAGCCGCTTCGGTCCCAAGCTGGCCGGGGCCGGCGGCTTCATCGACATCAGTCAGAACGCGAAGAAGCTGGTCTTCGTGGGGACCTTCACCACGGCCAAGGGCGCGATCGAGATCGGCGACGGGCGGATTTCGGTCGGCGAGGGCGATGGCGGTCGCAAATTCATCGAGCAGGTGGAGCAGGTGACGTTCAGCGGCGAGCGTGCTCGCCGGCTCGGGCAGCCCGTTCTCTACATCACCGAGCGCTGTGTCTTCGCGATGCGTCCGGAAGGCATGACCCTGGTCGAGATCGCTCCCGGCGTGGATTTGGATCGTGACATCCTCGCCCACATGGGTTTCCGACCGCGGATCGCCGAACCCGTCAAGACCATGGATCAGCGGATCTTCACCGACCGTCCAATGGGGCTTGAGAAGGATCTGCTCGAGATCCCGCTTGCCGATCGTCTGGTCTACGAACCGGAGAAGAATCTGCTTTTCATCAATCTCGAGGCCTTCGCGGTGAACGAGACGAGCGACATCGCGCGAATCCGCGAGGCGGTCGAGTCCGTCGTCGAGCCCCTGGGTCACAAGGTCGATGCCATCGTGAACTACGACAATTTCATGATTCGGCCGGATCTCGTCGGCGACTACACGGCGATGGTCGAGGATCTGGTCGCTCGTTTCTATCGGGACATCACGCGTTACACCACCAGTGCCTTCCAGCGCATGAAGCTGGGCGAGTCGCTCGCGGCACGGGGTCTGGCCCCGCATGTCTACGAGAGCCGGGAAGAGGCCAAGCGCGGAATCGAGCGGATGAAGGGCTAACCCGATGGCCGTTGCACATCCGTTTCCGCGCAGGGCATTCCCTTACTTCAAGTGGACGGTCTTCAGCCTGCTCGGCGTCAATGTCTTCCTCTTCTTCACCGAGCAAACGCTGGTCGAGGGGTTGGACAGCCTAGCCTGGGTCACATTGCTGCTGTTGTTCGAGTGGGAGACCAGTCAGCTCGACAAGCCCTATGTCTCGCCTTGGGAGAAATGGGGCATTCATGCCGGGCGCATGCTGGCCTATGGCCTGATTCTGCACAGCGCTGCGGGATACGGGGCGGTGGACTATATCGCCGAGCATGGCCCGGTCGATCTCTGGAACGCTCTGACCTGGATCGGGATCGTGCTGCTCCTCGAGTACGATGTCTACTCGCCGGGCGAGTACGCCCGCTGGGAGTGGTATCTGCGCAACGGGGCCAAGCTGGTGCTCTACGCGGCCCTCTTCGTCTTCGCCCTGCTTTGGGGGCTCGACGGCGAATGGCTGGATACCTACGATGCCCTGCTCTGGATCCTCTGCTTCTTCGCCATCGAGATCAATGTGCTGGAATTCGAGGAGGATATTCCTTACCCCGGTACCCCGGAGGCTCAGGCCGCGACCGCCGCAGCATCCCCTGTCGCGGGTCCGGCGTCCGAGGAGGTCTAAAGGCGGCACGGAGGGCGTTGACCGGGTCGGGTTGTACACCTAGCCGTCATCTGTTGAACACATTCACCAGCTATCGTATGGCCTCACGCACGATGCGATCGATCATCGAGTCGAATTTTCGGACCGGGATGGAGTTGCCCCCCGAACGCATTTACTTGAGGCATCTCATGTCAGATTCGGATCGGAGAACACCCCTCGAGAAGGTCGAAGCACTCTACGAGGAGCTCGTCGACTGGTACGAGGAAGGTTCGGATCGCGAGATGCGCGCCGCATCCAAGCTGCTCATGATCGGCCTCCTCAAGCTCAAGGCGCATGGCGGATTCTGGTGGCAAGGACTCGTCGAGGATTACGTCTTGATGCTTAAGCAGGATCCCGAGCGATATGCGCGAATCCTCGAGGCTAACCGAG
>NZ_JAABRP010000262.1 GCF_011390875.1 Thiocapsa sp.
ACGTCCATCCACCGAAGAGTGCGGTTTAGACCCAATAGACCGTCCCTGTCATCACCTTCGAGGTGAGCCGCATTGCCGAACGGATCGGCGCCGGCAGCTCGGCGCCGCCTGCGGCGTGGGCGATCTGCGCATGGTGAACCTCGTCGGCCTTCATCTGCTCAAGGATGGTGCGTGTCTTCTCGTCGTCGATCGGGATTTGCTCCAGATGCTCGTCGAGGTGGTCCTCGACTTGACGCTCGGTCTCGACGACGAAGCCGAGGCTCCACTTGTCGCCGGCCAGCCCGGCCGCCGCGCCCATCGCGAAGGAGCCCGCGTACCAGAGCGGGTTCAAGAGACTTTTGCGATCTCCCAGGTCTTCCAAACGCGCGGCACACCAGGCGAGGTGATCGTTCTCTTCCTTGGCGGAGCGCTCCATACGCTTGCGCGTGTCCGGCAGCTTGGCGGTCAGCGCCTGGCCCTGATAGAGGGCTTGGGCACAGACCTCTCCGGTGTGGTTGATCCGCATCAGGCGAGCGACGTGCCGACGCTGCTCGTCGGTGAGTTCCGCCTCCGGGATGTCCTCTGCCGGGTTGGGTCGTTCGGTGGTCTGAGGGCGCCCGAACAAGGTCCGCAAGGCGTGATCGGCGTTGATCAGGACCTGGTCGATGGGCGTCAAACGGCGTGTCGTCATGGATTGCTCCGTTCGAAAAGTGTTGCGTCGCGGTCAGTATCGGGGATTTGCCGCCGTGTGACGAGTATGCGGGCGGCCGGGCCCGGTTCCATGTCCAATCGTTGTCGTTGTCGTAATCGATTGCCCGGAACCCGGCATTTTGAAACGCAAAGGCGCAAAGGAGGCAAAGGAAAACAGGCGGGTAGGTTGGGCAAAGCGCAGCGTGCCCAACCCGCGCCGGCATCGGGGAGCCGTTGGGCACGTTGGGCACGCTGCGCTCGAGGCGCTACGGGTTGGATATCGGCGTGTGGGGGATGGGTTTCGCTGCGCTCTGTCGGTCGGGAACGGGATGTTGGCGCTTGGAGGATGGGTTTCGCTGCGCTCTGTCGGTCGGGAACGTGGCGTTGGTGCTTGGAGGATGGGTTTCGCTGCGCTCTACCCATCCTACGACCAAGGCTCGGGGTCGAGTGCGGCGGCGATCAGCTCGACGGGGTGCAGGACCGCGATATCCAGCCCGGCCTCGCGAACCCCTGCGGCCAGATGCAGGGCGCAACCCGGATTGGTCGTGACGATCACGTCCGGCGCGTCCAGGCGTACCGGTGCCAGCAGGTCGGCGAGCAGCGCCTCGGCCATGGCAGGGTGCTGGAGTAGGTAGGTCCCGGCGGCACCACAGCAGCCCTGGCCCGACGGCATCGGCGTGACCGCGAGACCGGGGATGCGCGCGAGCAGTCGATGGACGGCGGCATTCCCGCCGAGCTGATTGCGATGCGAGCAGGGCTCGTGAACCATTACGCGACGCCGATCGGGGCGAATCCGCAGCGACTCAGGCCACTCGAGCCCGTCCAAGAAGGCGCACAGCTCCCGGGTGTCGCGCAGCGCCGGATCGCCTCGAAGCTCGGCCACACAGGCGCTCGCCAGACCGACGAGTGGGCGCTCGCCATGAATTCGCACGCAGGCATCGCGCTGGGCGTCGGCCTCGGCGGGCAATCCGTTGTGTCTGAGCATGGCGCCGCAGCAGGTGTCGGGCGAGACGATACGAAGACGCAGATTCAGTCGAGCCGCAACCTTAAGGGTCGCCTCGACGGCACGTCCCTCGGCGGCGGCGCCCATGCATCCGAGGAAGAGATCGCCATCGGGCGACTCGGGATCACGTGCGGCGATCGGCCGCGCGACGGCCGCCATCGCAGTCCCCATCCGATGGTAGGGGCGAAGTGCGGGAAGTCGGTCGAGCCGCATCAACTCCGTCAGTCTGGCCAGGCCAAGGCGGCGGTACAAGCGGAGAAGCCAGGCGAATCGGCCCATCAACCGCGCGCTGGACAAGGCGCCGAGCGCAAGCCGATTGAAGGTCCGCTGCGGCCCCGGCAATGTCGCAGTGCGCAGCGCCTTCGCCTGATCGGCGATGCGTCCGTAGGCGACCTCCGAAGGGCAAACGCGCTGGCAGTTCAGGCAGCCGAGACAGCCGTCGAGATGCCCCGCAAGGGTCGGGGTCATCGCCAGGTCGCCGCCCAGCCACCCCTGGACCAAGGCGATCCGCCCGCGCGGTGAGTCCGCCTCTTGGCGTGCCTGTTGAAAGGTCGGGCAGTGGGGCAGGCACAGCCCGCATTTGACGCATTGATCGGCAAGCTGAAGCAGCTCACGGGCTGCGCCGGCCTGCGAGAGGCTGTGGAGGTGTCCGGTCGAGGTCTTCAATCGGCGGTGTCGTCCAGTGGTTCGGTCGGTTCGGTCGGAGTGCATCCATGCCGGCGAACCTGTTGCCTCGGACGTGGCGCTCGGTCGCTGCGGGACTTGATTATGTTAACCTTCCTCGGTCGTCTTGCGTTCAATTCAGGTCATTTAAGATGTCGTACTACCGCTACCATGTCTTTTTCTGCACCAACCAGCGTGAGGACGGCAGCCAATGCTGCAACCAATGCGGGGCATCGGCGATGCGGGATTTCCTCAAGCGACGCACCAAGGAGCTGGGCCTGACCGGGCGCGGCGGGGTGCGCATCAATACCGCCGGTTGTCTCGACCGTTGCGCGGAAGGACCCGTAGTCGTGGTCTATCCGGAGGACACCTGGTACACCTACGTCGACAGCGAGGATCTGGAGGAGATCCTGCAGGAGCATCTGATCGGCGGGCAGGTGGTGGATCGGCTGCGGTTACCCTAAACCGCGCTGGTTCCAACGCTCGTCAAATCGGCCGGGGCCGATCCCATCCAGAAACATCGCATACCGCGCCGGGTGCGGTTTAAGGTTACCGGCCTGAATCGCGGCTTAAATTTCGAGTTGCGCACAACGATTTCGTCACGTAGACTTCGCGGTCTTTCTCGACACAGAAAACGAAATCGACGGCCCGCGCGCGCCTCGGCATTCGAACCGCACCGGCATATTGCCGCGAATATCGTTCGATGTCGGGACAACGCGAGCACGGCATCCCGGAGCGAAGGACATGACGACGACAGTGAGTACAAAACCGGCGGAAGTTCGCCGTGCCTGGTATCTGGTCGATGCCGACGGCAAGACCCTCGGGCGGCTCGCGAGCGAGTTGGCCCTTCGCTTGCGCGGCAAGCACAAGCCGCAGTACACACCCCATGTCGACACCGGCGACTATATGGTCGTCATCAATGCCGAGAAGGTGCGGGTGACCGGGAACAAGCGCGAAGACAAGATGTACTACCACCACACCGGCTACATCGGTAACCTCAAGTCGACGAATCTCGCCAAGTTGCTCGACTCCAAACCCGAGCGTGCTATCGAGATCGCCGTGAAGGGGATGCTGCCGCGCGGGCCGCTCGGGCGGGCCATGTTCAAGAAGCTGCGTGTCTACGCCGGGCCGGAGCACGGTCATCAGGCGCAACAGCCGCAAGTCCTTGAGCTCAACGTTTAGGAATCAGACGCATGTCCGAGAGACAACACGCCATCGGTCGACGCAAGACGTCCGCCGCCCGGATCTTCCTGACCCTCGGGTCGGGCAACATCACGGTCAACGATCGTCCGCTTGATCAGTTCTTCGGTCGCGAGACGGCTCGGATGGTCGTGCGCCAGCCGCTCGAGACCGCCGGGTTGCTCGACCGGGTCGACATCAAGGCGACCGTTGCCGGGGGCGGCAATACGGGACAGGCCGGCGCGATCCGCCACGGTATTGCCCGGGCGCTGGTGCTTTTCGACGAAAACCTTCGTTCGCCGATGCGGCGCGCCGGTTTCCTGACTCGCGACGCCCGCGAGGTCGAGCGTAAGAAGGTTGGCCTCCACAAGGCCCGTAAGCGCCCTCAGTTCTCGAAGCGCTAACAGCTCGACCGCGGAGCAGTTGCTCCCGTCGCAGGCTCGGCACGCCCGAGCCGTCTTCATCGGTTACCGCAGCCGGAGCGCGCTTCCTCTGCGGTCTGATTGCCGGGCATCAACCCTCCCCGATGCAGGCACCGCGACCCGATTTTGGGGGATCGTCTAGTGGTAGGACAGCGGACTCTGACTCCGTCAACCTAGGTTCGAATCCTAGTCCCCCAGCCACACCCCGCCAGACACACGCGCCAGCTGCACCCGCGAGCCACCGCATCTCTTCAGACAAGTCACCGGCTTGTCCATCGCCCGAACCCTACTCACGCTGCTGTACACCCGGCGCGACACCTCCGCGTTGTAGCGTCCACATCGTCGACTTCAAACGAGCACTCGGCGTGCTTCGGGTTTCCGGAGGGATACGGTGTGGTGATTTGTCGGTGATGTTTCGGCCGCCCGATGAAGAGAGCCTCGGCACGCCCCTCGAGCGAGGCGGCCGCGTACCACCGAGTATTGACGCGAAGGTTGTTGTTGAAAAACACCTCTTCGCTGAACGGCCAGACCGGCAGACAGACCACAACACACCCGCATCGCACCTCGTCGATGCCAAAAAGCAACACTTTATCCATGTGTGTCTTTTTTTGCCCCACTCTGTTGCAAAACACTCCGCGTTACACTATAGTTCAGTGCGCAAAGCATGATTGCGTTCGGTTTCTGCAGTCTATCTGACAAATTCACAACAGCGGAGAAGAGTATGAACAAGAAGATCCTTAGCCTCGCGGTCGCTGCCGCGATGGTCGCCCCGGGCGCCGCGATGGCCGAAGCTATCCTGTACGGCAAGCTGAACATGTCCATCGACTACGCCGACGTCACCAACGTGATCTCGCAGGGTCAAGTTCTCACCGTTATCGATCCCGAGACCGGCGATATCGTCCGGCAGATTCCCGATCGGGATCAGAACTTCAAGGGCTGGGGCCTGAACGGCGGCGGCTACCTTCCCGGCGAGGGCCGTGCCAACCGCATCGGCGTCAAGGGCTCCGAGGATCTGGGCAATGGCCTGAAGGCGATCTACCAAGTCGAGTTCGGCATCCAGATGACCGAAGAGTCGAACCGGTTGGCTGCCACCGGCTCCAACAACTCGCCGACCATGCGTAACAGCTTCCTGGGTCTCGCCGGCGACTGGGGTACCTTCCTGGTCGGTCGTCACGACACCCCGCTGAAGATCTCCACCGGCAAGCTCGATCTGTTCTCCGACACCATGGCCGACTACAACGGCACCGTCGGCTTCGATGACAAGCGTGTCGACAACGCAATTGCCTACATCAGCCCGAGCCTGGCCGGATTCCAGCTCATGGCCGCTGTGCATGCGGGCGGCGGCTCGACCGTCAGTGATTTCTCGGCCGGCAACATCTTCGCCGACAGCATCGCCGAGGGCTGGTCAGTTGCCGGTATCTACAGCAACGGCCCCTTCTACGTCTCGGCCGCATACGAGCTGTTCGGCAACGACCTGTTCATGAACTCGAATACGGTCCTGCTCGGCAATCCGCTCGGCATCGATCCGGATACGGGTGAGGAGATCGCGAACCCGGCATTCGTTAGCGACGACTACAGCAAGTGGCGTATTGGTCTGGGCCTGCTCGACTGGAACGGCTTCACTTTGACGGCCATTTACGAGAAGCAGGAAGATCTCCCGGGCGGCCAATTGTGGGTGCAGAACGGTGGCGTCGGCTTTGCTGATCCTTTGGAGAAGGAGCTGTGGCAAGTCCAGGCCGGGTATGCATTCGGCAACAACATGGTCAAGGCCATGT
>NZ_JAABRP010000263.1 GCF_011390875.1 Thiocapsa sp.
GGTCGCGCCCGAGAGCAGCAAGACGGCCTTGATGATCTGTACCCAGGTCGTGGCGGTCATGCCGCCGAAGATGACGTAGGTCATCATCAGAAGTCCGACGGAAACGACTGCGATCCAGTAGTCCAACCCGAACAGCAACTGAATCAGCTTGCCCGCGCCGACCATCTGAGCGATCAGGTAGAACGCGACAACGACCAACGAAGAGATGGCCGCCATGGTGCGGATCTGGGTCTGACCGAAGCGGTAC
>NZ_JAABRP010000264.1 GCF_011390875.1 Thiocapsa sp.
GGAGATACCCAGAAAGGATGCCGCGGACATGAAGTCGCCGGCGATGGCCAGGCCGTTCTGCATGCCGGTAATGCCGCCGCCGGCGGTGTAGAAGTCACTCGCCGTGCGGGTCCGCTTCGAAGCCCAGTAGGTGATACCCAGGGTCGCGCCGACGAAGATCATGAACATCACGATGGCCGTCGTGTTCACGCTGCTCTGAACGACCGTGCCGGTCAAGGCGGGCGCGGCGGCCAGCCCGAACGGGACCAGGAGGGCGGCAAGCACGCCCCACATTCCGAAACGTGTCATTCGAAATCCTCCTGGATCTCTTTGGTGAGGCGGTCGAACTGACCGTTCGCGCGGGCCACGTAGATGCCCGTGAGGATGAAGGCACTCAAGATGATCAGGATGCCGACCGGCATGCCGACGGTCATGGTCCAGCCTTCGGCCACCGGAACAGCCAGCCATTCCGGTTGGAAGGCGATGACGAGGATGAACCCGTAATAGATGATCAGGATGGCGGCGGTCAGGGTCCAAGCGAAGCGCTTGCGCGCACCGATCAGCTCACGATAACGCGGATGTGCCGTGATGGCATCGACCGTGTGTTGCTTCATAAGGGTACCTTTGGAGGCGGTTGTTTTTTGATCGTCCGACGCGTGCCGCATGAGACACCATCGATCGGCATCGAAAAACGGCACGTGAGATCCGGACCTACGGCACCCGGGAGGTCTCGGAGGACAGGGGCGCGGTGTCCCCGATGGGATGATTCAATCAGGCGATCGCCGGGCTCGGGGAGCGCGCGATTGTGTTGGGCGGGCGCAGCTGCGTCAACGATCCATGCATTCTTTATATCTATCCGAAGAATTGCTAAATCCGACGACGCGGCGAGGTGCGTCGATCGAGGCGGTGCCGGGGACGACGTGGGTGTTCTCGGGACGAGGTGCGCGGCGGCCCGAGACGGACACCCGAATGGGTGGTCCGCCGCGGGCCGCAGACGAGCGACGAGGAGCTTTAGACCTCTGAAACTACATGAACGGATAATCCGCGATGCCCGGATTGCCCGTTACGTTCTTGAGCTTCGGCGTGTTGAGCTTCTCGATCTTGACCGTCTTGATGTCTCTTAGATAGGTCGCGACCGTCTCCCAGATCGGCTCGCCCGGCGATTGACTGCCGACCGTTGCCCAGCCGGCGACCACGTAGGTCTTGTCAGGCTCGATCTTGGTGCCGTCGTCGAGCGCCATGTCGAGAATACGTTCGCCCATTGAAGCGGTCGGATCGCAGACATAGTCCAGTCCGCCGACCCGCACCATGTCACCGCCCTGCTGGACATAGGGATCCGGATTGAAGAGGTTGTCGCAGACGTCCTCGAGGATCAGCTTGATGTCCGCGCCGGTCATCTCGCGCCGGTAGGTCTCCGGGTAGGTGATGCAGGTCTGATCCATGACATTGTCCATGGTGATCTTCTGACCGGGCAGCACGGTCGTACCCCATCGGAAGCCCGGCGAGAGGCTGATCTGGGCGTCGTTGACCTTGCGCAGCGCGTCGCAGATCACTTGATCGAAGGTGCCGTTGAAGTTGCCGCGGCGGAACAAGGTCTCCTCGGCGGTCGCCAGCTCCTCTTCCAACTGAGCCTTGTAGGGTGCGCGCACGCCTGTGATGTATTCGACCATCTCCGCGTTCGGGGCAAGCAGATTGGAAAACACGGGCAGCAGGCGATAGCGGAAATCCTGCAGCTTGCCGTCCTTCACCTCCATGTCCATCACGCCGAGGAATTTGCCGTTGGAGCCTGCGTTGGTCACCAGGGTCTTGCCCGAGGCATTCTCGACGATGGTGGGCGCCGGCATCCCGTCGTGCGTATGGCCGCCGAAGATGACGTCGATTCCGGTCACGCGCGAGGCCATCTTCAGATCCACGTCCATGCCGTTATGCGACAGCACGACCACCAGATCGGGTTTTTCGTCCTCGCGAACCTGATCGACGATCTCCTGCATCCGCCCGTCCTCGATACCGAAGGTCCAGTCCGGCATGAAGCGTTGCGGGTTGGCGATCGGTGTATAGGGGAATGCTTGCCCGACGACGGCCACCTTGACTCCGCCGACTTCCTTGATGGTGTAGGGTTTAAAGGCCAGCCCCATGTCCTCGTCGAAGCCGGCGAAATCCGCGAAGCGATAGTCGAACATCGCCTCTTCGCGCACCTTGACGTTCTGAGCGACAAAGTCGCCCTTGAACTCGCCGACGTTCTTGATGACCTCCTCGTCGAGATAGGTGAACTCCCAGTGGCCGGTCATGACATCGACGCCGAGCAGGTTGGTGGCGCCGACCATGTCCATGCCGCGGGTCCAGTAGGCCGTTCCCGAGCCTTGCCAGGTGTCGCCGCCGTCCAGCAGCAGGCTGTTGCCGTCGCCGCGCTCGGCGCGGACGCGATCCACCAGCGTCTTGAGATGGGCGAAGCCGCCGACCGCGCCGTACTTCTCCGCACCGGCGTCGAAGTCGAGGAAGGTGAAGGCATGCGCCTCGATGCCGCCGGGTTCTACCCCGAAGTGCTTCAGAAACGCCTCGCCCACCACGTGCGGCGCCTGCCCGAAGGCCGGCCCGATGCCGAGGTTGACGTTCGGCTCCCGGAAGTAGACCGGGTTTAACTGGGCGTGTGTATCGGTGATATGCAGGAGGGTGACGTTGCCGAACTTCGGCACCTCGTAGAGGTCGGCCGGCATCCGCTTTGCCGCGAACACCGACGAGGGGAACATTCCGGCAGCACCGGCAATTCCCATGAGTCGCATGAATTCACGTCTTGAAAGTGACATTGGTTTCTGTGTCCTCCGTTAGGCTTGTAAGTGCGCCTCGCCACTGTGGCCGACGGCGCGGTGAATCCCGAGTAGTATGCCCGGTCATGGGCCGCGAATGCCATCACAGAGCCCGCCGTGGATCGGGTCCGCGTTCGGGAAATCATGTTCTGCGTCGCACCTTGCGAGTCGGACATTTTCAATTCGACGTGTTAGGATTCAAACGACAGAACATCGCGGCGTCACCGAACGACCGCGGGAAGACCGCGCGACGACGCGGAGATCAGATAAGAAAACAGGCTTCGGAGCAACTCCGATCCATGTCGTTACAGCAGAGACCTCAGGAGGCTACACGCATGCTGTCCCTACGCCCGATCCGAGCGAGCGCGATCGCTCTTGGTCTTGGATTAACCACACTCGCCGTCGTCGCCGCGGCGACCGACATGCCTCAACTCGACCTCAACGGGGATGCCGCTGCAGGCAAGGCCGTTGCCGAGGACCGGGGCAAAGGCAACTGTCTCGCGTGTCACATGATCGTCGGTGCCGAGAGCCCCGGAGCCATCGGTCCGGCCTTGATCGCCATGCAGACCCGTTACCCGAGCAAGGAAGCCCTTGCACGCCAGATCTGGGACGCGACCGTCAAGGCGCCCGAGGCCGCCATGCCGCCGTTCGGCAAGCACGAGATCCTGACCAATCAGGAATTCGTGGACGTCGTCGAATACGTCTGGACACTCTAAGAGCGACCTTCGGAGGCACCTCGATAATGTCAAAGCTATTGCTGTCGTTCACCGCTGTCGGTCTCGCTTGCTCGCTCGCTGTCCCGGCCCTCGCATCGACACCCGAGGAAGACAAGGCGATCTTCCAAGCCTATTTCACGGAGCGTTTCCCGACCGTACCTCTGCAGGACTTCGCAAACGGCGTCTACTCCGTGGACGCGGTCGGACGCGAGAACTGGGAGGCGATCGAGGAGTTCCCGCCCTACGAGAACGCATTGAGCAGCGGCGAGGAGATGTGGAATACACCGTTCGCCAACGGTAAGACCTACGCGGACTGTTTCCCGGATGGCCCGGCAATCGTGGGCAAGTATCCTTACTGGGATAAGGATCGCGGGATGGTCGTTACCCTGCCCCTCGCCATCAACGAGTGCCTAGAGGCGAACGGCGAGAAGCCGCTTGACCTCGCGAAGGGACCGATGGCGGACATCACTGCCTACATGGCGTTCGAATCCCGCGGCCAGGTGACGAACGTAGAGATCCCGGCCGACGATCCCCGCGCGGTCGCGGCCTACGAAGCGGGTAAGGCGTTCTACTTCGCACGACGCGGACAGTTCAACTTCTCGTGCAGTCATTGCCACTTCGGCAACTCGGGCACGACCCTGCGTACCGAGATTCTGAGCCCGGCCTTCGGCCACACCACCCACTGGCCGGTCTATCGCTCCAAGTGGGGCGAGATGGGCACGCTGCACCGCCGCTACAAAGGCTGCAACGAGCAGGTTCGCGCTGCACCCTTCCCGCTGCAGGGCGAGGAATATCGCAACCTTGAGTATTTCATGACCTACATGAACAACGGGCTGGAGCTCAACGGGCCCGGAGCACGGAAGTAACGCACGCCGACAACGCCGACCGCTAAAGGCACGAGGGCGCGCCCCCGCGGCGCGCCCTTTTGAGAGCGCACGAGAGGAGTTCCTATAAGATGTCGATTCGCAGTGTATTCAAAACGATCCTGGTCGGAGGCCTTTTGGTCGCCTTACCGATCACCAGCGCTTGGGCGACACACAGATCCGAAGCCGAGCAGGCTATCGAGGAAGCGAAGGCCGCGCATGCAGCCGCCGAGACAGCGGGCGTTGCCTCCGCGGAGACCGCATCGCTGATCAAAGAGGCCGAGTCGATCATGCCGGAGCGCCAGTTCACAAAGGCGCGCGAGCTGGCGATCAAGGCAACGAAGCAGGATACCTTCGCCGTCGAGCAGTCCCAAGGTGCGACTGTCGACACCGGCGCGGAAAAACAGGCCGAAGAGGCGATCGCCGCAGCCGAGGCCGCGCGCAAGAAGGCGAGCTCCGTGCGCGGCGAATGGCGCGACACCGGCAAGCTCATCAAAGAGGCGCAGGATCTCGCCAAGTCCGGCGATTTCGCCGCGGCAATCGCTCTGGCCGACAAGGCAAAGCGGCAGGGAGAGATGGGCTACGAGCAAGCCATCCGCGAGCAAGGGGCGACCTTCCCCACCTACGTGAAGAAACCGCAGTGACGGGATGACCGGGTCGCATCAGACCCGTGACGGCCGACCCTCTCAAATCGGATTAAGGAGACCAACGATGCCGAAACAGACCACCACAGCCACCCTTTTGATCATCCTCGCGAGCGCTCTGCCCGGCACCTTGCTCGCTGCCGACAACCGCATCTCGGCAACCATCGAAAGCATGGATGTCGTCCACAACGGCCAGACCGTGACCATTCAACGCGGTCACGACCGTGACGCAACCCTTCCCGCGATGTTCCAAAAGACCGACCGCGGTTGCCCGCCGTTCTGCGTGCAGCCGATCGTCGCCCTGCCCGGCGTCGGCACCATCGGCGAGCTTGAGGTGCTCGACTACCTGAACCGCAAGTCCAAGGGCGACGACAGCATCCTCGTCGTCGACTCGCGCACCCCCGACTGGGTCATGCGCGGAACCATCCCGGGCGCGATG
>NZ_JAABRP010000265.1 GCF_011390875.1 Thiocapsa sp.
CGTCTCACCGAGATCGAGGACATCTCCGAAGCCAAACGCAACATGAAAATGACGCATGTCGCTCTGGACGCGGTTTAGCGGGGAGGATGGGTTTCGCTGCGCTCTACCGGTTCCGGGACGTTGGAGCGGGGGAGGATGGGTTTCGCTGCGCTCTACCCATCCTACGCGCTTGCTTGGGGTAAGCGGTTGATTTCGTTTTAGACAGTAGGCCACCGGGAGCTGATGGACAGCAATACGCGCAACTACCTGACCGTCACCGCCGGCTATTGGGCGTTCACCGTCACCGACGGGGCGATCCGGATGCTGGTGGTGCTCTATTTCCACCTGCTCGGATATTCGCCGTTCGAGGTGGCGATGCTGTTCCTCTTCTACGAGGTCTTCGGCATCGTCACCAATCTGGTCGGCGGCTGGTTGGGTGCGCGGATCGGGCTTAATCTGACCATGCACATCGGCATGGGGTTACAGGTGGTGGCGCTCGCCATGCTGACGGTCCCGGATGCCTGGTTGACCGTGGCTTACGTGATGGTTGCTCAGGCGATGTCGGGCATTGCCAAGGACCTGAACAAAATGTCCGCCAAGGCGACGGTGAAGACCTTGGTCGGGGCGGGCGGCGAATCGCGACTGTTCAAATATGTTGCCATCCTCACCGGCTCGAAGAACGCGCTCAAGGGCGCCGGCTTTTTCATCGGTGCGGCGCTCCTGGAGCTCATCGGCTTCCGCGGGGCGTTGGCGGTGCTCGCGGGGATGCTTTTGATCGTGTTGCTCGTGACCGCGATCCTGTTGCCCTCGGGCGTCGGTCGCATGGCGTCCAAGCCTAAGTTCACGCAGGTCTTCTCCAATACGCCGGAGATCAACTGGCTCTCGGCAGCGCGCTTCTTTTTGTTCGGCGCGCGCGATGTCTGGTTCGTCGTGGGTCTGCCGGTGTTTCTGTACGCGGTGCTCGGATGGAGCTTTACCCAGGTCGGTACCTTCATGGCATCTTGGGTGATCGGCTATGGAATGGTGCAAGCCGCAGCACCGCGCCTGTTGCACCTCGGGCGGTCGAACGAGCCGGTTCGGCGTCATCCGGGCGGTCGCACGGCGCGACGTTGGGCCTTGCTGCTTGCGATCGTACCGGCGGGAATGGCCTTCGCGCTCCACCAAGGCTGGCCGCCCGGCGAGGTGCTGATCGTCGGTCTGATCCTGTTCGGCGTCTTGTTCGCCATCAACTCCGCGGTCCATTCCTATCTGATCTTGGCCTACTCTGACTTCGAGAAGGTTTCGATGAGCGTCGGCTTCTACTACATGGCCAATGCCGGCGGGCGACTCGCGGGGACGGTGCTCTCGGGTCTGGTCTATCAGACGCAGGGGATCGAAGGGTGTCTGTGGTGGTCGGCCGGTTTCGTGCTCGCCGCCTTCCTGCTCTCGCTGCGCCTGCCCGAGGTCTGCGAAGGCAAGCCGGAGGCGGTTTCCGCCTGATGCCATCCTTGGGGTCAGATCCATGACATCCGAATCGGGCGTCGGCCGGATTTTGATTTTCGCCTGCGGGAATCCCTCGCGCGGAGACGACGCCCTCGGGCCACTCCTGATCGATCGTCTGAGCCTGGATCCCGATCTCGCGCGGCGCGGCATCGAGACCCTGACCGATTTTCAGCTTCAGATCGAGCATGTCCTTGACCTTCAGGGCCGCGAGCACGTCGTCTTCGTGGATGCGGCCGTCAGCGGCCCGGAGCCCTTCACCTTCCTTCCTCTGCGCCCGAGTCCGGAGGCGTCGTTCAGCACCCATGCAGTCGCTCCGGGCGTCTTGTTGACCCTGTTTCGACAGGTCACCGGAAAAACGCCCCCACCGGCCCGGCTTCTGGCGATACGCGGCTTCGAGTTCGCGCTGGGTGCACCCTTGAGCGAGCCTGCGTCGGCCAATCTCGACCGGGCCGCTCGCTTTCTGCTCCATCTCTTGCGGTCCGACGCGATCGTCGGAGGCTCGGATTAGTCGGTGGCTCGGGTGGACCAGGGTCGACCGAGCATGAGATAGAGCGCCCCGAACCCGCCGTCGGCATAGCCGTATCCCAGATAGATGGGGCCGATGAAGGTGTCGGCGCCCAGGAAGAGGCTGCTGCCGAAGCGCAGGTTGTCGAAGCCGATCTCCGAGCGTTGGTCCCAGACGTTGCCCGCTTCCAGCGAGGCCCCGGCATAGGTATTGAAAAGTCCGGTTGTGAGGTTGCGCAAATAGACGGCACGCGCCAGCCCGAGGTTTCCGCCCGAGAGCTCGTCTTGATTGAAGCCCGAGAGATTCAGGAAGCCGCCCAGTCGGTAGAAGGACTGAGCCGGCTCCTGTCCGCCGAAGCTGCCGGCCATTCTGATGCCGGTCAGGAGTGTATTCTTCCCCCAACTCCTGGCGTTCAGGAGGTTGAATCCGGCCTGATCGTAGTTCTCGGATGCGCCGATCTCGGTCCGGGAGGTCAAGGCGAATGCGCTGCCCACCCAGCCGCGACGCGGGAAGTTGGCGCTGTCGAGGGTATCGAGATAGAAGGTGAGGTCGAGCGTGCCTTCGTCGAACCCGTACCCTTGCATGCCGGGGTCGCCGTAGCGAAGATCGGCATCGCCCGCGTAGCGCCTGTACTTGAGCCCGAGGCGTCCCCAGTTGCCGAAATTCCGGCCGCCTTCGAGTGATCCGCCGAGACGCGAGATCAGATACTTGGCTGACGGGTTGTCCGATTTCTCGGGTTCGAATAGGGTCAGACTCTCGGTGAAGTAGCCGGCGGTCGCCTCGACATACCAGCGCTCCAAGGGGTCGAGCGGCAGATAGAACTCCGTGGTCAGGCCGGGCTCCTCGCCGGCCTGCAGAAAGGTCCGCCATTCGGCGTTCAGCGCGTTGACGGGGGCCATCGTGTAGGCCGCGCCGACATTGAATCGCGAGTCGCCCCCGGAGGCGGAGGACAGCTCGATGCCGAACTGCAGGGAGCTGGTACCCCATGATTTTTCGGTGGCGGTAATGACCAGCTCGGTTTCGTCCTCGGGGGTCGTCTCCACGCGATAGTGGACCGACTCGAAGTTGTCCTGATCGAAGACGCGGTCGATCTGCGCCTCCAGGGCATCCGGGTCCAGCGGCTCGCCGAGCGGCACGTCCAGGCGATCGGTAATGAGCGCGTTGGCCAGGCGCGAGCGATTCTCCACGCGCACCCGATCGATGATCGGCATGGGTTTGCTCGTGAGGCGTTGTTGCTGCAGATATGCGGCATAGCGGGCCGTCGGGATCTCGAGCGCCGCCAGTGATCCCTCCTGCTCCTGCGCACCACGCTCGCCGATGGCGATCGCCTTGAGCATGATGTTGAAGTCCGCGGCGGTGACCTCGCGCCCCAAAGGCGGTGTGACGAGGACATCGCGCCCGCGCAGCGTGGCGATCTCCTCCTGAGTGTTGCGCCAGGTGACCAGGCCCATGACCTGGTCAAGCATCTCAAGCACGTTGTTGATCTCTTCGCGATCGCGACGGGGTCCGCCGACATCCACGGCGATGATGATGTCCGCGCCCATGTCGCGGACCACGCTGACCGGCAGGTTCATGGCCAGACCGCCGTCGATGAGGAGCTGATCGTCGATCTCCACCGGGGCGAAGGCCGCGGGCACCGCCATGCTGGCGCGGATCGAGGTCGCAAGATCGCCGCTGCCGAGGATCACGGCCTCCCCGGTCACTGCATCCGTGGCGACGGCGCGGAAGGGAATCCTCAGATCGTCGAAATCATGGATGGATCTTGCGGGAAGCGTGTAGCGGCGCAGCGCGAGGTCGAGCCGATGGCCCTGGATCAGGGCCGGGACGAGATTCACCTCGCGCTTCTCCTCGTTGACCCCCGGTCTGGCACTCAGCAGGAAGTCGTTGTCGTCGAGCTTGCGATGGATGCGCCGTTCGTGGCGCGGGGGCTCGTCCTGAAAGATCGCTGTCCAGTCGATCTCCTCGATGGTCGCCTCGATCTCGTCGGGCGACATGCCCATGGCATAGAGCCCGCCGATGACCGCACCCATTGAGGTGCCGGCGATATAGTCGACCGGGATCCCCATCCGCTCGATGACCTTCAGCACGCCGACGTGCGCCGCGCCGCGCGCACCGCCGCCGGAAAGCGCCAGGCCGATCGTCGGTCGCCCCGATGCCTCCGACGGTGCGCTCGGGAGGACAAGTCCGAGCAGGGGAACCAGCAGCAGGGCCAGCCGCAGTGGATGCTTGAGAGCACGCACAGGCACGATGTCGTTCCTCGTTGAAAAAGCGCTACGGTAGCATGCCCGCGACGCGCCGCGTCGGCTTGGAGCGCGGCGACGATCGGCCGCAGGCGAGTCATTTCGGCTAGACTTCGGCCGTCGACCTTTATCAAGGATGCCTGACGATGTCCTACAGCGTGCATGTCTCGGAGCCTGATTCGGGAGGCCTGTTCGAAACCCGCCGCGTCTCGCGTCGACTCGGGCGACTGGTCTGCGGCCTTCTCGTCGGTGGCTTGACTCTGTCGGGCTGCGGTAAACCCGACGCTCCCGCGCCGGAGATGCCACCGCCCTCGGTGATCGTGGTTGCCGCAGCGTCCCGGGATGTCGACGAGGAGGCATCCTTCGTCGGGCGGGTGATCGCGGTCAACCGGGTCGATCTGCGTGCTCGGGTCGAGGGTTTCCTCGAAGAACGTCGCTTCACCGAGGGCCAAGAGGTCAAGGTCGGCGAGGTCCTCTTCGTGATCGAGCCCGGTCAATACGCGGCCGCAGTCGAGCAGCGCCAGGCCGATCTGGAAAAGGCACGGGCCGATCAACTGAATACCGCCGCCCAGTTGGCGCGCGGACTGGAGTTGGTCAAGGCCAAGAACATCTCGCAATCCTCCGTCGACGAGCTGCAGGCCGCGGATTCGATCGCGAAGGCGGGCATTACGCTTGCGCAGGCCGCCCTGACACAGGCTATGCTCGATCTGAGCTATACGACAATCACGGCGCCGGTCGCCGGCCGCATCGGGCTTGCGAGCTACACGGTGGGCAATCTGGTCGGTCCCGCCTCGGGCACCTTGGCGACGATCGTGAGTCGCGATCCCATCTACGTGCAGTTCCCGGTAACGCAGCGTGATCTGCTCGGTGCGCGCCAAACCATCGAAGACAAGGGCGGCAACGCTCGCGATGTGAAGGTGCGTGTGCGCCTGCCGGACGGCACACTCTACGAGCACGCGGGGCGTCTGGATTTCGTCGACGTGACCACGGATCCGGGGACGGACTCGGTCACCCTGCGCGCCGAGCTGCCGAACCCGGACGGCATCCTCGTCGATCGGCAGTATGTCGGCGTCCTGCTCGAAGCGGGTGCACCCGAATCGGCGATCCTGATCCCGCAATCGGCGCTTCAGGTCGATCAGCAAGGCGTCTACGTCATGATCCTCGATGCCGACGGCAAGGCCCAAACGCGTCGCATCGAGACGGGGCAGAACAAGGGGGCGGATGCCGTCGTCACCAAGGGTCTGGTCGAAGGGGAGCTGGTCATCACGCAAGGGATCCAGCAGGTGAGGCCCGGTCAGGCCGTGAGCGCCGCGCCTGCAACGAGCGCCGCCGGAGCACTCGAGCAATGATCTCCGACGTCTTCATCGACCGGCCGCGGCTCTCGATCGTCATCTCGGTCGTCATCACGCTGGCCGGGCTGATCGCCATCACGCGCATCCCGGTCGCGCAGTTTCCCGATATCGTTCCGCCGCAGGTCTCGG
>NZ_JAABRP010000266.1 GCF_011390875.1 Thiocapsa sp.
GATCTGCTCGACGAGGGCGTCTCCATTGCCGCCATCGACAAGGCCGCGGTCGACTACGGGATGCCGATGGGCCCGCTGGCGCTCGCCGATACGGTCGGGCTCGACATCTGTCTGGCCGTCGCCGACACGCTCGGGCCCACCTTGACCGCCCCGGAAGAGACACCGGAACGTCTGCGCCGGATGGTCGCGGACGGAAGGCTCGGGAAGAAAAGCGGACAGGGGTTCTATCGTTACCGCGATGGACAGGTCATGCGTGAGTCGTTACCGCATGGCGATCGGCCGCCGCATGACCTGACCGAGCGGCTGATCTTCCGCCTGCTCAACGAGTGTGTCGCCTGTCTGCGCGAGGGCGTCGTCGAGGCTCCGGACCTGCTCGACGCCGGGGTCATCTTCGGCACCGGCTTCGCCCCGCACCGCGGCGGCCCGCTTCACGAGATCGCCCAAGGCGGCTGGGAGCGCATGCGCGAGCGCCTCGATGCGCTCCAACGCGACCATGGCCGTCACTTCAGACCGGACCGGGGCTGGCAGTTGACTCCGGCCGGACTCTATCGAGGAGGACACTGACATGTTGCTGTTCGACCAAACCGCAACGACAGGCGTCTCGACACGCCTGCTCGATCTCATCTCGGCCGAGGAGGCGGTCAGCCTCTGCGGCCTCTTGCTCGAACGTGTCGGGCGCACCCCGGATGCGGTCGCCTACCTTCAGTTCGACGAGAGAACGCAGACCTGGATCGAGACCACCTGGCGCGACACCGCTCGGGCGGTCGCACATTGGCAGGCGGCGTTGGCGCGCGAACGTCTCTCCCCCGGAGACCGTGTGGCCGTCATGATGCGAAATCGGCGCGAATGGGTCGCCTTCGATCTGGCCGCGCTCGGTCTGGGCCTGGTCACGGTTCCGCTCTATCCCGACGACCGGGCGGAGGCGGTCCGGCACATCCTGGACGACGCCGGTGTGCGACTCCTGCTGCTCGAGACTGCCGAGCAACGTGCCAAGTTGTCGGCCATCGATCCGACGCTCGCCGAGCTCAAGCGCCTGCTGGTACTCGAACCGGGCGAAGCGGAACTTCCCGAAGGCACGCGGGCAGTCGGCGATTGGCTCGGCGAGGCGCTGACCCCTTCCGATCACCGGCCCATCGATCGGGTCGACAACCCCGACGCCTTGGCGACCATCGTCTACACATCCGGCACGACCGGACATCCGAAAGGGGTGATGCTCAGCCATCGCAACATCCTCTGGAACGCCGAGGCGTCGCTCAAGCTCATTCCGGCAAGGCCCGAAGACCGCTTCCTCTCCTTCCTGCCGCTCTCCCACACCCTCGAGCGCACCGCCGGGTGTGTTCTGCCGATCATGGCGGGTTGCAGCGTCGCCTTTGCCCGATCGATCCCGCACCTAGCCGAGGATCTGCTGCAGATTCAACCGACCGTCATGATCGCGGTTCCGCGCATCTTCGAGCGCGTCCATGCAAAGCTGCGCGAACGCCTCGACGGCGAATCCGCGCTCAAGCGCCGGCTGTTCGAAAAGGCGGTGAGCATCGGCTGGGATCGCTTCGAGCACAGCCAAGGTCGATCGCACCGGCACCCGCGTCTGATCGCGGCCCCGCTGCTCGATGCGCTGGTCGGCGCCAAGATTCGCGCGCGTTTCGGCGGACGACTGCGGGTTGCCGTCTGCGGCGGCGCCCCCCTGGCGCCAGACATCGCACGCGTCTTCATCGGCCTCGGCGTCCCGCTCGTGCAGGGCTACGGACTCACCGAGACCAGCCCCGTCATCAGCGTCAGTCCGCTCGAAGACAACATCCCGGAGAGTGTCGGCCGGCCGCTGCCGGGACTCGAGTACCGGATCGGCGATCTCGACGAGCTGATCGTGCGCTCGCCCGGCGTCATGTCGGGCTACTGGAACCAGCCGCAAGCAACCGCCGAGGTGCTCGACGGCGAGGGTTGGCTCAAGACCGGCGACCAAGTGCGCGTCCAGGACGACCACCTCTTCATCACCGGCCGCATCAAGGACATCCTGGTGCTCGCCAACGGCGAGAAGGTCCCGCCCGCGGACATCGAGATGGCCATCACCGGCGACCCGCTCTTCGAGCAGGTCCTGGTCATCGGCGAGGGACGCCCCTTCCTGAGCGCGCTCGTGGTGCTGAACCCGGATGTCTACACGGAGGTGGCGAAGGCCGAAGGACTGCCGACCGATCCCATGGTCGCCGATGCCGACGGCCGACTCGAGCCGGTCCTGCACAAGCGGATCGAGAGCCGGCTCACCGGCTTCCCCGGTCATGCCAAGATCCGCCGCGTGGCCTTGGCCGCCTGCCCGTGGTCCATCGAGAACGACCGCATGACCCCCACGATGAAGCTCAAACGGGCCAAGATCCTGGCCGATTATCGCGAGGCGCTCACCCGACTCTATGTCGGGCATGAGCATTAATCCTAAACCGCGCCCGCTCCGAGAATCGTCGGAGCGGGCGCGGCCAAACCACGTCAACACATGACGCATACCGCACCGGGCGCGGTTAGATGAACGGGCGGGTAGAGCATCAGCGAAACCCATCCTCCAAACCGCCGCGTTGCCGGTTTTCGGTCTGATGCCCTTGGCGCGGGCTGGATGGGTTTCGCTGTCGCTCTACCCATCCTACATTTTTCGGCTGTTTTTTAAGTGTTCCCGACTTCGCCCTACGCCTTCAGGCATGCGCCGTCGGGATACTGTTCCCGGAAATCGTCCTATGCCCCGTTCTTTCGCTCCAAGGCCGGCCCGCGGTGCCAATCCCACGCGGTGCGGATGATCGCGTCGAGGCTCGCGTACGCGGGCACCCAACCCAGCTCGCCGCGGATGCGGCTCGCATCCCCGACCAATCGCGGAGGATCGCCGGCGCGCCGCGCGCCGTATTCGACGGGTACGGTCAAACCCGTGACCCGCTCGGTAGCGGCGATGACCTCGCGCACCGAGAAGCCTTGGCCGTTGCCGAGGTTGTAGACGCGACTCGGCGCCCCGCCGAGCAACGCGTCGAGCGCCCGGAGGTGTGCTTGGGCGAGATCGGCGACATGGATGTAGTCACGGATGCAGGTTCCGTCCGGCGTGTCGTAGTCGGTGCCGTAGACGGTGAGTCCGGGTCCGATTCCGGCGGCGGCCGCAATGGCGAGCGGGATCAGGTGGGTTTCCGGATCATGGTCCTCGCCGATCTCGGCGTCCGGGTCCGCGCCGGCGGCGTTGAAATAACGCAGCGCGATTGCGCGCAGACCATAGGCCGTATCGAAGTCCGCAAGCATGCGCTCGACCATGAGCTTGGATGCGCCGTAGGGGTTGATCGGGTTCTGCGAATGATCCTCGGCGATGCGCTCGCTGCGCGGGACACCATAGGTGGCGCAGGTGCTCGAGAACACGAGCGGGGCGACGCCGTGATCGCGCATCGCCTCGAGCAGCGTCAGGGTCCCGGCGACATTGTTGCGGTAGTATTTGCCGGGGTCCTTGACGGATTCTCCGACGTAACAATATGCAGCGAAGTGCATCACCGCAGCGGGGCGATGGCTCTCGAACACCGCGTCCAAACGCGCGCGGTCCTGGATGTCGCCCTCTTCGAGGGGCCCCCATCGCACCGCCCAGCGATGGCCATAGACGAGATTGTCGTAGACGATGGGCCGATAACCGGCTTGATGCAAAAGCTTGCAGGCATGGCTGCCGATATAGCCTGCGCCGCCGGTGACGAGGATCGGTATTCTGATGGCGTCGGGCATCGTTTTCCCTATGATGTCATGGGCCTTGGTGAAGGTGTCGGAAGACGTTCGAAGCCTATCACGAACCCCTCGCAGACACAGCCGAGTGAAACGACCGAGACGTTTCCCGAATGGTGCGTAACCCTCCGCACATCTCCGTCATTATCCCGACCCTCAACGAGGCACGGGGCATCGTCGCGCTTCTGGATGAGCTCGCACCCATCCGCGCGGCCGACGGCGAGATCCTGGTGGTCGACGGGGAGAGTCCGGACGGCACGGCCGGTATTGCCGCGCCCCTTGCGGACCGCGTTCTGAGCGCACCGCGCGGCCGTGCCGCCCAAATGAACGTCGGCGCCGCGGCGGCCCGTGGCGATCTCCTGGTCTTTCTGCATGCCGACACGCGAGCGCCGATCGAGGCACTGCTCCGACTTCCCGACCTGCTCGCACGCAGCGGGCGATCCTGGGGCCGCTTCGACGTGCGGATCGAGGGCCGCCATCCACTCCTCCCGCTCATCGCCTGGAGCATGAGTCAACGCTCGCGTCTTACCGGAATCGCCACGGGAGATCAGGCGATCTTCGTAGACCGAGCCCTGTTCGAGCGCGTCGGCGGTTTTCCCGACATCGCCTTGATGGAGGACATCGCACTCTCGCGTCGACTCAAGCGCGACGGTCGCCCGCTGTGTTTGCGCGACCGCGTCATCACCTCGGGGCGACGCTGGGAGAGCAAGGGTGTCGCGCGCACGGTTCTGCTGATGTGGTGGTTGCGACTGGCCTATGCACTCGGCGTCCGTCCGGACAGGCTGTCGCGCATCTACGGGCATCGCTCTCGGCCGGATTGATCAGATCCAATGGCCGCGCCGGACGCGGTTGCTTTCGGCACGGGGACGCGGAATACTCCGACCCGCAATCCGTGCATGCCCTGATAAGTCTCGATGGAGGAAACGACAATGATCGACCGAAAAGCATACATCGAAAAGATGAAGGCCAAGATGGACGAGTGGGACGCGGACATGGAAAAGCTGCAGGCCAAATCCGAGAGCGCCCAAGCCGACATCAAGCTGCACTACGAGGAGCAAATGGAGCGGCTGAAGCAACAACAGGACGAGGCCCGCGAGATGCTGAGCAAGATGACCAACGCGAGCGAAGCGGCCTGGGAAGACATGCGCAAGGGCATGGAGAGCGCGTGGGAATCCACGAGCAAGGCATTCATGGACGCCTTCTCGCGCTTCAAGTAGCCCGCGAGATCGCCTCCGGCGGCCTCGTTGATTCGCCCGGCCGGAGGCGACGCCGGCGATCGTCGCGAAGCGGCAACATCCCGGGCCCCCGGGACCCCGGGACCCCGGGATCGACGACTTGCAGTCGTCCTCTTCCGCCGCTGATTCGGCTGACGGCGGTGAGATCCCTGTCCGGGTCTCCGGGCACGGACCTCGCGGCATCATCGTGTTAAAGGTCTGGAACTACCGCCATCATGAAGACATTCGTCTGTCAGTCTTGCGGTCAACCGGTCTTCTTCGAAAACACCCGATGCACGCGCTGCGGCGCAGGCTTGGGCTTCCTCCCCGATCAGATGCGGCTCTCGGCGCTCGTCGATGCGGGAGACGGAATCTGGACGGCGGCGCCCTCGTCCCCTTCGACCCGCGCCCGACCTCCCGGCTTCTTCGCTCGCCTCTTCCGCAAACGTCCTCCCGCATCCAACTCGGCTCCGTGTGCGACCCGCCACTACCGCAAATGCCTCAACTACACCGAGCACGACGTCTGCAATTGGATGGTGCCGGCGGATGACCCCGCCGTTCTCTGTATCGCCTGCGCCCCGAATCGCACCGTGCCTAACCTCGGGCGGCCCGGCAACCTCGAGAAATGGGCACGCATCGAACGCGGCAAGCGGCGCTTGGCCTACGGACTGCTGCGGCTCGGACTCCCGGTCGAGACACGCCAACAGAATCCCGAGCAGGGCCTCGCATTCGATTT
>NZ_JAABRP010000267.1 GCF_011390875.1 Thiocapsa sp.
TCAGACCGTGGCGTCGACCCTGCGGCGTGTCGCGGACCTCGACCCAGGCGAGTGCCGCGTCGATCAGGGCCAGGAGATCCTTTGCGCCGACGCGGCTGTGAAGTACGCCGGCCGGCGCATAGGGTGCGTCGATCAGGATGCGTCCCCGCTCATGCCAGTGGAAGCCGTTCGGATCCTGTGCCGAGAGCCAATCAAGCCAAGCCGTTCCGACGAGGCCCGCGCAGGCCGAACGCCCGAGCCGCGCCATGGCGATGCGGCGCAGCAGCTCGGAGAGCTCGCCGAGTGTCTCTTTGGCGTCCTGGCCCTTGACGGCACGGCGCTTGAGATCGCGGAGCGCGGCCGCGGCCTCCCAGCGCCAAGTGCCGAGCGTGATGCCGGGGATGGGGATGCGCAAGCTGATGCGGGCACGCGAGCGCCAAACGAAGAGGGCGAGCAGCGTCAGGGCGATCGCCAGCAACCACCAGCCGGGGGCCGGTGGCCACCAGGGGATGGGCGGGATGTCGTGGATATCGCGCAGCATCGCGACGGGCGGGGAGGGGGCGAGGATCGGGTCCATCACACCGCCCGCGAGCGCGCCCGCTGCTCCAAGGCGCGGATCAGGCTGAGATGGATCTCGGCATCGGTCCGCACCGGCAGCAGGATGATCCCGAGCCGATGGACCACCGCCTGCAGCAGGGCGCGCCGCTCTTCCCATGCCGCACGATAGCTGCGCCGGGCCTGCGGGTCGTCGGTGTCGACCTCGACCAGCGTGCCGTCGGTGCCGGTGAAGGTGGTGATGCCCATCGCCGGGATCTCCCAATCCGCCGGGTCGTCGACCGGGATCAGTGCGACCGAGTTGCGTTGTCCGAGGTCGCCGAGGATTGACTCCAAGCCCATGGCATCGCGATTCAGATCCGCGATCACGAAGACGAGCGAGCCGGTGGGCAGACCCGAGGTCGCCCGCCGCAGCGCACCGCCGAGACAGTCGATGGAGGGATCCAGCTCGGCGCCGGGCACGGTCAGGGCGCGCAGCAGTTGCCAGAGCGCGCGGCGACCGCGCGAGGGGCGAAAGTGCTGGAGTCCGGTGGATGGATCACCGAAGACGAGTCCGCCGACCCGGTCGTTGAGCCGGCTCGCCGCCCAGCCGATCAGGGCCGCCGCACGGGCCGCCTGCACCGACTTGAAGGTCCCGCGCGTGCCGAAGGCCATGTGCGGACCTTTGTCCACGCAGAGCACCACCGAGCGCTCGCGCTCTTCGCGGAAGATCTTCATGTGCGGCTCGTTGGTGCGGGCCGTCACCTTCCAATCCATATAGCGGATGTCGTCGCCCTCGCGGTACTCGCGCACCTCCTCGAAGTTGACCCCGGCGCCGCGGAAGACCGACGCGTAGAGTCCGGCGAAGGTCGAGTTGACGAGATGGTGGGAGGGCAGCCCGAGCGTGTGGGCCTGATGGCGCAGCTCCAGCAGGTCGTCGAGACGGGGATAGAGGCTCATCGTACGGCGGCCGATCTCAGGGGGGATGTCAGGGGATGGCCACCAGGGTCAGCAGTCGGTTGACGAAGACGTCCGTGGTCACACCCTCGGCCTCGGCCTCGAAGGTCAGCAGCAGACGATGGCGCAGGATCTCGGGGACGACGGCCTGAATATGATGAGGTGCGACGAAATCGTCGCCGTCGAGCCAGGCACGCGCGCGGGCGCAGCGGGCGACCGCGATACTGGCACGGGGCGAGGCGCCGAACCGACACCAGCGCCCCAGATCTGAATCGTAGAGCTTGGGCTGGCGGGTTGCCTGCACTAGATCGACGATATAGCTGTGCAGCTTCGGATCCAGATAGAGCCCGGCCACATCGCGGCGCATCGCGAAGAGATCGGCCTGACTCAGGCGCTCGACGGGCGCGGTCTCGGGCTCCTTCTGCTGTCGGGCGTCGAGCTCGAGGATCTTCAGCTCCTCGTCGCGACTGGGATAGGTGACGACCGCCTGCATCAGGAAGCGGTCGAGCTGTGCCTCGGGCAGGTGATAGGTGCCTTCCTGCTCCACCGGGTTCTGGGTCGCCAGCACCATGAAGAGCTTGGGCAGCGGATAGGTCCTGAGACCGACCGTGATCTGGTGCTCCGCCATGGACTCCAGCAAGGCCGATTGGACCTTGGCCGGCGCGCGGTTGACCTCGTCGGCGAGCAGGATGTTGTGAAAGAGCGGACCGGGTCGGAACTCGAACTCGCCCTTCTCGTGGCGATAGATGTCGGTGCCGATCAGATCCGAGGGCAAGAGATCCGGCGTGAACTGGATGCGGTGGAAGTCGCCCTCCAGTGCATCGGCCAGCGCCTTCACTGCAGTCGTCTTGGCCAAACCCGGCATGCCCTCGACCAAGAGATGCCCGTCGCTCAGCAGGCAGATCAGCATGCTGTCGATGAAGGATGCTTGGCCGATGATGCGGGAGGCGATGTGGTCGCGAACGGGCTTGAGATCGCTTGGCGTCATGCTCTTTTACGTCTTGTCCGGGTGGCTGACTGCTTGCGGTGGGCGGTAGGACCGCCGATTCTTCCGATCGGTCGCGTCCGGCCGCTCAATGCTGTGCCTTTTCCACGGCAAGTGCAAGCCTCGGCCGGACCGTCGGGCTTGCTCGATTTATCAGTATATTCAGATGTTTTCATCCGGGTGCCTGCCGTATCGGCGCGGGTCCGAGCTTATGCACGGGCCGGCGATGTCCGTCCGTCGACTCGACAGCGAAGGGACGTCGCGCAAGCCTTGACAAACCGGTTGTACACATGGGTTCCAAGCGCCTTCTCGCCGTGTCCTTGATGTTGCGAACGATCGATTGCCGATCGTTCACGAAACGTCAATCTATTGTTTTTTAA
>NZ_JAABRP010000268.1 GCF_011390875.1 Thiocapsa sp.
ACGAAAAGTCAATTAATTGTTTTTACAAGCGAAAATTAGGCGATCAAGATCTGACCGATCTGTTTTCAGTCGAGCAACCGTAAGCCTTCGGGCGCGTTGATCAGACTTTCTCCACACCCTTATCCACAGGTTCTGTTGGCATCTCCGAAATGCCTACTGATGCGGATGTGTTGCCGTGCAGTTGCGAGTGCGGGGCGGAGGTGTTGCGGCTAAGTTGCGAAAAGCGGAAGCCTTGGTGCGAGCCGGCGCGGCTCGACCGGCTGGCGTGTCGGGTCGCGGACTGCGGCGACCCCGCAGGCATTGCTGTCGCGGGCTGGCGAAGCGATCAGACCGCAAGGGACTGCGCACGCGGCGGCTGATGCCCGAGCTGCGCAGAGATGCGCTCGGCGGCTTCGATGAGATCGGCGGCCCACTCGAGCCGACGGCGCTCGATCGGGGCAGAGACCGACAGACCGGCGCTCACGTTGCCGGTGCTGTCGTAGAGCAGCACGCCGATGCAGCCGACATCGAGCTCGGCCTCCTCGTTGTCCAAGGCATACCCCTGCGCCAGCGACTCGCGACATTCGGCGAGCAGGCGGGGGAGTGTGCTGACGGTGTTGCGGGTGTAGGCGGGCAGGTTGGTGCGCGTGGCATAGGCCCGGATCGCCTCCTCGCCGGCGGCACCCAGCATCAGCTTGCCGACCGCGGTGACGTGCAGAGGGGCACGGGAGCCGACCAGTTGCTGCACGTGGATCATCCGGTTCGGCGTCGCCTTCTCGATATAGACCACCGCGTCGCCCTCGCGGATGGTCAAGTTCACGGTCTCGCCCAGCCGGTCGCGCAGCGCCTCCATCACGGGTCGGGCGATGGCGCGGACATCGACGTTGGCGTGCAGTCTCACACCCAACTGCAGCAACCGCAGCCCGAGACGGTAACCCCCGACCGCGTCCTTCTCGACGAACCGGTTCTGGATCAGCGAGGCCAGGATGCGATGCGCGGTCGAGGCATGCAGCCCGGTCTCGGCGGCCAGGATCTTGAGACTCACCGGCTCGGAATAACGGGCGATGGCGTCGAGCAGGGCGGCAGCACGATCGATGACCTGGATGTGCGGTGCGATGGCGGGTTCGGACATCATCGGCTCAGCTCACAGTTCAGGGTCTCGACCGCGAAGCCGACCACCTGTCGGCGCTCGCGACTGAACTCCACGCCGATCAGATGGATGGGTTGGTCGTCGGCGCGGTACTTGTCTGCATAGCCGCGGTCCTTGATCTGCTGCAAGGCTCGGCCCTCGGGTTCCAGTTCGACCACCTTGAACTCGAACAGATAGATCTGCCCGTTGAACCGCAGGGCCAAATCCAGCCGGCCGGCGTGACTGCTCTCCTCCGGGGTCAGATCCAATCCGAGTGCGGCGAAATAGGCGTAGAAGACGCTCGCGTAATAGCCCTCGTAGCGGGCGATCGGGTTGTTGCGATACCAGTCGTTGGGGATGCTCGCAAAGAAGGCGGTGAAGAGCTGTTTCAGTCCGTCAAAGTCATTGGCCAGCAGCAGTCGATGGAGGGATTTGCGGTGTTGCACCTCGGTCTGGTCGGGCGGGGTCCAAGCGGTCAGCAAGGCGCCGTTGAGGCTTTGGTCGACCTCGCGATTGGGATAGCGCAGTTGATAAAAATAAGTTCCGCTGATCTCCTCCTCGCGCTCGATGGTGAGATAACCGCTCTGGAAGAGCAGCGCCTCGGTCGCGATGTGGTCGACTTCGAAGGCGGAGAGCAGGGTGGCGTCGGTCTCCATGTGGCCGAGCCGGGGGAGCCAGGTCTCGCGTTCGGTCAGCATGTCCACGAGTAAGGCCGGGGTGCCGGTCTCGAACCACCAGGGGCGGAACTGGCGCTCCTTGAACAGCAACAGCACATCGAAGGGGTTGTAGACGGCCTCGCCGGTCCAGTTGTAGCCGTTGTACCAAAGCCGGATCCGCTCGCGATCCAACCCCTCGAGCTCCGGGCCGAAGACACAGTCCAGATCCGTCTCGGTGTAGCCGCAGATGGCCGAATACTCGCGTGACAGGGTGACATCGCGCAGATTATTGAGCCCCGAGAAGAGGCTGACCTTGCTGAATTTGCTGACCCCGGTCAGCAAGGCAAAGCGGATATGGGCGTCGGAGTCCTTGATCACCGACGGATGACCGGATAGCGCGTCGTCCAATCCCAGTGGTCATGAACATGAAGGCCGCGAAACAAGGGCTCGTTGCCCGCGAACAGCTCGCCGAGTGTGTCGAGAAAGAGAGACTTACCGAAGCGACGCGGGCGCGACAGGAAGTAATATTTGCCTTCGCTGATCAGACGCCGAGCAAAGTCGGTCTTGTCGACATAGTAGTGGTCACCGTCGCGGATCTCGCGAAAGGTCTGGATGTCGATGGGCAGGATCTTCCGGGTCATGACATGGGTCTGAATGGCGAGTGCGTATCTCGGGATT
>NZ_JAABRP010000269.1 GCF_011390875.1 Thiocapsa sp.
ACCCGACGGACCGGCTTTGCTCATACGATTCAGCAAAAAATCAGTATCTCGTGACACCAGCTCTGCGGTGTCACGCATGCCCCGTGGCGCACTGCGCTAAGTGCCGCGATGGCCGGAGTGACGATCAAGGCCGACGGGCCGACACGCCGCTGGTGGTGGCCAATTGCTCTTCCCCTGCAGCTTGCCGAGAGGTTACGAAATGAGCACCGGTACACGATTCTCACCGATCGAATGAAGGATATTTTCACGCGAAGCGCGAGCCGTGCGCGCGCCCTTTCGATGATCCAAGGACGACACCCATGTTTCTCTTCAAACTCCCCGTCAAACTGACCCTCCTGGTCTTGGCCGCCGTCGCGGCAG
>NZ_JAABRP010000270.1 GCF_011390875.1 Thiocapsa sp.
GATCCTGCCCGGCGTTATCGCCGTCAGCGCACCCGCTGTCGTCGGCTTCGGCATCGGTCCGGAGGCATTGGGCGGCATGCTCGGCGGCGCCCTGCTCGCCGGCGTCCTGCTCGCCCTCATGATGGCCAACGCCGGCGGTGCCTGGGACAACGCCAAGAAGTTCGTCGAAAAAGGCAACCTCGGCGGCAAGGGCTCGACCGTTCACTCGGCCACCGTCGTGGGCGACACCGTCGGCGATCCCTTCAAGGACACCTCCGGTCCCTCGATGAACATCCTCATCAACGTCATGGCCATCGTCAGTTTGACGATTGCACCGCTGCTGGGCTGATCGCGTCCGGTTCGGTGTTTGGATAAGGGGCCGTGAGGCCCCTTTTTTTGTGTGCAGCAGTTACGGGCGCGGTCGCTCGTGCTCATGCGAACAAATTCGCACCTACGGATGCGTTTTCGTATCGTGTAAGACCTCGGTTGCCGATCAAGCGTAGGTGCGAATGTATTCGGATCGGGTCAAACGCGCCGTGCCTTACGATGACCTGCGAAAAGGCCGTTTCAGCGAGTCCGGACGGGCCTATTTCGTGACTTCGGTCTTTCGCGACATGACCGAGCTCCGCGCTCGCGACACTCGGCCGCGTATTTCGGGATCGGCTTCTTCCGATCCATAGGACTCATCCCGGGAGACTTCTACTCTCCCGTGAACCCGGGCAGTTCAGTTTGAGCGTGCCGGCTCTTTCCGACCCTTTCACCCATCGTCACGCACCGGTATCTCGGCGATCCGCGCATAATAGGTTTGCGGCTTGTTTTCCGACGGTGTCTTGGACCATTGCCGCGGGCCTTCCGAGCGCCAGTCGAGATCGCCGGCATCGCGCGGGTTCCGATAGATCAGTCCGCCAGCATCCTTGATCCTCTGGGCGTGACCCTTGAGTGACGCGAGGCGGGCGACGAGAGCGTCCTGCTCCTTGGTCGTCAGCAATCCCATGGTCTCGATCCGCATCACCGCCGGGTCGATATCGATGATGGCCTGCGCCAGGTCGGCGTCCATCCGGCTGGCCAGCTTGGCTTGCGAGCCGCGTGCCTCGCCGATAGCGGTCAGCTCGTGCCCGAAAGCCTGATCGTTGTCGATCAGTCGCAACTCGCGGTCAGCGGTGATCAGAAAATTGTAGGAATGCCGGTCCAACTGGCCGCATAGCCGGTCGAGGATTTCGGCATTGGCCAGGTCGCGGATCAGATCGGGGTCAGCGAGCACTGCCTCTCCGGCAGCGGTCCTGAATTCGGCGCCCTTCATCCGGGTGATCTTGCCGTCCCGTTCCCGCCTGATCTTGTTGACGTCGATATCGTCACGACCGATGTCGCGCTGGGCGCGAGCGTTGGATTCGCTGACACCGTATTGTCGGGCGAGATCGTCGACGAATTTTCCCGACCAATCGAGGAAGTTGCCGTATCGCTCGAGCTCCTGCGGGTCGGTGACCTCCTCGCGCTCGAAGCCGATGGGCGGCTCGCCTTCGACCCAGCCCTGGATGGCGCCGTGCCTGCCATCGATGCGGCCGAGCTCGGTGCGCGGCACCAGACGGCCGAGGCCCAGGGCGTCCGCAATCCGCTTGAACGCGACCTGACGCGCACCGAGGCGCATGGCGGGTCCCGTCTCGATGCCGGTGTCGTTGATCAGCATGCTGACATCGTTGATCGCGTCGGGCTTAAAGGCGGCATTGCCCTCACCCTCCCGCGGCTTCGCCACCCGGCCGCGCTCCCAATCGGAGTCGATCCGGTAGACCTCGGCATTGGCGCCGCCGGAACGCTCGAGTTGGGCCAGTCGCACACTCTCGTCGTCGAATTCGAGCTGGTGGTCATGCAGCCGCGCGGCTTCCTGCCTGAAACCGTTCTGCATGGCGGCCGAGAACGCATTGCGAGCCTCGGAATCGCTTCCCAGTCTCATGTCCTTCAGCTCTCGATAGAGCGCGATCTCGGCGCGCAGGGCGGGCAGCGTGTTGAGCAGGACATGGGTCAGATCCGCCCGCCGCTGTTCACCCGCTTTCGACGTGTCCAGCTTGTCCAGCGTGTTGCGGAATTCTGTGTCTTTGGCGTCCAGGTATCCGAGGAACTTCTCGACCGTGGCGTGGCTGTAGCGTTCCCGGAACCCGGCGATTGCGGTGTCGACGTCACGATCGTGGCTGTTGCTGTCCGCAACGAAAAGGTCGGTCATGTGCTGCGCGATCGTGCCCTCCAATGCACCCACCCGTACCCGCCTGCCCTGTGGCAGCCGGCTTTGCTCGGCGTTCAGAAGGCCGTCATACCGGGACCGCCATGCCGGATAGCGGTCGCTGGACGAATCCGCCCCCCGCCGCGCCCTCGTGGCGGCGGCGAAGAAGTCGTCCCGCCGCCCGGCGATGTGCTCGCCCCTTTCTGCAGCACGCCCGGTCAGGCCCGCCGATACCTCGCCGCCGGGCCTTTCACGACGTGGCTCGACGCGCCCCGGGGTCGAGGTGCTGGCCGTGTTGTCAACCGTATTCTCTTCGGCCTCGTCCTCGCTTTCGCCCTCGGCAAAGACCGAAGGCGCCGCCAGCAGAAGGGACGCCACGAGAACCCACACGGCGGGCGACAGCCTTCTCCACATGTCCCCGCTCATTGGATGTACCTCACTGAATATTCGAGCACATGCGGCACGCAATAGTCGCATTTGGCCGGCGGCGGCAGCAGCGTGATCCGGTGTCTCTGCCAGATCCCGACTCGCTCGATGATGCTCTGCTTGCTGACCGACGGGCAAGGACTGACATCGGGGGTCTCGCAGAAGAGGGCGTAAGCTAGGAGGTTGTGCGGAGGCATGTCTTCGGGGGCGGGCGGAGGCTTCTCGTCATCCTTGTTCAGCCCCTTCACGGTTAGAGAACCGTCGCCGACATATTCGTCCCAGAGCGCCTTGAGCCCGAGCGTAGCGCCGACCTCGATGGCGTCGATCACCTGATCCTTCTTGTCGAAATGCAGGGGCGGGTAGATCGCATGGTGCTCGATGCTACGCTGGTCGACCACCTGGATGACGGCGCCGTCGAGGACGTGATCGACCGAGAGCGCGAAGCGTCCGACCTTGGTCGATTGCAGATACGGACTCTTGGCGATGATGTCGTTGCGGGTGTTGCAGATGACCTGGAGCGGCTCGTGTTTTTCGGCCTCGTCACTGTCGGTGCCGCCGAAATTGATCAACTGCCGGCCGAAGGCATCATAGGCTGTGAAATGCAGCATCGGATAGACGGTCGCCACCTTGGGCCGCGCATTGGCAGGTCGGGCGGACATGTCGCCGGTGTTCTTGTCTCGCCAGAAATTGCTGGCGACTGTGTCGATGACGGGAGGTGTGCCGCAGAAGAGATTGTCCATCCGGATCTCGACGAACCCCTGCTTGGGCACCTGTCGCAGTCCGTTCACCAGATCGCTGTTCTCGACCATGTAGCGGGTGATGGCGCTCTTTAGACCACGGCGGACGCGAACGGTGATGTCCTTGTCGGCGAAGAAAAGGGGCGTGAGCAACTCGTCGATCGGCCGCAGCGTGACATGGACCGGCACCACACCATCGGTCCCGACGCTCCAGGATTCGCTCGTCGTGCCGCTGTGGGTGCCGCCGATCCAATAGAAGTTCTCGCTCTGCGAGCCGGTGATCGAGCGGAACAGGCGTGAGCTCTCGTTCTGATTCTCGCTGCCGATCTTGATTCCGGTTTCGCTATCGGGGTCGATCAGGAGATTGATCTCGGTCTTGGTGTCGACGCCGTTCTGCAAAAGGCTCGTGCGCATGCGCTCGTTCATCTCGATATCGAGCACGCCCATCCCGCCATAGACCACGGCGACGGGGTAGTGCGTACCGAAATCGTCGATGAAGCTCGCATAGTCGCCATGTCTCGCCAGCATTCCGACATGCTCGATGAATGCCTCGCTCAACGCGATTTCGCTCTTTTCCAGAACCAGGTCGTAGAACATCGCCTTGGTCAGCCCGAGCGATTTGGACATCTTGTTTTCGGAAATCGTCTCGCGGGCCTCGCTCATCGTATTCGACAGCGAAAACGATGGCAAAGCCTTGGATTCGAGACCGGCATTGACCGACTTCGACGCCGCGTCCTTGAATTCTGCGTAGCTGGTGGTATCGTCCACGGTCTTATGTATTTCGCCGGTAAACTCGGGCACATAGGTCAATCCGCGCGGCACGAAGATCCGATTGGCGTCGTAGTAATTCCGGGTCTCACCCTTGGGTTCGCGAAAGATCGGCCTGGCGGTGCCGGTCTTGACCAGCTGGATCGGGTCCATCTCGAGAATGTCGTAACCGTAGTAATTGGCCTGTAGATTGACCGCTTTGGAGAGCGACACGAAGGTATTGTTGTAGGTGTCGTATGGCGTGACCGGCGGTTTGTCGGCGAGCCGCTCGAATGTCACGGGCCTAGTCTGGTTGCCGCGATAGGGTGTCGGATCGATACCGCTGATCCTGATCCGGTCATCGCCATCCACGCGGATGGTCGGATGGCCGTGGGGCGCAATCGTCTGTCGGTAGTCGATCGCGTGAAAGAGGTCGGGCTCGGTTTGGTAGAAGCGCAAGGCCTGGCCGCTTTCGGCATAGAGCGTCAATCCGGAGATCTCGATGCCCTGCATGGCATAAAAGCCCAGACCTTCGACGAAGCCGGCGCGGCCGGCAGCGGTAATCCCGCCGAAAGGTACCCCGGCATCGAGATAAATATGTTGCAGCGGATCTTCAGTGCTGACCTTGCCCTGGCGGATCAGTTGGTCGACGAACGGCCCCAGCGTCGAGCGCGTCGTGTGGACATAGATCCCGACAATGCCGCCGGCTTTCGCATGCCGATATGAAAGGCCGCGGATTTCCTCGTCCTCGGCGAGCCATATCCAAGATCGATCGCGCTCGGCGCGTGACTTGGCGCATTGCGCGCGGGCCTCGGGCTGGTCGCCGTCGAACCGGTCGGAATCGATCCCGACCGTCGCATGCGGCCGCGAGCGCTCGCCGAGCGCCTCGAATAGTCCGCATTCGATCAAATAGATCGAACCGAGTTGATCGTTCTCGTCCCAGCTCATCTTGAACGCGCTCGCGCCGCGCATCGATACCACGCGCTCGGGCTCGAGCCGCACCCCATCGGCCGCGACGGGCGCATAGCTGCGCGGATCGATCCCTTCATCAAGCTCGATCTTGAAGGTCGGGTGGATCGAAAAGTGCGGATGATCCTCGCCGAAACCGAGCCCCTCGACCTGCCGGAACGCCGCCCTTTCGGCTGCCGTTCGCATGCTTCCGGCATCCTTGCGTAAGGCCTGATGGAGCGGCGAGAAACTCGGCTGTTCGAGGCCGCTCGCAGCCGCGTCGAGATTGTGGATGCGGGTGTCCGACATCCCGACCTGACGCCACCAGCCCGCGCGTGGCCGGTGGTGGGCCGGGTTTTCGAACAAATCGAAGCCCTGCGCTGCCGGCGCGGAAGAGAGAACGAGAAATGGATAGAATTCCTGGAAACTGGCGACCTCGGGTCTGCCCATCAGCTTGGCCGGATAGTCGTCGCGCAGAAAGCTGTGCCAGAAGCGGACCTTGCCCATCCGGCCGGCGAAC
>NZ_JAABRP010000271.1 GCF_011390875.1 Thiocapsa sp.
CCCGGCCTTGAGCTCGACGAAGAATTGCTCGCGGGTCGGCCGGTCCAGACCGGCGGCATCCAGCTTGCGTCGATAGTGCGCGAGCAGGGTGCGTGGCTCGAAATGGACATAGCTCAGCAGCTCGTCGGTCGAGTCGCCGCGCTCGGCGTCGAGCAGACGGTAGCCGCCCGGCGCGCTCGCATCCAGCTCGACATTCACCGCATCCGTGTCGCCGAAGAGGTTGTGGATGTCGCCGAGGATCTCCTGATAGGCACCGACCATGAAAAAACCGATCAGATAGGGTGCCCCCGAGCCGGCGCCGGCATGCACCGGCAGACTCGCCTCCACGCCGCCCTCGTCGACATAGTGGTCGATACAGCCGTCCGAATCGCAGGTCAGATCATGCACCATCGCCCGGGCGTTCGGCAGCTCGTCGAGACGCTGGATCGGCACGATGGGGAAGATCTGATCGAGCGCCCAGACGTCCGGCATCGACTGGAACAAGGAGAAGTTGCAGAAGAGCTTGTCGGCGAGCAGTGCATTGACCTCGTCGGCCAGCTCGCGGTGGCGTCGGATCGCCGGGTCGAGCCGTCCGGCCAGGCGCCGACAGATGGCGAAGAAGAGCTCCTCCGCGCGGGCCCGTCCGGTGAGGTCGAGTCGATCCGCCGCAAAGCGCTCCCGTGCGGCCGCCATCAGCTCGCGCGCCTCGGAATAGACCTCCTGCGGCGGCGCCTGGTCCGCGGCGCGAAGCTGTCCGGCCAGCGCATCGAGCAGCGGATCCCCTTCGTCGGACTTGGGCAGGACTCCTTGGCCGCCGGCCTCCTCGCGATCGATCACGTTGGTGATGAGGACAGCGTGATGCGCGGTGAGCGCGCGACCCGATTCGCTCAGCAGGTCAGGCTCGGGCAGGCCCCGTTGCCGACACTCGGTCGCGACACTCTCGACGATGGCGCTCGCGTAACCTGCGAAGCTGTAGTTGACCGAGCAGTAGTTGCGCGTGCGGGTCCCCTCGTAGTCGACACCCAGCCCGCCGCCGACATCCAGGATCGCGATCGGCGCACCCAGGCGGCGCAGCTCGGCATAGAAGCGAACCAGCTCCGCGACACCGGAGCGGATGTCCTGAAGATTCGGGATCTGAGAGCCCAGGTGCGCATGCAGCAGATTGAGCCAATGCAGCCGCCCGGCGGACTCGAGCGTGCGGACCAGCTCCAGAATCTGGTTGGCCGAGAGTCCGAACTTGGCCTTTTCTCCGCCGCTGCTCTGCCAGTTCCCCGCCGCCGCGGCGGCGAGCCGCGCCCGTACGCCGAGCAGGGGCTCCACGCCGAGCCGCTCGGCTTCTTCCAGGATGAGCCCCACCTCGGACGGCTTCTCGATCACGATCTGCACCCGCAGACCCAACCGTCTCCCGATCAGGGCGAGCCGGATATACTCGCGGTCCTTGTAGCCGTTGCAGACCACCAGACCCTCGGGCGGCGAGAGTGCCAGCACCGCCATCAGCTCGGGTTTGCTGCCGGCCTCAAGGCCCGCGTGACCGGAGCGCAGGATCTCGCGCACCACGCCGGCTTGCTGGTTGACCTTGATCGGATAGACGGGTTGGTAGCGACCGCTGTAACCGCTCGCCGCGCTCGCATCCACGAAGGCCTGGTGAAGCGACTCGACGCGATGGCGCAGGATGTCGTTGAAGCGCACCAGCACCGGCAGCGACAGGCCCTCGGTGTCGAGCTGCTCGGCCAAGAGGGCCAGATCGACCTCGGTTGCGCCGTTCGGGTTCGGTCGCGCATAGAGATGACCTGCGGGGTTGATCCCGAAATAGCCCTCGCCCCAGCGGTCGATGGCATAGATTTGATTGCAGCGCTTCACACCTTGGTCCATTGCGAGGAGGTCTCGTTCGGTGATGTCGATAGGAGGATGGTAAGGCATGATTGCGAAATCCGTGCGGTTCCGCCGTCGCTTGGCGCTGCTCCTGATCCCGATCGGTCTTCTGCTTGCGGTCGCGGTCTGGACCTGGTGGGCCGAGGGGCATCCGCGCGAAGAGCGGCGCCTGCGGGTACTTGTTCATGACAAGCTCGACGAGTGGTTTCCGCAGGCGATGGCGCCGGTGGACGGCTGGCATGGTCTCATCCCGCGCATCCAGGTCGTCCCGGACGGGGCCGAGCCCATCCTGCCGCGGGTCCTGCTGATCCATGGGCTCGACGAGCCCGGCGACATCTGGGACGACCTCATCCCCGTGCTCGGTTCTGCCGGTTTCGAAGTCTGGGAATTCCGTTATCCCAACGACCAAGGTGTCGACCGCAGCACCGACCTCCTCGCCGCGCAGTGGCTTGAGCTTCCGGCGGACCGGCCGGTCGTCTTGATCGGGCACAGCATGGGCGGGCTGATCATCCGCGACTTCGTTACCCGCTGGCGAAGCCCTGTGGGCGCGCCCGCGCGAGTCGAGGGCGCCGCCGTGCGTGGTGTGATCCTGGTCGGCACACCCAATCAGGGCTCGGAATGGGCGCGTCTGCGTATCTGGCTGGAGCTGCGCGACCATCTGGCCGCCGGACCGGAGCGACGTTTCTCGCTCTTCGCCGGACTGCGCGACGGCATCGGCGAGGCCAAGATCGATCTGCGTCCCGGCAGCGCCTTTCTAGAGGATCTAAACGGACGGCCCTGGCCCGAATCTGTTCCCGTCCGTCTGATCGGCGGTCTTCTCACCGAGCTACCCGAGTCGATGGCCTCGAGTCTCCATGCCATCTCCGCCGAGCTCGGGTCGCTCGATCTTGCCGAAGCGCTCGATGACTGGTGGTCGAGCCTCGGCGAGGGTTTGGGCGACGGCGTCGTCCCCCTCGCTTCGCTGCGGATCCCCGGCGCTCCTTCGCCGGTTCTTGTAAGAGCCTCACATCGCGGGATGCTTGCGCGCCTGTTCCCGAACGATCCCGAGCCGGAGGCCATCCCGCACATCGTTGCCATCCTTGAAGAGTGGTCCGGGCGATGAACCTCCGGTGTTGTCACGCGGTCTGCTCTTCGCGATGCGGCCTTCAAACCGGACACCGCTGACGTCACGCGGCCGGTACGAGATGCCCCAACCCAATGCTAGGATGATGAAATGACGGCCAAACCACCGGAACAAAAAGCGGACATCCCGGCGGACATTCCATCGGACATTACGGCCGACGCGGAGCCAGACCTAGACCGCGGGGAATCCGTCGGCATGATGGAGCCACTCCTCATCGGCGAAGGTGCGAGGCAACGTGCCGCTTTGACCGACCTTGCCATTGAGCTGGCAGCGAAGTCAGCCGGCCTGCGTCGGAGCCTACCGTCCGGCATCGTCAGCGCCTTGGCCGATCTCGTGCGGTCGATGAACTGTTACTACAGCAACCTGATCGAGGGGCACGACACTCATCCGGTCGACATCGAGCGCGCGCGCAAGGGTGACTACAGCGGCGATCCGGAGAAACGTAACCTCCAGCTCGAAGCGCAAGCCCATATCGCCGTGCAGGCATGGATCGACGCGGGCGGGCTCGATGATCGTGCCTTTACGGTCGCCGGGTTGTGCGAGCTGAGCAAGCGGTTCGGCGAGCGGCTTCCGGATGAACTCCTTTGGGTCATTGAGCCTGAGACCAAGGCACGCATGCGGGTCGTGCCGGGTGCGTTACGCACTCGTGACGTTCGTGTCGGCCGCCATATCGCCGTCAGTCCGGGCGCCGTCCCCCGCTTCCTCGCCCGGTTCGAGGACGCCTATGCCAACCAGGGAACAACGGGCGCCATCCTGGCCGCGGCGACGGCGCACCACAGACTCTTGTGGATACACCCGTTGCTGGACGGGAACGGTCGGGTTGCGCGCCTGATGTCCTACGCCGTTCTGCGTCGGACCCTGGAAACCGGCGGTCTCTGGTCCGTTGCCCGCGGATTGGCCCGCAACGAAGGCACCTACAAGTCACTGCTTGCCAACTGCGATCTTCCGCGCCGCAACGATCTCGACGGGCGCGGACATCTCAGCGAGGAGGCCCTCGTTGACTTCACGGCCTTCTTCCTCCGGGTCTGCATCAACCAAGTCGACTTCATGGAGGGATTGGTTCAGCCCGAGCGACTTCGGCAGCGCATTCGGACTTGGGCGGAAGACGAGATCCGTGCCGAACGCCTGCCCGCACGGTCGGGAGCCCTTTTGGAGGCGGTCCTCTACCGAGGCGAGCTGCCGCGCGGCGATGTTGCCGGACACCTCGGGGTCGGAGACCGTCAAGCACGCCGGATCACCTCCGCCCTGCTTGACCGCGAGGTCCTCGCATCAGAAAGCACCCGCGCCCCCCTGAGACTCGCTTTCCCCGCCGCCCTCGCACCCCGCTGGATGCCCGGCCTCTTCCCGGACCGGCATTGAGGGTGATCGTCCGGCCCGATGGCGACTCAGGGCGCTCGCATATTCTGTTGGAGATGCTGCGCCTGACCCGCCGTGAATTCGTCGGGTGTGATTCGCCCGTCGCCGTTCAGATCGATCGCCTCGAACGATGGTGCGTTCGCGAGGTTTCGCATCGGGTAGCCTTGTTGCGAGCGCTCTTTGATGCGATTGGCCCGCGCCTCGTAGAATTCCTGCTCGGTCAAAGCGCCGTCGCCGTTCAAGTCGAATTCGGCGAAGGCAGGCATATTTCGACCCATGCCCGCTCCAGGTCCCATTCCCATTCCTCCGCCTGGTCCCATACCGGCGCCGGGTCCCATGCCGCCGCCCGGTCCCATACCCCCACCGGGCCGTCCCTGCATTCGGGATTGCTGCACCGTTGCAAACTCCTCCGGCGTCATCTGCCCGTCGCCGTTCAGGTCGAAGTCCGAAAAGGCCGGGGCGTTGGCCGCCCCCCGCATCGGTGCTCCCTGAGCCGCACGCTCGGCCATCCGTTGAGCCCGCGCGGTGTCGAACTCCTGCTCGATCACGATCCCGTCTCCGTCGAGATCGAACGCCGAGAAGGTCATGGGGCCGCGCGGCGGCGCGGGTTGCTGGGCGAGGGCTAAGGGTGCGGCGAAGGCCGCCGCGACCGCTGCTGCTATGATGGATCTACGCATCGTCGTCTTCATGGATACCTCCGTGGTGCGATCGGGTGAAGGTCGGTGCCGATCTCGGCGTGACCCGCTCACCTCTATCCCCTATTGAAGCACCTGAAGATGCAGAGAGTGTGAAATCGGAGCGGTGCCGGTCGTCAGGCGTCAACCTTTCGAAAACGCACGAAATAATTTCCGCGCAGCTTGATCGGCTCGTCGATCAGTTTGAAACCGGCCTGCTCGACCTCCCGAATCACCTCCTCTCGCCCTGCCCTCACGTGCCCCAGGATCCAGCGACTGCTGACCCCCGGTTCGCGTCTGAAATCGATGATCGCCAGTATTCCGCCGGGCACCAGTGCCCGGCGGATCGAGTCGAGCATCGAGCGCGGATACTCGAAGTGGTGGTAGGTGTCGGCGATGAACACCAGATCCACGCTATCGGGCGGTAGGTCGGTGCTCTTCTGCTGACTGAGGACCGGGAGCACATTGCCGAAGCCCGCCTGCGCCGCGCGAGCCGCGATCGCCGTAATGAAGCTCTCCGAGATATCCACCGCGAAGACCTGTCCGGTCGGACCGACTGCCTCCG
>NZ_JAABRP010000272.1 GCF_011390875.1 Thiocapsa sp.
ACATAGCGCGTCGCGGCGAGCGCCGAAGGCATCGGCATGGCCTGGATGCACAGGAGACACAAGAAGAGGAGAGCCAATCGTCTCACGGGACATCCTCGGCCAGGCGCAGGGTTGACGTGAGCAGTCGTGTGACCGAGGCGGTCGATGGTGACTCCGGTCAGGGCAATCGGAACGCTACACCAGTGGTGTCGGCCTGTCACGCCTGGCGCAGAAGGAGGAACTCAAGCAGCGCCTTTTGGGCGTGGAGCCGATTCTCGGCCTCGTCCCAAACGACCGAGCGCGGACCGTCGATGACGGAGGCCGACACCTCCTCACCCCGATGTGCCGGCAGACAATGCATGAAGAGTGCGTCCGGCGCGGCCCGTGACATGACGGCATCGTCCACCTGGAAGGGCGCGAACAGGGCCTCGCGTTTCGCCTGTTCCTCTTCTTGACCCATGCTGGCCCAGACGTCGGTGACGACCAGATCGGCCCCCTCGGCGGCCTCCTGCGGATCGCGCAGGATGGTGCAACGTCCTTGGACCGCAGCGAGCAGATCGGCATCCGGCTCGAACCCTTCCGGACAGGCGACCCTGAGCTCGAAATCGAATACCTGTGCAGCCTCCATAAAGGAATGGCACATGTTGTTGCCGTCGCCGATCCAGCTCACCCGTCGACCGCGGATATCGCCGCGATACTCGTGATAAGTCTGCATGTCGGCCAGCAGCTGACAGGGATGCAGACGGTCGGTCAGGCCATTGATGACGGGAACGCGCGAATGCGCGGCGAAACGCTCGACGATGTCGTGATCGAAGGTCCGGATCATGACGGCGTCGACCATGCGTGAGAGCACCCGTGCGCTGTCCTCGATCGGCTCGCCGCGGCCGAGCTGCGTGTCGCGCGGGGACAGGAACAAGGCGTGGCCGCCGAGCTGCACCATGCCGACCTCGAAGGACACCCGGGTGCGCGTCGAGGACTTCTCGAAGATCATTGCCAGGGTGCGATTCGGAAACGGCCGATAGTCCTCGCCTGCTTTCAACATCCGCTTAAGCTCGGTCGCCCGCGCGATCAACACACGGGCCTCGTCGGCACTCAGATCGAGCAGGGACAGAAAGTGTCGGCATTGCGCCTGTTGCGTCTGATCGGCATCCATGAACATCGTCTCTCCCGCGGAGCGTTGCTCAAGCATCGCTCAGCCAGCGCTTGATCAGGGCAGTCAGCCCTTCAAGAATTCGGTCGGCCTCGGAACGGGCCAGAATCAGGGGCGGCAGGAGCCGGATGACGCGCTCCGCCGTAACGTTGATCAGCAGGCCGGCCTCGAGCGCCTGCACCATCAGATCGGCACAGGGGCGATCCAGCTCGATCCCCAGTATCAGACCCCGCCCGCGCACCTCGACCACCCCCGGCACGTCGCCCAAGGCCGCGCGGAAACCGTCGAGTAAATAGGCGCCTTGCTCGGCCGCGTTGGCGATCAGGTTCTCGGCAACGATCGTCTCGAGCACGGCGCGCGCGGCTCGGCAGACCAGGGGATTGCCGCCGAACGTCGAACCGTGCGAACCGGGCCCGAAGACCTCGGCCGCGGCCCCGCGGGCAAGACACGCGCCGATCGGCACGCCGTTGGCGAGACCCTTGGCCAAGGTGACCACGTCCGGGAGGGTCCCGCCGTGCTCATGGCCGAACCACCGCCCGGTGCGCCCCATCCCGGTCTGGATCTCGTCGCAGATCAAGAGCCAACCGTGCCGATCGCAAAGCGCGCGCAGGCGCTGTCCGTAGTCCGGCGCGGGAATGCGAATGCCGCCCTCGCCCTGGATGGGCTCGACTAGAATGGCCACGATGTTCGGGCGGTTGGCCGCCGCGGTCTCGATCGCCTCGACGTCGTCGTAAGGAACCCGCACGAAACCCTGCACGAGCGGCTCGAAGCCGGCTTGAACTTTGCGGTTGCCGGTCGCCGAGAGGGTGGCGAGCGTGCGGCCGTGGAAGCTGTTCTCGGCCACCAGGATCGCAGGATTTTCGATCCCGCGCCTATGGGCATGGAGACGCGCGATCTTGATCGCGGCCTCGTTGGCCTCCGCACCGGAATTGCCGAAGAAGACCCGATCCATCCCGGACATCTCGGTCAGCATGGCGCCGAGGCGCTCCTGCTCGGTGATCCGGTACAGATTGGAGGTGTGCACCAACAGACCGGCCTGCTCGCAGAGCGCATCGCGAACCGCCGGGTGCGCATGCCCGAGCCCGCACACCGCGATGCCCGAAAGCGCGTCGAGGTAGCGTCGGCCTTCCGTATCCCAAAGCCAAACGCCCTCGCCGCGCGCAAAGGCGACGGGCAAACGCTTATAGGTGGCCATCAAGGGCTCGGTCATTGCGGCAGACCCCGCTGCGTCTCCGAAAAACAAAAAAGGCGGTTCCTCCACAAGGGAAACCGCCTCTGCTCAAAGGCGAAGCCGGGGAATATAGCGCGAAAAGATCCTGAGCGACAAGAACCCGATACACCTGATCCCGGGCGAGCTCGAGCAGACATGCGCTCGGATGCAGACAAGAGGAGCCGACCCGATCGTCGGCCGATCTCCGAATGCATCGACATCGCGCTCCGAGGAGAGCGTTAGAATAGACTCATACGCTTCATCACACCGTCACGTTTGATCCGCCAGTGATAGATCGCGGCAGCAACGTGAATCAGGATCAAGCTGAGGATCACCCAACCGACAATCCCGTGAAGCTGGAACAGCGTCTTGCTGAGATCCTTATTCTCGGGGATGAGGCCGGGCAAGGTGAGGTCGAAAAACTGCACCGGAAAACCGCCGGCCGCAGTGCCCAACCAACCTAAGATTGGCATCAGGATCAGCGCCACATAGAACAGGCTATGGACGGTCAAACTGGCTGCACGCTCAAATCCGTTCAGAGGTGGCTGATAGGCCGGAGACCGGAAAAGACGCTTCAGCGCAAGACGCAAAATCATAAGGGCCAGAACGACGATACCGAATGTCTTGTGGTATCCGTAAAGCTGATTGGTTGTCTCCAATCCGACCAGATCCTTCAGTCCTTCAAACCCGAGGTTACCCAACAAGGCCCCGACGGTGAGCAAACCCAGGACCAGCAGTACAATCAGCCAATGCAGAAGTCGATGAGCATAGTTGTAGCGAAGGGTCTCCATCCAATCCTCCGAAAGACATTGATGTGATGAATCACGTCGACGGCGATATGCTCCGTGCGCACCGAATTGGCTCTCCCCCTCAAGCCATCCAACGCGGTTTCTCTTGGGTCTCTCACGCCATAAAGTAGGACTCATGGGGGCCGACACAAGCATTCCGGGCGGAACCTGTCAAAAGGCATTACGACAGATACCACGGCCAGTTCGATGCTAAGGACCATCAGCCGGACCTCCGGTCCGACACGGCAAACAAGGCATGTTCGGGCAGGGTCCGACGCACGCGGGCTCGAGCGCTGTTGCGAGCACCAAATCGATAGCGTCAAGCCCAATGTCGCCTTGGCGGTAGTGGCGCGCAACATCCAGCGCATCGGTGCGGTGCTGTTGGCGCGGGACGCCCAAGCGGCACGGCGCGTCTGCGACCGACAGCGCCGTCGGCGCGCGATTTGACCCTCCTCGATCAGGCCGCATGGCACCGCCGAGCCGCAGATGGAGCACGAACGCCTCGACGCTACCATTACAGTTTCTCGTGGCATACACTCCGCGCAGTTTGCCTTGGCTCGTACCGACCGCCTGTTCTTCCAGTGTCTTTGGGGCCAGTTGCGCTTGGAGCGCCACCTGCTTCGACTCGATCGAGTCTCGATGTGGAGCGATCAGGGCAGAGCGACGCTGCAGGCCGCCATGTCGGCGACCTCCGATGCCGTGCGAGGCTGACCCATCGACTCCAGCGACAGACATCGATTGGCCGCGATACTCGCCCAACCGACAAGTGCGCCCGACGAAATCGCCCTCTCGACCAACGGCGTGAGCGAAGGACCTCTGCTCTAGGCCGATGCGGGAACGCCGGAAACCGAAACAAGGATTGCTCATGCAGACTCTTGCGCGCGCCTGCACACCCCGCGACAGCATCTTCGACCCGTCGAGGCGGGACACCGTCCTTGACCTGACCGATCTGATCCAGCATCGCATCGACCCCGCGGCGTTTTTCGGCGAGAACTACGTCACCGAGGGAATGCGCATCCTGCTGACGGAGGCATTCAGACGCCTGGAAGGCAAGAGCACGCAAGGGGTCTTCGAGTTGACCCAAGAGATGGGCGGCGGCAAGACGCATCTGCTCAACACCCTCGGCCTGTTGGCGCGTTACCCCGATTATCGCCGCCTGGTAATGGGGGACTTCTACACCCCGGGCGACATCGGCCAGGTGCGCGTCGTGGCCTTCACCGGCAGGGAAAGCGACGCCCCGCTCGGCATCTGGGGGTCGATTGCCACCCAGCTCGGCAAGAAAGAGCAGTTCGCGGACTACTACTCACCCCTGTCCGCCCCCGGCCAAACCGCCTGGGTCAACCTGCTGCGGGGGGACCCGCTGATCATCATGCTGGATGAGCTGCCGCCTTACTTCCAGCAGGCAAAATCCAGGACGATCGGCAACTCGGATCTCTCCGTCGTGACCGCCACCGCGCTCGCGAATCTCCTGGTCGCGATCGGCAGAGACGAGCTGTCCAACGTGTGTCTGGTGATGACCGACCTGACGGCCTCGTACGCCGAAGGCAACGAGCAGATCGTGCAGGCATTGAACGATCTGAAGAAAGAAACCGGGCGCACAGCGCTGCGTTTGCAGCCGGTGCGGATGAATACGGACGAGTTCTTCCACATCCTGCGCCAGCGGATCTTCGCACAGCTGCCGCCGCCCGAAGTCATCGAGGAGGTCGCCCAGGGTTACGCCAAGGCCATCCGCGACGCCCGTCAAATGGATGTGACCAATGCCTCGCCCGAGCAGGTCGCGGCCCGCATCAAAGAGTCCTACCCGTTTCACCCGTCGATCCGCGATCTCTACGCACGCTTCAAGGAAAACCCGGGGTTCCAGCAGACACGTGGCCTCATCAGACTGATGCGCATCGTCGCCGCGCGCCTCTGGGGCAGCGGGCAAGCTGCAAACCTCTATCTTCTGACGGCTCAGGATATCGACCTCAACGATCGCGAGACCCTCTCCGAGATCAACCAGATCAACAGCAGTCTGGACAACGCGGTCTCGCACGACATCGCATCGGGCGGTCAGTCGGTCGCCGAAATCCTCGATACCAACCTCGGCGGCAGCGACGCCCAAGATGCCATGAAGCTGCTCCTGGTCGCCTCGCTCTCGACCGTGGCGGGGGCTGCCAAGGGTCTGACCCTGCCCGAGCTGGTTGCCAATCTCTGCGCGCCGGGGCGCGACATCTCCAAGCTCAAGAACGAGGTGCTGAACCGGCTCGTCACCACCGCCTGGTATCTCCATACCGGGCGCGACGGGCGGCTCTTCGTCAAGAACGTCCAGAATCTGGTCGCCCGTCTGCGGACCACTGCCGAGGGTTATCTGCACGATCAGTCGTTGAAGGAACTGCGCGAGCGCCTTAACGAGCTGTTCAAGCCCGACACCGGTTGGTGTTACCAAAAGGTCCAGGTT
>NZ_JAABRP010000273.1 GCF_011390875.1 Thiocapsa sp.
CTTGGCGCGGGCTGGATGGGTTTCGCTGTCGCTCTACCCATCCTACGTGTTTCGGTTTTTATTCAACCGTTCCTTAAACCGCGCCCAGCGCGGTATGCGATGTTTTTGGATGGGATCGGCCCCGGAAAACTTGAGGACCGCTGGAGTCGGCGCGGTTTAAGATTTTAAAAAATATATCATTTTAAAGCGCGTCTGCGTTAAGGTTATCGATGAAGCAAACGTCGAGCTCACTCGAAAATGCGCATCTCGCTCTGGACGCGGTTTAGGCCCGCCGGAGGTCTCGGTCGACCAGGGCTGCGACGACCAGGTCGCCCCAGACGTTGACGGCGGTGATGGGGTAGTCGAAGAAACGATCGACGACGAGATAGAGGGCTAGATAGGTCTGCGGCAGGCCGAGCAGATCGAGCATGAAGGCCATCAGGGCGATGCCGCCTCCAGGGATTCCTGCGGTGCCGGCGGAGGAGGCCATGGTGAGCAGGACGATGAAGAGCGCCTGTGCGGGACTGAGATCGACCCCGGCCAGCTGGGACATGAAGATCAGCAGGATCGACTGGTAGAGGGCGGAGCCGTCCATGTTGAGCGTGGCGCCCAGGGGCAAGCTGAAGGCTGTAACTCGCTCGCTGACACCGTTGGCCTCAAGTGCCTGCTTGGAGACCGGATAGGTCGCGGCGCTCGACGCGGTGGACAGCGCGGTCAGGAGCGGCGCACGACAGGCGGCGATGAAGCGCCAAGGTGAAGACCCCGTGCGCACACGAAACAGGGTCGGTAGAACGACTCCGGCATGCAGCACAGCAGCCAGAGCGACGGCCCACACGAAGGCGTGCAGCTGAAAGACCTCGGCCCAGTCCATCCCGGCGAGTCCGTCGTAGATCAAGGCCGCGATGCCGACGGGTGCCAGCGCCAGAACCCCGCGCAGGACCTGCATCAGCAGGGCGTCCGTGGCGCGTGCGCCGGCGAGCAGGGTCTCGCGTTGAGCGCCGGCTATGCGCCGCGACGCAATCGCCAACACGATGGCGACGAAGACGATGTGCAGGATGTTCCCGTCGGCGAGCGAGGCGAAGAGATTGCTCGGGACGAGGTTCGCGACCAGGTGCTCGACGCTGAAGCTCGCCGCACCCGGCTCGACCTGCTCAAGCTGGAGCAGCCCCGCGGGAAGGTCGCGGGAGAACGCGAGTCCGATCAGCGTCCCCAGCCCGGCGGCGACTGCGGAGGTAGTGACGTAATAGATCAGGGTGCGCCCGCCGATGCGCCGCAGCTCGCGCCCGCCCGAGAGCGAGGCATAAATTGACACCAGGATCAGCGGCAGGATCAGCAGCTTGAGGATGGAGATGAAGATCTGCCCGATCCAGGCCACGTAGGGCGCAGCGCCGGGAGCCAGCAGCGCGAGCGCGATACCGAGCAGCAAACCGACGGGGACTGAGTAGAGCCGGCGTAAGGGCACACTGATCGGCATATCCATCCTCGATGACCGGCGTTGAACCGCGTCCAGAGCGAGATGCTCACTTTCGAGTGAGCTCTACGTTTGGTGCATCAACGGCCCTTAACGTGGACGCGGTTTAAAATGATTTATTTTTTAATCTCTTAAACCCCGCCGTCTCCAGCTGTCTTCAAAAGCTGCCGGGGCCGATCCCATCCAAAAACATCGCACACCGCACTGGGCGCGGTTTAGACCCAGCCGAGACGGATCAGGTTGCGCTCGATCTCGTCCTGATCGCTGTAGGGCGTCTTGTGGCCTTTGGCGTCGAGATAGCGCTCGTGACCCTTGCCGGCGATGAGGGCGACCCAGGGCTCGTCCTTCGGCCGCTCGGCCAGGAAGTCGAACAGGCGTGCGATCGCGCATGGTCGCTCCACCACCACCTCGCGACCCGCCTCGGGCATGCCCGTGAGGATATCCGCGATGATGCGCTCGGGGTCCTCGAAACGCGGATTGTCCGAGGTCACGATCGTGTGGTCGGAATGACGCGCCACCGCCTCACCCATCAGCGGGCGCTTGAAACGATCGCGGTCTCCGCCGCAGCCGAAGAGGGTGGCGACCTGCGCCCGAGGGAAGGCATCGCGGATCGCGGTGAGGATGGTCTCTAGTGCATCGGGGGTGTGGGCGAAGTCGACCACCAGGGTACGGTTGCCGACGACCCGACATTCGAAGCGTCCGTCCACCGCGCTCAGGTGGCGCCAGTCCTCGCGCGCGCCCGGTCCCAAGACGCCGTCCGCCAAGGCGACGGCGAGCGCATAGTTCCGTCGGTTGTACGCGAGCGCGAGGAAAGGCTTGGCGGCGAGCGCCTCGGCGCCGAGCGTTGCCGCGGGCAGGACCTGGACGGGAACCCGCGGCTGGCCTTTCTCCGACAGCCGTTCGGCGACATCCGAGCTGGTCGTGTAAAGACGGCCCCCGTCCGCGATCATGTCCAGGATGCGTGCCTTGGCCGCGAAATAGGCTGCTTCGCCGCCGTGATAGTCCAGATGGTCCTGCGTGAAGTTGGTCCAGGCGGCGTTCTGCAGCGGGATGCCGTGCGCACGGCCCTGATCCAGGGCGTGACTGCTGACCTCCATCGCGACCACCGCGTAACGGTCGCGATGGGTGTGCAGCAGACGGCGCAGCTCGATCAGGGGCGGGGAGGTGAATCCGGTGTTGACCAACGGCTCGCCCGCCAAGGAGAGGCCGAGCGTCCCGACCGAGAGGACCGGTCGTCCATGTGCCGAGAGGATCGCCTCCAGATACTTGACCGTCGTGGTCTTGCCGTTGGTGCCCGTGACGCCCAGAAAGGTCGTGCCGTCGGTGTCCAGCGGATAGACGCGATCGCAGAAGCGGCCGACGACCTCGGCCCAATCGCCGGGGTGGGTGACATAGATGCCCTTGCCGGGCAGCCGCTCGACGCCCTCGATCATGCGGTTGCTGACCAGTACGGCGCAGGCGCTGTCGGCCAGATAGCGCTCGATGATCTCGGCATCGGTGCGCCCGTCGTCGAAGCGCTGGAAGAAGAGGATCGACCCGGCATCGCAGGCGTTTGCGCGCCATTGGATGTTGTCCAGGGGGCCGGGCCTGGCCGGCTCGCGCCGCCAGGCGAAATCGAGCGTGGCCAGCAGATCGGAAAGGGCGTGATGCGGCATGGTGTTCGGGTCTGATGCACGGAGGGTCGGGATGATACTCGGGTTGGAGGGGTCTTACCCGGAGTTAGGGAGGGAGGTTTGGTCGGGTCAATCGGTCATGCGATGGCGTTGCGCTCCGACGACCGGGCACGGTCTGTTTGTCGACGGCTCACCGGGAATGACGCGGCGGAACGATGCATATATTCTTGATCAGTGCAGTTCGCGTTCTTCCAGCATGGCTAGACTATTCCAAGGCAACCAAGTAACTGACCAATGGATATCGCTGAAGAAATCCTGCTGGGTCGAATGGTCTCGGTGATCGTTCGGGAAGTCGATCCCGACGCCATCATACTCGTCGGTTCGCGTGCCCGCGGGGAGGGTCGTTGGGACTCAGACGTCGATCTGTTGGTCGTCGAGCGTAAGCCATTCTCTGATACGCACAGTCGTGGTCGGGAAGCCGGTCGTCTCTATCGCAGTTTGGCTGGGTTCGGGGTCGCAAAGGATCTGTTGCTTTACAGCCGAGACGAGGTCGATCGGTTATCGAAGAGCCCGGGTCATGTCGTCAGCAAGGCGCTCAAGGAGGGAAAGGTGATTTATGGCAAGCCATCGGGATGATGCGGGGCGACTGTTGCGGCTTGGAGTCGCACGGCCAGAAAGTCGATGATCTTTGGTGCCTTGTCGACCCCACGAGCTTCGCTGTTCAGCTTCGCTACGACGAGGTTGATGCGGGGTATCCGCTGGACAGAGATGCTCTGATCAAAACAGTCGGCTTGCTGATCGACCGTGTCCAGCGCACACCCTTAACCTGATTCGCGCACGGGTGCGAGCAGCATGGACGAAACGCCGGGTTACCCCCAACCCCTGTGGCCGCTCGTGTGGATAAGCTGTTCGCGCCTGCCTTAACCTGCGGGTGGGGAACGGCGGATCGATAGCCGGTCAAGGATTGCCCGCCTGTGGTTTTTCGGCGTCGAGTGCAGAACGGTCGAGGCCCGTCCGCTCCTCCGAGCCCCGGCTTCGGATCTCAAGTATCATGTCGGATCAAGAGCCAGAATACAGAGTCACGTCCCATGCTCGTCCTCCGTGGTGCACCCGCCCTTTCCGAGTTCCGTCTTCAGAAGCTTGCCGGCAGCCTGCGCGAGCAGATCGGTGCGCCGATCCAAGTCTATGCGGAGTATGTCCACTTCGCCGATCTCGCGGGTGAGCTGGCCGAGGATCAGCGCGGAATCCTGGAGCGGCTCCTGCGCTACGGACCCGCCTTGCCGAGCCACGCGCCGGTCGGCCGGCTCGTGCTGGTCGTGCCGCGGCCGGGCACCCTCTCGCCTTGGTCGTCCAAGGCGACCGACATCGCGCACAACTGCGGACTCGATGGTCTCGAGCGGCTGGAGCGCGGCACCGCCTACTATCTGACGGCGGACGGCGGCGTGCTCGACGCGGCGACCGTCGAGCAGGCCGCGGTTTTACTGCACGACCGCATGACCCAGATCGCGCTCTTCGACCTCGCCGATGCCGAGCGGTTGTTTGCACACGCCGAGCCGCGTCCGGTGCGCCGAGTCGCGCTCGGCGCGGACCCGGAGGCGGCGCTGGGGCAGGCGAACCGCGAGCTGGGACTCGCGCTCTCGCCTGACGAGATCGCCTATCTCGCCGGCAGCTTCGAGGCGCTCGAGCGCGACCCGACCGATGTCGAGCTGATGATGTTCGCGCAGGCCAACTCGGAGCATTGTCGGCACAAGATCTTCAATGCCCGCTGGGACATCGACGGCGAGGCGCAGACGCATTCGCTCTTTCAGATGATCCGCCACACGACGGATGTCTCGCCCGACGGCGTGCTCTCCGCATACAAGGACAACGCCGCCGTCATCGAGGGCTGGGACGGGCGCCGCTTTCTCGCCGACCCCGCGACCGGGATCTACGGCGAGCATGAGGAGGCCATCGAGATCCTCATGAAGGTGGAGACCCACAACCACCCGACCGCGATCGCGCCCGATCCGGGCGCGGCGACCGGCTCGGGCGGCGAGATCCGCGACGAAGGGGCGACCGGGCGGGGCGCCAAGCCCAAGGCCGGTCTTTGCGGTTTCTCGGTCTCGGACCTGCGTATTCCCGGTTTCGGGCAGCCTTGGGAGCCGCCCGAGGCCGACTACCACGGCAAGCCGGGCCGGATCGTCTCCGCACTCGACATCATGCTCGAAGGGCCCATCGGCGCCGCTGCCTTCAACAACGAGTTCGGCCGACCTAACCTGACCGGCTATTTCCGCACCTTCGAGCAGGCCATCCCCGGACCGAACGGCGAGTCCGAGCTGCGCGGCTATCACAAGCCCATCATGCTCGCCGGCGGCATCGGCAACATCCGCTCCGAGCATGTCGCCAAGGACAGCTTCCCGGTCGGCACGCCGCTGATCGTGCTCGGCGGTCCGGCGATGCTGATCGGGCTC
>NZ_JAABRP010000033.1 GCF_011390875.1 Thiocapsa sp.
AGTCGGCAAGAAACCGCTGGAGCCGCGGGCGTTGTGACGATTGGATCAGAAGCTGCGCGCGGTAGCGCCCGCCGCGACGCTCCATCGGGGCAGGGACCGGGCCGTAGCAGTGCACCCCGGTCTGGGCGAGCCGTTCGGCAAGGCCTTCGGTAGATTCCTCGGTACGCCCTTCGGCAATCAGGCGGGCCCGGGTCAGAAAGGCCGTTGCGGTTTCGGCGGCCGGGGCCTCGGCGCGAA
>NZ_JAABRP010000034.1 GCF_011390875.1 Thiocapsa sp.
AGATGGCTGAACGGCGGCAGCTCGGCCTCGCGTCGCTCGGCAAGGGCGGTGGTCGCGAAGCCCGTGTAACCCTCGCGCAACAGACTCTGGAGCAGCGGGTGCTCGGGGTGGCGGGTCTGGAGGACGACCCGCCCGGGACGCTCGGCGCGGCCGGCGCGTCCGGTGACCTGCACAATCAGCTGCGCGGTGCGTTCCGGTGCGCGGAAGTCGCTAGCGTAGAGCGATTGGTCGAGATCCAGGATCCCGACCAGGGTCACGCCCGGGAAGTCATGTCCTTTGGCCAGCATCTGAGTCCCGAGCAGGATCTGCACCTCGCCGCGCCGGACCTCGTCGAGGAGGCGGGCCAGCTCGCCGCGACGTCGGGTGGTGTCTCGATCGAGCCGGGCGATGCCGACGCCCGGAAACAGGGGGCGCAGCTCCTCGTCGAGTCGCTCGGTGCCGCGTCCGAGCATGCGCAGGTCCTTCCCCTTGCAGTCCGGACAGACGTCGGGCAACGGCCGCGTCCAGCCGCAGTGGTGACACCAGAGGCGTCGGCGGGCCAGATGGAGCGTGAGTCGTGCGTCGCAATGCGGGCAGTCGCCGACCCAGCCGCAGGCGTGACAGGTGAGCAACGGGGCATAGCCGCGGCGGTTCAGGAAGAGCAGCACCTGGTTGCCGGCGGCGATCTCGGTGCGCATCTCTTCGCGCAGGACGGCGGAGAGGCCGGCCTGGAGCGGTTGATTGCGGATGTCCAGCAGCGAGGTCCGCGGCGTGCAGGCCGCACCCGCGCGCTGCGGCAGGCGCAACCAGCCGTAGCGCTCGGTGTGCGCGTTGTTGAGCGTCTCGAGCGAGGGTGTCGCCGAGCCCAGCACGACCGGGCAACCGACCAGCTGGGCGCGTCGCACGGCGACATCGCGTGCCGAGTAGCGGAAGCCCTCCTGCTGCTTGAGCGAGGCGTCGTGCTCTTCGTCCACCAGGATCAGCCCGAGCCGCGGCAGGGGCACGAACACCGCCGAGCGTGTCCCGAGCACGACGCCTGCACGCCCGGATGCAGCGCGGTGCCAGGCCCGCTCACGTTCTCCTGCAGCCAGCCCGGAATGCAGCACGGCGGGCGGGTCGGGCAGACGCGAGGTCAAGCGTTCGCGCAACTGCGGGGTCAGGCCGATCTCGGGAACGATCAGAAGGGTTTGGGCGCCGCGGGCGGCGGCGGCCTCGATCAGACGGATATAGACCTCGGTCTTGCCGCTGCCGGTCACGCCGTCGAGCAGGAAGGGGCGGAACCCGCCGAGCCCGGCCGCGACGCGACGAACCGCTTCGGCCTGATCGGCATTAAGCTCCGGGCCGGGGGCGGGCTCGGGGCGGGGTGGGTGCGTGACGGGCCCCGTCGGCACGAGGCGACAGGTTTCCAGCAGACCGCGTGCACGCAGGCTGCGCAGCGTCGCGGCGCAGGGACCCAGGCATGCCGTCAGATCGGTTACCGCGATCCCCTCGGGTACGGACCTGACGAGGGCTAGAAGCTCGCGCTGTTTCGGGGCCCGCCGCAGCGTCTCGAGGTCAAGAGCCAGGCCGGCGGGTGTCGCCGAGACGCCCGAGACCTGTTCGTCCGTGATGGGTTTGGCCTGGCGCAGACGGGCGGGGAGCGCGCTGAAGAGGGCCTCGCCGATCGGCTGCCGGTAGTAGTCCGCGGCCCAGCGGATCAGGGTCAAGTCAACTGCGCTTAAGACGGGGCGTGGATCGAGGAGACGCTCGATCGGCTTCAGGCGCGCGGGATCCTGATCCGAGGTGTCGCGCAGCTCGAGCAGGATGCCCACGCGTCGACCTTGGCCGAAGGGCACCAGTACACGCTGGCCGGGTAGCGGTGGCAGCGCTTCCGAGCAGCCGTCCGATGCCGGAGCCGGCGGCAGATAATCGAAGGCGTCCATCAGCGGCGCCGCAATGGCGACACGCAGGATCGAACCGGGCTTTCTGATCGGGGCGGGCGGCACGTTGGTTGGCGCTATTTCCGAGGACGGGTTCTTGAGGACGGGCGGCAGTCGTCGATTAAACCGCGCCCGGTGCGATATGCGAAGTGTGTTGGATTGGCTTGACCGCGCCGGCTCCGATAACTGTCGGAGCCGGCGCGGTTTAAGGTATTAATAAATATTAAATTTTAAAACGCATCTCACCGAGATCGAGAACATTTCCGAAGCCAAACGCAAACTAAACATGACGCACGTCGCTCTGGACGCGGTTTAGGTCGATGCCGGGCGCGTTGGCGCCGAGTCCTGCAACGGCTCTACTCGAAGGTCGAAGACGATCTCCGATCTCCCGGCTCGCCCGACACCCGCACCTCGCCCCCGCCTCGGCTAGGGCATCCGCAGCCTATACTTCTCGATCTTGCGATCCAACGCCGGGCGGGAGATACCGAGGATCTCGCAGGTCTTGCCCTTGTGTCCGCCGGTGTGGTCCAAGACCCGTTGGACGTGCTCGGCCTCCACCGCATCCAGCGTTCGCAGCACCTGGCTCTCGGGGGGCGTGCCCGACACACCGGTCTCGAACGCGCCTGGAGCGGTCGTGGGTTCAGCGTCGAGCGCGAGCAGATCGGCCGTGATCAGACCCGTGCGCGCCTGCACCATGGCTTGCGTCAAGCGGTTTTCGAGCTCCCGCACGTTGCCGGGCCAGTCGTGGCGGCACAGTTGCGTCAAGGCCGTCTCGGCGATGCGCGGTCGCGCTTGGCCCAGACGCTCGGCGATGCGCGTGAGCAGACCTTCGACCAGCAGCGGGATGTCCTCGCGCCGTTCGCGCAGCGGCGGCATCTGAATCTGAATGACCTTGAGCCGATAGGCCAGGTCTTCGCGAAAGCGCCCGGCCGCGGCCTCGGCCATGAGATCCCGGTTGGTCGCGGCGACCACGCGGGCGTCGGTCGCGATCGTCTCGGTGCCGCCGACGCGTTGGAAGACACGCTCCTGCAGGGCGCGCAGCAGCTTGGCCTGCAGCGTCGGGGCGAGCTCGCCGATCTCGTCGAGAAACAGGGTCCCCGCGCTCGCCAGCTCGAACTTACCGAGCTTGCGCGACTGTGCACCGGTGAAGGACCCCTTCTCATGCCCGAACAGCTCGCTCTCGAGCAGGGTCTCGACGATGGCCGCGCAGTTGACGGCCACGAAGGGGCCGGTTCGACCGCTGTGCTGGTGGATCAGGCGCGCCACCACCTCTTTGCCGGTGCCGGATTCGCCGCTGATGAGCACGGTGGCGGAGCTGCGGGCGCTCAAGGCAATGCTTTTGCTCACCGCCAGCATGGCATCGCTGCGCCCGATCAGGTCGCGCGCCGCACCCGGACCGGCCTCCAGGCGCGCCGGCGCCTGCTCGGCGGCCTTGCGTTGGCGCAGCAACCGCTCGACCGTCTGCTGCAGCTCGGCGATCTTGATCGGCTTGTGCACGAAGTCCGCGGCACCGCGCTGGATCGCCTCGATCGCCAGCTCCAGGTCGTGCTGGCCGGTCATCATGACCAGGGGCAAATCCGGGTCGGCCTTCAGCAACGAGGCGATCAGATCGCTCCCCTGCCCGTCCGGCAGCTGTTGGTCCAACAGCACCAGGTCGACAGGCGCCGCCTGCACGCGCTCAAGGCCCGAGCGACAGGACTGCGCGACCTCGACCGCGAAGCCGGCATCCTCGAAATGCATCGCCAGCATCTGGCCCAAGGCCGGATCGTCTTCGATGATGAGCAGTTGTCGGGGCATCGCGGTCGAGGGCCGTTTCCGGGGTGAAGGTCAGGGTACGGTCGCGTGCACCGGCGTGCAAGAGATCGCCTGCGTGCCGGGTCTTGTGGAGATAGGACGGCCCGATGTACCTGAATAGGCGTCGGTCGCCAGGCATCTTAAACCGCGTCCAGAGCGACATGCGTCATTTTCATGTTGCGTTCAGCTTCGGAGATGTCCTCGATCTCGGTGAGACGCGGTTTAAAGCTTATTATTTTTAGTCCTTTAAACCGCGCCCGCTCAGGTGGTCATCACATCTGCCGCGGCCGATCCCATCCACAAACATCGCATACCGCACTCGGCGCGGTTTAAAGAGCACGATCGATGAACTGCCGAAATTTCCGTCGTCGACTCCTGGTCGACCCCGCGCGCGAGGAGGCCGAGGATGCTCGACATGCGGCCCGCTGCCCGGCCTGCGCGGCCGAGCGCGCACGTGCACGCGCGTTCGACGAAACGCTGCGCACCCTGTTGGCCGAAGAGGTCGAGACGTACCCGGTACCACCCGCCGGGCGTTCCGAGCGGCCACGACGGCTCCGCAGGATTCCCCCAGCGCTCGCCGCAACCGCGCTGCTCGCGTTCGGCCTGATCGCTTGGCTCGGCGACAACCTGCAGCCGGGTTGGCCGACAGCGCCGTCGCACGCCCCGTTGGCCACCGCGGTTTTGGACCATATCGCCGCCGAGCCGGCCGCGCTGAAGACCGGTGGCGCGGTTCCGAAGCCGACCGTGACACTGTTGCTCGTCTCCCTCGGCCTACGCCTCGATCCGCAGGCCCTCGGCACCGGTTTGGAACCGGTGCGCTACGCGGCGCGGTGTCGCATCGCCAACCACGACGGCCTGCATCTGGTGCTCACCGGAGCGGCCGGGCCCGTCACCCTCTTGCTCATGCCGAAGACGCCGCTCGGGCGCGGCGCGCCGATCCGATCGGAAGACTTCAAGGGGCTGCTGATCCCGGCCGGGCGCGGGAGTCTCGCGATCGTCGGCACGCCCGACGAGCCCGTCACGCCCATCGCCCGGAGGATCCAACGCGAGCTCGTCTGGTGATTGCCCGCGTCGCCTTGAGCTGTTGCTCGAGCGGTCCGTCAAGTGTCGGAAATAAGCTGAGCACCGAATCCAATCGTTGTCGTTGTCGTAATCGAGAACAGCAACCCGGGCAAAGGAAGTCTCTCGTCGAGTCGTTTCACACAATTTTCGAATCGTTCCTTAGGGCCTCGGAAGCGCTTCAACAGCGGCGAGGATGTCGGCCGGCTCGACCCGCCGGCGGTAGTCCACGTCGGCAAATACCGCTCGGACGATGCCCGCCCGATCAATCACGAATGTCGCCGGAACCGGCAGCACGTAGCGGCCTTCGCCGTTGTAGTCGGCCAGGTCGAGCGACAACACCTTTTGATAGATCTCGCTCAGATCCGCCGGGACCTCGAAGGCACCGCATGACCGACTTCCCGAATCACGACCGTCACAGCGCACCCGCCGCCGCACTGCCCTCGTTCGACGCCGCCGAGCGCAACTTCGGCATGATCCCCAACCTGGCCCGCAAGATGGCGAGCGCCCCGGCCCTGCTGGAGGCGTATCTGCAGGTGGGCGCACTCTTCGACACCACCTCGCTGACCCCGCAGGAGCGCCAAGTCGTTCTGCTCACGGTCAGCCGCGAGAACGGCTGCGGCTATTGCATGGGCGCCCACAGCGTGCTGGCGGACATGAGCAAGGTCCCCGAGGCGGTCACCGCCGCGATTCGCGAGGACGGGCCCATACCGGACCTGCGACTCGCTGCATTGAATCGCTTCACACGGGTCCTGGTCGAACAGCGCGGTTGGGTGCCCGAGGAGGAACTACGGGCCTTTCTCGACGCCGGCTTCGACCGGCAACAGGTCCTGGAGGTGGTGCTCGGTGCAGAACAACGGGCGCCGAGACTGCTCGGCAAAGGCCTTGAGCCAAGCCAACCGGTCACGGCGCGCTCGTTCATCGGCTCGACCGAATCTGTCCTGTGCGGAATCGTATCTTGCCGTCGCGGGCGACCGGTCCATAAAATATTCAACCATAAGGTTGATCATCCTCGTGGAATCTGCCAGCATCTCCGCCGACCTGCAGATTGTCCGAACCGCTGCAGGCGGCTTTCGCCATTCGGATTCGCAAGGAGATGGCGCGCGGCAGGACGCCGCTTGAACAAACCGTTTCGTTCCCCGAGCCGACGCCGGAGGCCGCCATGAATCGTACGCTTCTCCGCACCCTAGGCGCCCTGCTGCTGGTCGGTGCGGTGACTACCGCCCTGCTCTACCGCGAGCATCTCGACGTCGCGGCACTGGAGGCATGGGTCAGCGGCGCGGGTGCCGCAGCACCGCTGATCTTCATCGGGATCTATGCGCTGGCCACGGTACTCTTCCTGCCCGGCGCGGTGCTCACCCTGGCCGGCGGAGCCCTGTTCGGCCCGCTCTGGGGCACGCTCTACAACCTGGTCGGGGCCACGCTCGGCGCCGCGCTGGCCTTCCTCATTGCCCGCCATCTCGCCGGGGACTGGGTGCAGGCGCGCGCCAAGGGTCTGCTCGCGCGCCTGATCCAAGGGGTGGAGGCCGAGGGCTGGCGCTTCGTCGCCTTCACCCGGCTGGTGCCGCTGTTCCCGTTCAATCTGCTCAACTACGCACTGGGTCTGACCCGCATCCGCTTCGTGCCTTACCTGCTGGCGACCCTGGTGTTCATGCTGCCTGGCGCCTTGGCCTATACCTATTTGGGCTTCGCCGGTCGCGAGGCGATCGCCGGCGAGGGTCTGATCCGCAACGGCCTGATCGCACTGGCGCTGCTCGCCGCGGTGGCCTTCCTACCGAGGCTGGTCGCACGGCTGCGTCAGCGTCCGATGCTGCCGATAGAGGGGCTCAAGCGTCGCCTCGAGGCCAAGGACGGGGATATCCTGGTGCTCGACGTGCGCACGCCCGAGGACTTCGTCGGCGAGCAAGGCCATATCGCCGGGGCGCTCAACATCCCGCTGGAGAGCCTGCTCGAGCGGATCGAAGAGCTCGGATCGGACCTCGAGCGGCCGATTGCGCTGGTCTGCCGCACCGACCGCCGCTCGGCCAAGGCTGCGGCCCTGCTCGCCGGCCGCGGCTTCGGCAAGGTACAGGTGGTCCGAGGCGGCATGACCGCCTGGCTGGCCAACGGCTGGCCGGTCGAACAGGCACATCCCCGGGCCGAGTAAACCACATTCGTGGACCTGCACTTGCCTGCCCGGATCGTCATCGCGGAAAGCACGACGGTCAGTACAAGCGATGACGAACCGAACACTGCAGCAGACCACTGGCGCGACTGGGCGGACACTTGGACGTTGGGGCTGATCATGGCAACCGACTCGACTACCGACGCCGAGCATCCCGGCGACATGCCCGATGCAGCGACAGAAGGCCTATGGCCTTCCGCCGACTACCATCGCCAGGTCGAGCATCTGCGCAGCGCCATCGGGGAGACGATCTACCTGGTGGAAGTGGTCGAGAGCCCCATTCAGCTCAGCGTCCATCTCAGCGGAACACCTTACGTCCTACTCGGGCTCATCGACTTCCCACGCCCGGATCCGGCCCGAGGGCTGGCCCCGCACCTGATCCTGCTCGACGATGGGCGCGGTCTGAATCTGGGGCGTATCGCCCGCATCAGTCGCCGCCCCTTCGATCCCGCACCGGACGATCTGCTCTACCTCGACCTAGCGACGAGCCAACACCTCCTCTTCAGCGAGCGCCGCCTGTCACGCGACTTTCTCGCCCGGCACACGCGGCTGGCACTCGCGCATTGTCTCGGCTATCCAGTCATCGAGCCGACCCGGGACCTAACGGGACCCGGTATCGAAGAGACCACGAAGGATGAGCCGTGATGGGCGCGATCGGGTCCAAGCGTCCTGACCTGTGCGACGGTGGAATCCATAACCCGTTGGCGCTTGCGCGCAATCGCAAGGCGTGACTCCAGCCAAACCTTCGGGTCGCGCGGAGCGCCACGGGGCATGCGTGACACCGCGGAGCGGGTGTCACGCGTCCCTTACCTCACTCGTCCTCGAGCAGCGTCTGCACTTCGTCGGCGATCTCCTCCGCGTAGAGATCGCGGAAGAAGTGATCGGCGCCGTCGAGCACGATCAGGTTGACGCGCTCGCCGTCCGCCATGGGTTGCACCGCCTCGACCAGTCCTTCGATGACATCGTCTTCACTGCCGGCCACCACGAGAACCGGCGCCTTGATGTCGGGGATCAGACTCGGGGTATCCATGCGGGGATCGGGCGCGTGATAGGACAGGAAGGCCGCAGCGGTCGCCGAGGTCTCCGCGCAATAGATAAAGTCCACCGGCTCGAGCATCTCGGCGCCGCGCCCTTCCGAATCGAGCAGACGCGCCCGCTCGATCTGGGGCTCCAGCGCCTTGCCGAAGCGCTTGTCGTAATCCTGCACCGCGGCGGTTTCGCTCCAGGTCTGCGGGGCGATCAGGATCACGGCGTCGAGCGGGGCGTCCGGGTGCTCGGCCGCGAAACGGGCCGACTGATTGCCGCCGCGCGAATGTCCCAACAGGGCCACCTCTTCCACGCCTTGACTCTTCAGCCAGCCAAGCCAAGCGCCGATCTCGCCGACCGCGTCGGTGTGCAGGTGGGTATGGGGCACGGCGCAGTCATACATGCCGCTGCGGTTGTCGAGACCGAGACTCAGGGTCATGGAGAGCGAGCTGATTCCGCGTTCCTGCAAGGCCGATTGCAGGGTCTGCATGATCTCCATGCCGCCGTGGGCCAGTGTGCCGTGGGTCATGAGGACCACCGGGCCCTGTTGCCAATCGGCGCCGCTCGTCTCCAGGTTGGCGTTCAGGACGAGGCCTCGGTCGGTCAGGGTGACCTCTTCGGCAGCAGCGGTCCCGGCCGCAAACGCCATGGCGAGCGCGAGTCCGGCGCTTTGAATGCGATGGTTCATGCGTTGGTCTCCGTGGGGTTGATGAATCGGTTGGGTCGGGTCAGCCGAGCGCTTGGTGCAGATCGGCGATCAGGTCCTCGGCGTCCTCCAATCCGATGGAGAGTCGCAGCATCGCGTCTGAAATGCCACGTCTGGCGCGCTCCTCGGGCCTCAGTCCATGATGGGTCGTGGTGCAGGGTTGCGTCACCAGGCTCTCGACCCCGCCGAGGCTGGGGGCGAGCGCGAACAGCTCGAGGCGATCGGCCACCGCGGTGGCCGCCGCGCCGTCGCCGGCGATCTCGATGGTCAGCATCCCCCCGAATCCGCTCATCTGCCGCGCCGCGAGGGCATGGCCGGGACAGGACGCAAGGCCCGGAAAGAGGACGCGGGCGACCCGCGGATGAGCCTCCATCGCCCTGGCGACAACCAGGGCGGATGCCGACTGTTGCTTCACCCGCACCACCAGGCTGCGCAGACTGCGCGCCAGCAGGGCGGCCGTCTCGGGTGCGGGCATCTGTCCGAGGTTCTTGCGCCAGTTCCATACGGGATCCAACAGGGCCCGAGCGCCCATCAGGGCACCGGCGGTCAGATCGCTGTGTCCGCCCAGATATTTGGTCGCGCTGTGCACGACCAAATCGGCGCCGAGCGCCAGCGGCTGCTGATTGACCGGCGAGGCGAAGGTGTTGTCGACGACGAGCAGAGCGCCCCGGGAATGGACCTGCTCGGCCAAGGCGGCGATGTCGAAGACCTCCAGGGCCGGGTTGGTGGGCGTTTCGAGGAAGACCAGACGGGCGCCCTCGGCGAGGAGTCCGTCGAGCTGCTCGAGCTCATGGCCGAGCAGGAGATGGGTCGGGATGCCGAGCAGCGGCAGTTGCTGACCGATCAGCTCCAGGGTGCCGCCGTAGGCATCCCCGATACAGACGATGCCCTCGCGCCCGTGAGCGAAGAAGAGTGCGGACTCCGCCGCCATGCCGGATGAAAAGGCCAACGCGGCCTCGGCCCCCTCCAAGGCCGCCAGCTTCTCCTCCAAGGCGAGGATGCTGGGGTTCAGCCCGTAGCGCGTATAGAGGCTTCCGGCAACGCGTCCCTCGACCACATCGAGCAGTGCGGCGGTCGAGGGAAAGGCGAAGGTCGTGGTGGTATAGATCGGCGTGTGGGGGCTGCCGTGCGGATCGGTGCGCTCGCCGGCATGGACGCAGCGGGTGGCCAGGCTGATCTGGGTGGGTTCGGACATGGGCTCTCTCGTTGGGGTGTCGGGATCGGTCGAGGCGCGGCATCGGCCATGAGAAAGACGGTGACATGGGCGTCCTTCCCGGCGAGTGACTTGGCGAGGCGCAAGCCGTTGAAGCTGCGCTCGGTGCCGTAGGGCGGATCGTTGAGGATAAACAGAACCTCGGACATGGGTTACTCCTGTCGCGACGTTGCGGTGTCCGGGCAGACGGGTGTCTGCGCGGGCGATGGATGGTTCCGGAGCCGGATACGGCGGGAGGGCGAGTGCCGCGTCGGGTCCGAGCGCGATCGAACCGGCTTGCGACCGTTCTGCTCAGGGCCGCGTATCCGGCGGTGAATCCTCCCAGCGCCGCCGATTGATCGCATAGTCGGTCACCTGTCCGATGAAGGGCAGCACCAGCATCCCGTCGAGCCGATCGACCCGGCGCGGATCGCGGTGGTCGCGAATCCCGATGGTCATGCCCTCGTGCCCGGCCCGCGGCTGGTCACGGTAGGTGCCGAGCAGGCGATCCCACCAGGACAAGTTGAAGCCGAAATTGGAGTTGGTCTCGTCGTCCTCGATCGAGTGATGGACGCGATGCATGTCGGGTGTCACCACGAACCAACGCAAGACGCGGTCGACACCGAGCGGAAGACGCACGTTGGCATGGTTGAACATGGCCATGCCGTTGAGGATCACCTCGAAGAGGATGACGGCCACCACCGGCGGGCCGAGTGCGGCGATGGCCGCGAACTTGATCAGCATCGACAGCACGATCTCGATCGGGTGAAAGCGCGCGCCGGTGGTCAGGTCGTAGTCCAGGTCGGCGTGATGGACCCGATGCAGCCGCCACAGCGCGGGCACGGCATGGAACAGCACGTGCTGCACCCAGACGACGAAGTCGAGCACGACCACGGCGAGGAGCACCGCCAGCCAGCCCGGTATGTCGATCGCATTGAGCAACCCCCAGCCCTGCGCACTCGTAAACACGGCCATTCCGACCGCGGCGGCCGGAAACAGGATGCGCAGCACGACCGTGTTCAAGACGACCAGTCCGAGGTTGCTGGTCCAGCGTTGCAGTCGGGTCAAGGCCCGGGCGCGGCGCGGGGCGCGAACCTCCCAGATCGCCATGAGCGCGAAGATGCCGAAGAAGAACGCGAGACGGATCGTCGCCTCGTGGGTCTGGATAAAGCTGTCCAAGGGGTGTGCCTCCGACTGCCGGGATGGCTTGGTGAGATTGATACTGGCAGATCGGCGGCCCACTATCAACCGATACGTTGAATGTTTTTTCGCCTACAGATTCAGCGGGATTTTCCGGTCTCGGGATCAATCTCGGCGGCACGTTCGTGTGTCGCTCGCCGGCGATCGAGGTCGAGACCGATGAAGGCCGCGTATTGCTTCGCAGGCCCGAGCCTTGAAGCATCTGAACCACCGAGTGCTAAGCTGGATACTGTCATCAAGACCCTCACCAGCCGATTTGCGAGCAACACCTGATGGAAGCACAACGCACCATCGACGACCTGCTGGCCTGGCGCGGCGACGAGCACGTCGAGCTGATCGACGGCGAGATCGTGCAGCGTCGCACCCGAGGACCGGGCGCTGATCGCCTATGCCCTGGATGACGGCGGATACCGAGCCGTGTTCACGGCCGAAGGCCCGGACGAGACCTCGGCCAAGATTCGCATCCCGCCGTTCGAAGCGATCGAGATCGACTTGGGCCTCCTGTTCGGCGACCCGGAATAAAGCGGCAACCTCTGCTTCGATTCCGGTTTTAACCTCAACCCATTGGAAGCCGTCCGCGTCCGTGGCACGCATCAAGTCGAGCGCTGCCGGGTCTATAATCGGGCCAGCACCATCCGCCGCAACGATTCACAGGAGGCCGTGATGTCCGCTGCTCCCCAACCACGTCTTTCGTTCGACGACTGGCTCGCCATCGAGCGGACTGCGACCGACCAACGCAGCGAATACCTTGCCGGCGAGGTCTTTGCGATGGCCGGCGGCACCGAGGAGCACAATCTCATCGTTGCCAACATGGTCCGCGAGCTCGGCAACCAGCTCAAGAATAGACCCTGCCGCGTCTACCCGAGCGACATGAAGGTCCATATCGCCGCCGACGACGTAGGCGCCTACCCGGACGTGATGGTGATCTGCGGCGAGCGTCGGTTCCACGACGGCCGGCGCGACGTCGTCACCAATCCGGTCATGATCGTCGAGGTCTTGTCCGACTCCACCGAGGCATTCGATCGCGGCGACAAGTTCCGACACTATCGAAACCTCCAAAGCCTGCAGGCCTACCTGCTGCTGTCGCAATATCGGATGCAGGCGGAGCTGTTCCTCCGCCAGCCGGACGGGACATGGAGTCTGAGCAGCTACCAGGATCCGTCGGAAACGATTCCGCTACGCATCGTCGAGGCCGAGCTGTCCCTGGCCGAGGTCTACGATAAGGTCGAGCTGTCGCGGTAGCCGTCACTGAATGCGTGGAGCTGCAATGCTGCCTTGCCGTGAACGGTCGGCATCGAGCCATTTCCGGCGGCGACTTGGCGATTAGACATTCAGCGTACCTTTACGCCGAGGCACACCCATGAACCGCCTGCTCGTCGGTCTTGCCCTGCTGCTCTACCTCACCACGGCGGCGGTTGTCGGCTTCGGTGCCGAGGTCCACGACCGCGCGCATGCACCAGCAGACACCTCGACAACCTACCCGCCCGAGCTGCAACGCCGGCTGACGGCGGCGCTCGCGGCCAAGGGACCGGACTATCGCCCGCGCACCGAGCACCTGCTCCCCGATGGCCGGCCTCGCTACACCAACCGCCTGATCCTGGAGGATTCGCCCTATCTGATCCAGCACGCCCACAATCCGGTGGACTGGTATGCCTGGGGGCCGGAGGCGTTCGAGCGCGCCCACCGCGAGAACAAGCCGGTGTTCCTCTCCATCGGTTACTCGACCTGCCACTGGTGCCATGTGATGGAGCGCGAGAGCTTCGAGGACCGCGCCATCGCTGAGCTTCTGAACACGCATTTCGTGGCGATCAAGGTCGATCGGGAAGTCCGCCCCGACATCGACCAGGTGTACATGACCGCCGTGCAACTGCTCACCGGCAGCGGCGGTTGGCCCATGTCGAGCATCCTCACACCCCAAGGCGAGACCGTCGTCGCCGGGACCTACTTCCCGCCCGACGAATTCAGCTCGCTGCTGCAACGCGCCAACGCCCTTTGGCAAGAGCAGCCGGAGCAGATGCGCGCCCGGGCGGCCGAGATCGCCCGCGCCGTTGCCGAGGCCCTCGCCGCCGAAGCACAAGCCGCCGAGCTCGGAGACCGGATCGTCGACCAGGCCGTCGCGAGTCTGCTTGAGCAGCATGACGAGCTGCAAGGCGGGTTTGGCGATGCTCCCAAGTTCCCGCAGCAGCCGCGGCTCGCGCTGTTGCTCGATCAGGCGCTGCGCCGGGACGATCAAGCCGCGCTGACGGCGGCCGTCTTCACGCTGCAGAGCATGGCGCGCGGCGGCATTCACGATCAAGTCGGCGGCGGCTTTCATCGCTACGCGATCGACAACGACTGGCTGGTGCCCCACTTCGAGAAGATGCTCCACGACCAGGCGCAGCTCGCGCGCCTGTATCTGACCGGCTGGCGTCTGACCGGCGACCCGGCGCTGGCGCGTGTTGCCCGGCGCACGCTGGACTTCGTGCTGCGCGATCTGACCTCCCCGGCGGGCGGTTTCTACTCCGCCACCGACGCCGACAGCGAGGGCGAAGAAGGGCTGTTCTTCCTCTGGACGCCCGCGGAGCTGAGGTCCGCGCTGTCGCCCGAGGACGCCGAGCTCGCCATCGCCCTCTACGGGGTGACCGAATCGGGCAACTTCGAGGGGCGGAACATCCTGCATCTGCCGATCGCGCCGGTGAAGTTCGCCGCCGCCCGCGGCTTGACCCCGGCAGCGTTGTTGAAGCGCTTGGACGCCATCAATCAGCGCCTCTACCGGCACCGCGAAGGGCGCCCGCATCCGCATCGCGACGAGAAGATTCTGACCGCTTGGAACGGCATGATGATCACCGCCCTCGCCGAGGCCGCCGATGCCTTGGACGAGCCGCGCTACCTGACGGCTGCCCAACGCGCCGCGGAGCTGCTTTGGAGCGAGCTGCGAACGGCGCCGGGTCGGATCAATCGCGTCTATCTCGACGGACGCGCCGCGCAACCCGGACTGCTCGAGGACTACGCCTTTCTCGGACAGGCCATGATTGCGCTCTTTGACGCCACCGGCGAGCAGCGCTGGTTGACGCGGGCCCGCGAGATGGCCGATGCGCTTTGGGAGCGCTTTGCCGATCACGACGAAGGCGGTCTGTTCATGGGCGAGCCCGCCGAAGCGACGCTGCTGATGACGCGGCCGAAGGACGTCACCGACGGTGTCATGCCGTCCGCCACCTCGGCGGCACTGCAGCTTCTGGCGGAGCTGGCCCGGCGCACCGATGAGCTCGCTTACGAGCGGCACGCGACGGGACTGTTGGCGAGCACATCGGGCCTGATCGCGCGGGTCCCGAGCGCCTTCCCGTCGTTGCTGACGGCGCTGAGCCTGATGCGCGACGGCGACACTGGGCGCGTGCAATACGCGGCGCTCGGCGCCGTACGCGCCGACGCCCACGTCAACGCCGAGACCGGAAAGGGCGACGACGGCAGCGCAAACCTGGTGATCGAGCTGACCATGCGACCGGGCTGGCACATCAATGCCCATCGACCGCTGCAGGACGCGCTCATCGGGACGACCCTGCGCATGCGCGGGGACAGTGCGGACTGGCAGATGGCGGCGCCGGCCTACCCGAACGCGGAGGTCCTCCGACTCGGCTTCCAGCGCGAGCCGCTGGCGGTCTACCAAGGCCGGGTCCAGATCGACGCGACGCTTGAGCCAAACCCGCAACAGCGGGCCGATACCACCGAGGATCCAAGCGCGTGGCTACCCTTCGAGCTGCGTCTGCAAGCCTGCAACGACGCCATCTGCCTGGCCCCGGAGACCCTGGTCCTGCAGGTCCCGCTGCCTGCCCGCTGAATCAGCCGCTTCGGCAAGGACCGAGGTTTTCGTTTTTCCAATCCCCGCTCCCGCAAAGCCTCAAGCGAACCACGGTTACCTTGTCGGTCGTCGAACCGAGGGTCGTCGCGGGACGCCGTCAAGGCTTCGGCAGAAACGGCAGCAACTGCTCCACGGCCGCCGCGTCGTCGAACTCGGTCCCGCCGACGGCACGGATGATCACCCGGCCCTCCGGGTCGACCACGAAACTGGTGGGGAGGCCCTTCACGCTCCAGTCCTGCGCGGCGCGCGAATCGGTGTCGAGCAGGAGCGGAAAGGTCGGCGCCGGATCCAGCTGACCGGTGAAGGCGAAGACGGTGTCCATGTCCTCGCCGACGTCCACGGCGAGGATCGTCAGGCCGCGCTCCTTGAACTGCTGATACAACCGCTCCATGGACGGCATCTCGCGACGGCAAGGCGGGCACCAGGTGGCCCAGAAGTTCACCAGGACCAACCGGCCTTTGAGGTCGGCGAGATCGTGCTCGACCCCGTCGATATCCTCCAGGCGCAGCGGCGGCGCCGGCGCGGGAGCCTCGATCACCGTGAGCCGGTGGCTCAGCGGCGGCAGATCGGTAGCGCCGCCTGTGCCGGCGGCTCCGAGGGTGCCGATGCAGAGGAGCAGGGCCGGCAAAACCGACAGGCCTGCGCGAATCCGGTCAATCGGTGCAACGCACATCGTCGAGTCTCCCCTCGTAGGTTTGGTCCGCGATTCTCCAGCGGGCGATCAGATCGAAGCGACTGCCGGGCGGCAGCCCCGTGGCCATCATGCCTTGATTCCACTCCCCGGGCGCATAGGATTGCTCGGAGGGGAACTGCGCCCAGCGGAAGGCGAGACGCGCCGAATCGGGCACGCCCCGCGCCGCCCATTGCGCCAGCCAGTCGTCCAACGGCGGAAGGGACCGGACCTCCTCGCTGTGTTGGACCTCCCAGTCGGACAGGCGAAAGTCGAGCGTGCCGGGCGCCGTGTCGTTGCGCAGCACGGTCATGTAGACGCATGCCTCGGCAAAGACATCCGCATCGGCCAGGTCGAAGCCGCGAGCGACATAGAAGGCGCGGACCTGGTCGGGCAGGAGCTGGGTGAGCGAGAGGCTCACGCCTTGAGCTTGGGTTTCGTAGGTGGCTGCGCCTGTTTCGGGATCGACGCGAACGGGCTCGGCGCTGATCGTGGGACCGACAAGGACAGCAACGACGGCGGCGGCCGCCGCGGCGTAAGGGACGGACAGGCGGCAGGAATGCGTACCGTTCGGACCGTTTTGAGGGATGAATCGCACAGGCTAACGCTCTCCGTATTCGGGCCGATCGGCTCGGTGTGTCTGCTGCGCGACCCGACGGTGTACCCGGCGTCGGATCCGCCGGCGGGAGGCTCTGCGGCCGACCGAAAGAAGCTGGCGCCGCACCATCGCGGAGTCGTCCGTCGCCCCCATCGGCCGGCTGGAGCCTATACTGACCGCTCGCCGAACCTCGAACAACCCCGCCGTCGAGCCGTCATCTGCATCGGAGCACGTTGGACATGCCCAAAGCCCGCACCCCTTATCGGGCCGCCAAGCCACCTCCCGAACCGATTCCCGAAAAGGCGCCCAAGCAAGCCCTGTTCGAGCACCTGGCGCTCATCGCCCGCGGTTTCGCCAGCGCCGCACGCCTTGAGCTGCTGGATTTCCTGGCGCAGGGCGAGCGCAGCGTCGAGGATCTGGCACGGGCCGCAGGTCTCTCGATCGCCAACACCTCCAAGCATCTGCAGCAGCTCAAGGGCGCGGGTCTCGTGACCCCGAGACGCGACGGCAAACACATCTACTATGCGCTGGCCGACGAGCGGGTCCTCGATGCGATCGCCACGCTGCGCCGACTCGCCGAGACCCACCAGGAGGCCGTCGCGCAGCTGATCTCAAGCTACCTCAAACAGCGCGATGCACTGGAGCCGATTCCGGCGGACGAGCTGCTGGCGCGCGCCCGTGACGGGCTGGTGACGGTGATCGACGTGCGCCCGCCGCAGGAGTATGCCCAAGGGCATCTGGTGGGTGCACTGAACGTCCCGCTCGATCAGCTGGAGAGCCGGCTGGGCGAGCTGCCGGAGGATCGCGAGGTGGTCGCCTACTGCAGGGGTCCCTGGTGCGTCCTTTCATTCGAAGCCGTGGCACGCTTGCGCGAAGCCGGTTTTCAGGCGAGGCGACTGCAGGACGGTCTGCCCGAGTGGCGCCGGGCCGGATTGCCGGTCGACGGGGGTTGAGCGCGCATCGGCGTCATCGCCGCCGGCACGCGCGGGCGGCGATGACGATCCCCGCTCGGAACGGGTGGTTCGAAGGCATTCTCGGCCATGACCGCTGCGGTTGCGACGATCGACAGGAGTGCGAGCGGGATTCGCGACGGTTTCGTGTGAACGGACAACATGAGAGGCTCACCTCGCGGGTTTGACGGGTCTTCTCGACGGATCTCGCGGGTTCTCGGGGGATAGGACCCGCATCGGGATCGGTCTCTTTCGCGCCGCGGCGTGAGGAGCGCACCGGCGGGGGCCGTGCGTCGGGCAGATGCGACGTATCGTGACAGGAGGCGCGACGGAGCCGGGCGTCGTCACGATTCGTTACAACGCTTCGTTTAACCCGATCCCGAAGAACTCGAATAAGGCATGATTTTTCAAAGCGATAGATGCTGGCATGACAAATGGCAGTGTTTCGGCGACTCCAATCCATCGCCGGACCATCGCCATGAACACCGCACTCTCCGAAACCGCCCTGCCCAGGACAACACCCGAGACGTCCGGCTTCGCCGCGCTGGTGCAGACCTACGGGCGGGATCTGCATCGCTATGCCTACAGACTCTCCGGCAACGTCCACACCGCCGAGGATCTGGTGCAGGACACCCTGCTGCGGGCCTGGCGCTCGCTGGATAAGCTGCAGAACCGCGACGCGGTGAAGGGCTGGCTCTTCACGATCGTGCGGCGCGAGAACGCCCGCCGCTTCCAGCGCGCCCAAGGCCAGGTCTCGGACATCCCGACCGAGGAGCTCCCCGACAGCCATGTGACCTACGACACCTCCACCGAGGCCTTCGTCCTGCGTCGCGCCATCCGGGAGCTGCCCGTCGAGTATCGCGAGCCGCTCGTCCTGCAGGTGCTCCACGGCCTATCGCAGCAGGAGATCGCCGATCGACTCGGCCTGACCTCGGCCGGCGTGGGGACGCGCCTGTTTCGGGCGCGCCAAAAGCTGCGCGCCTGCTTGGGGGAACGGGGATGAGCGCCGCCGATGCCGTCGACCGATTCACCGCGTATCACGGTCGCCGGCCGCGTGTCCTGCTCGTCGAGGACGATCGCGCCTTGGGTCGGATGCTGACCTCCACCTTCGAGGAGCACGGGGTCCGCGCTCTGCTCGCACGCACCTGCACCGCGGCGCGGACAATCGCCGCCGCGGCCGGCTTTGATTTGGCCTTGGTGGATGCGGATCTCCCCGACGGCGACGGGGTGATGCTCGCCGAGGCGCTGCGTGCGGACCACCCCGCCGCTCTGGTGGCGATCTGCAGCGGCCGCCACGGCATCGGCGGGAGGGGCCATCTGCCGCCGGCCGTCGATGTGGTCTTGATCAAGCCGGTACCGATACGATTATTGTTGGATCTGATGGAGACCGTCTGCCGAACGGAACCGGACGCGGTGTCCGGGATCAGGCACACTCGGGATGCGGCGATACGCCCGCGCTAACCGGAGCACCGAACACATGCAGAAACTCGGAATTCTCGGCCTTGTCTTGATCTTGATCTCACCCGCGTCTTGGACACTCGCCGGCGATGGACCGAGCAATGGCCTGGTGGCGACAACCAGCCCGCACGGGGTCGCCGAAACCGCGGATCGTGCCGAGGCGGCGATCGCCGAGCGCGGTCTCGGGGTCTTCGCCCGCATCGACCATGCGGCCGGCGCCACCAAGGCGGGTCTGGAATTGACGCCGACCGAGCTGCTGATCTTCGGCAACCCGACGGCAGGCACGCGACTGATGCACTGCAGCGCCACGGTCGCGATCGATCTGCCGTTGAAGCTGCTGATTTGGGAAGGCGCCGACGGCGTCACGCAGGTAGCCTACAACGCGCCGGCCTGGCTCGATACCCGGCACGGCCTCGGCGCCTGTGCGACGGTCTTGGACAACATCGACAGAATGCTGGCCGAGATCGTCGCGGCGGCCGTCGAGTAGATCCCGACTGAAGGAACGTCTCCGATCGCGCGGTCTGTATCCGTATAACGATTCCAACCGGAACCCATTGACGGCATGACTCCAGAACCCTACCCCGTTCACGGCGCCGGTCTCGGTCTGCGGCGTTCTTTTTTGGGCGCCCTGGCGGAGCGGCCGCCCGAGCGGGTCGACTTCTACGAGATCGCCCCGGAAAACTGGATCGGCATGGGCGGCGTGAACGCGCGCCGCCTCCGCGCGCTGACCGAGCGCCATCCCTTTGTCTGTCACGGACTCTCGCTCTCGATCGGCGCCCCGACCCCGCTCGACCTGCACTTCGTGCGGCAGATCAAGGCGTTCCTGGACGAGCACGGGATCCGCGCCTACACCGAGCATCTGAGCTATTGCTCCGACGACGGCCACCTCTACGACCTCTTGCCCATCCCCTTCACCGAGGCGGCCGTGCACCATGTCGCCGGACGCGTCCGTCAGGTGCAGGAGATCTTGGAGCGGCGCATCGCTCTGGAGAACGTCTCCTACTACGGCGTGCCGGGGCAAGAAATGTCCGAGATCGAGTTCATCAAGGCCGTGCTGACCGAGGCCGACTGCGACCTGTTGCTCGACGTGAACAACATCCATGTCAACGCCGTCAACCACGGCTATGACCCGCGCGCCTTCCTGGCCGACCTGCCGGGGGAGCGTATCCGATACGGCCACATCGCCGGCCACTATGTGGAGGCCGAGGATCTGCGGGTCGACACACACGGCGCGGACGTCATCGACCCGGTGTGGGAGCTGCTGGATCTGGCCTACGCGCGTTTCGGGGTCTTCCCCACGCTCCTGGAGCGCGACTTCAACATCCCGCCCTTGGATGATCTGGTTCGCGAGGTCGATCGGATCAAAAAGATCCAGCAGGTCCACGCGACGCAATCGGCGCGGTGCGCGGCCGATGCCTGAGCAATCCGATGTCAACCAGCCCGATTTCTTCCAACGCCAGCGCGCCTTCGTCGCACATCTGCGCGATCCCGCAAGGATCCCCGGACCGGACGATGTCGAGGATCGCCGGATGGCGATCTATCGCAACCTGGTGTTCAACAACGTCTCGGCCTTACTCGCGGGCAACTTCCCGGTGCTGCGCCGGATCTTGTCCGATGCACGCTGGAATGACCTGATCCGGGACTTCTTCGTCCGTCATCGCGCCAAGACACCACTCTTCCTGGAGCTGGGGCAGGAGTTTCTCGACTTTCTGCAGGGCGCACGCGCCAACGATCCTCGGGATCCACCCTTTCTTCTGGAGCTGGCGCACTACGAATGGGTCGAGCTGGCGTTGCAGATCAGCGATGCGGAGCCGGACCGCACCCGCATCGATCCGTCCGGCGACCTGCTCGACGGTCGCCCGGTGCTCTCGCCGCTGGCATGGAATCTCACCTATCGCTTCCCGGTCCATCGCATCGGACCGGATCTGCAACCGGATGCGCCGCCGCCGGAACCGACCCATCTGGTGGTCTATCGCACGCCGGACGACGCCATCGCCTTCCTCGAAATCAACGCCGTGACGCAGCGACTGTTGATCCTCCTGGAAGAGGATACCCGGCAGACCGGGCGAGAGGTGCTCCGCCGCATTGCAGAGGAGCTCGGTCATCCGGATCCGGACCAGGTCATCGGCTTTGGGGCCGGATTGATGGAGGATCTACGCACGCGTGGGGTCTTGCTCGGGACAACCCGCTGAGCGAGGCGTCGGGATCCCCGCGCCGAGGCGTGGCTCGCGATCGCGCTTTTGTCCGTTCCTTCGCGTCTTAAACCGCGCCGACTCCAGCGGTCGTCAAGTCTGCCGGGGCCGATCCCATCCAAAACCATCGCATCTCGCGCCGAGCGCGGTTTAAGGTTCAACGGCCATCCTCGACATGACACTCGCACAGCGCCTCTCCAGCCTCGGCTTTCAGCTCACCGCTGGCTTCCTCGGCCTGGTCCTGCTCTTTGCCGGTGCAGGTCTCTATGCCGTCGGCGCCTTTCAGCGCCAGTTGGCCTACGACGCGCTGGTCGAGATTGCCGGGCGGCTCGAGCTCGCCGCCGAGCAGATCCACGCCCAGGCAATGAACTACAAGCAGAACGCACCGCGCGACTATCCCACCTACTACCGCGATGTCCGGCTCTACTACCGGGATCTGACGACCCACGTCGCGACCTTCGATCAGGTCGTCGACGCCTTCATGAAGGGCGACTTCAGCCATGAGGTGCCGACCCCGTTGCCCTGGATGATGCCGCGCCTGGGCAGCGGCGTGACACTCGCCATCCGGGACTTGGAGCAGGCTTGGGAGGGCTGGCGTGGCGCCCTCTTCGAGGCGATGGGCGAGGACACCGCGGAGCCCCGCCTGGAATGGGCGGCCGAGCACGTCATCGCCGAACATGCGGTCCTCGGCGATGCGACCGCGACGCTGACCCGGGCCCTGCGCGACTGGACCGCAAGCGAGTATCGCAAGGTGGTCCAGGGCGCGCTCGGTCTGGCGGTCGTCGTGGCGTTGGTCGGGGCCGGTTTACTGCTGATCCTGCGCTACCGCGTTCTCGCACCGCTGCGCCGCACCATCGCAGGCTTCCAACGCGTCGCCGACGGCGATTTCGGGCATCACACGCCGGTTGAGGGCAGCACCGAGATCCGGGAGCTGACCGGCAGCTTCAATCGCCTGTCGGTCCGGCTCGATCTACTGCATCAGCTCATTCGCCGCCTGCAGCAAGGCAGCGATCTCGACGAGCTGGTCGGGTTCTTGAGCCGCGAGTTTCGGGATCTGCTCGGGTTCGACTGGATCGGGGTGGTCTTCATCGACAATGCCCGCGCCAACGCGCATGTCGAGACCGGTTGGCTGGACGGCAGGCCGCAGCCGAGCGATCGACGGCTTTACCGCTTGCAGGGCACACTACTCGAGTCCGCGCTGGCGGAGGCCGCGCCCATCCATGTCGCCGATGCCGTCACCCGGGTGCGCGAGAATCCGGCCTACGAGTTCCTCTCTCACCTGGTCGCGCTCGGCATGCGGGACGCGATCTTCCTGCCGCTCACCGCGCAAACGCAGACACCCGTCCCGGCGGTGGTGGTGTTCGCCACCCGTCGTCCCGAGGGCTTCGATGCCGCTCGGCGGCGTCTCCTGGGCAACATCGCACAGCTCCTGACGCAAGCGTTCGGGCGCACCGCCCGCTTCGCCGAGCAAGGTCGCCTGGCCGCCATCGGAGAGTTTGCCTCGGGCATCGCCCATGAGCTGCGCACCCCGCTCACGACGGTGTCCATGGCGCTGGAGTCGCTCGCCGGACTCGCGCTGGAGGAGCGCGCGCAGCGGCGCATCGCCCTGGGCTCCGGCGAGGCCGAGCGGATGCGGCGTCTGCTCGAAGACATGCTCCTTTACGCCAAGCCGCTGAGTCTGAACCTGCAGGCGGTCGACGTCGTCTCCACACTCGCCGACTTCGTCGCGGGCTATGCGGACAGCGACCGGCTACACCCGGTCCGACTTGCGTCGCCGCCTACAAGGGCGCGCATCCTCGCCGACGAAGATCGCCTGCTGCAGATCCTCGTCAACCTGACCGACAACGCCTGTCAAGCCTCGCCCGAGGGCACCCCGGTCACCTGGCACATCGAGGAGCAAGCGCCGGAGCACCGCATCCTGCTGCGTGTGCACAACGGCGGCGAACCGATCCCTGCGCACCTGCTCGCGCGTCTGACCGAGCCCTTCTTCAGCACCAAGCCCAACGGAACCGGGTTGGGTCTCGCCATCGTGCGGCGCCTCGTCGAGCAGCACGGCGGCGAGATGCGCATCCATTCAGATCCAGCAACGGGCACCGAGGTCCAGCTGGCCTTTCCTGCCTTGACCGGGCCGACGCCATCCATGGCCCGAGCGACTGTCGCCTAACCCCGCTTCAGATCGAAGCGGTCGGCCGTCATCACCTTGGTCCATGCGGCGACGAAGTCTCGGACAAACTCCTCGTCTCCATCCGAGGACGCATAGACCTCAGCGATGGCACGCAGCTCGGCGTTCGATCCGAAGATCAGGTCCACCGGCGTCGCCGTCCATTTCAGCTCGCCCGTCGCTCGGTCTCGTCCCTCGTAGAGACCATCGGCTTCCGCCGCCGGTGACCAGACGGTGTTCATGTCGAGCAGGTTGACGAAGAAGTCATTGGTCAGCGGGCCGGGGTGTTCGGTGAGCACGCCATGCCGCGAGCCGCGGCTGTTGGCGCCCAGGGCGCGCATCCCGCCGACCAGTGCCGTCATCTCAGGTACCGTTAGTCCCAGCAAATCTGCACGGTCCACCAGCATCTCGCTCGGCGACATGCGGTTCCCGTCCGCATAGTAGTTGCGAAAGCCGTCGGCCGTCGGCTCGAGGGCGGCAAAGGACTCGACATCGGTTTGCTCTTGGGTTGCGTCCGTCCGCCCGGGCGTGAAGGGGACGTCCACGTCATAGCCGGCATCCTTGGCCGCCAGCTCAAGGGCCGCGGCACCGCCCAGGACAATCAGATCGGCGAGTGAGACCTGCTTGCCGCCGGATGCCCCGGTGTTGAAGGTCGTCCGGATCTCCTCCAGGATCTGCAGCGCCGTTGCCAGGCTTGCCGGATCATTGACCGGCCAGTCTTTCTGCGGCGCAAGGCGGATGCGCGCACCATCGGCGCCACCGCGCATGTCGCTTGCACGGAAGGTGGATGCCGACGCCCACGCGGTGCGCACCAGCTCACCGGTTGTCAGACCGGACGCCAGGATGCGCTTTTTGAGCTCGGCGACGTCGCTTTCATCGATAAGCGCATGGTCGAGCGCGGGCACCGGGTCCTGCCAGAGCAGCACCTCTTCGGGCACCTCATCGCCGAGATACAGGGCGCGGGGCCCCATGTCGCGATGCGTCAGCTTGAACCAGGCCTTCGCGAACGCAAGCTCGAATTCCCCCGGGTTCTCCAGGAAGCGTTTGGATATCTTGCGATAGGTTGGATCGAGCTTCAGCGCCAGGTCCGTCGTGAACATGATCGGCGCATGGCCGACGCCCTCCAGGTGTGCGTCGGGAACCGTGCCGGCGGCCGCTCCGTCCTTGGGTGTCCACTGAATGGCGCCGGCCGGGCTACGGGTCTGCAACCAGTCGTGGTCGAACAGGTTGCTCAGATAGAGCATGGTCCAGCGGGTCGGCGCAGCGGTCCACGCTCCTTCCAGGCCGCTGCCGATGGTGTCCTCGGCGTTGCCCTTGCCGCACCGGTTGGCCCAGCCCAAACCCTGTTGCTCGATCGGCGCCGCTGCGGGCTCGGCGCCCACGCACTCGCCCGGCTTGCCGGCGCCGTGGGTCTTGCCGAAGGTGTGACCGCCGGCGATCAGGGCGACGGTTTCCTCGTCGTTCATCGCCATGCGGCCAAAGGCCGTGCGGATCTGCTCGGCGGCCGCGAGCGGATCGGGATTGCCGCCCGGGCCTTCCGGATTCACATAGATCAGCCCCATCTGCGTGGCGGCGAGTGGATTCTGCAGGTTACCGTCGGCGTCGTCGCGCTCCCCGCCGAGCATGTCGGCTTCCGGACCCCAGTAGACAAGGTCGGGCTCCCAGTCGTCCGCCCGGCCACCGGCGAAGCCGAAGGTCTTGAAGCCCATGTCCTCCATCGCGACGGTGCCGGCGAGGACCATGAGGTCGGCCCAGGAGATGTTGCGGCCGTACTTTTGCTTGATCGGCCAGAGCAGGCGCCGCGCCTTGTCGAGGTTGACGTTGTCGGGCCAGCTGTTGAGCGGATCGAAGCGCTGCTGTCCGCCCCCGGCGCCGCCGCGCCCGTCTGCCACCCGGTAGGTGCCGGCACTGTGCCAGGCCATGCGGATGAACAGGGGGCCATAGTGGCCGAAATCTGCCGGCCACCAGTCTTGGGACGTCGTCATCAACACCTTGAGATCCGCCTTGACGGCCGCGAGGTCGAGGCTCTCGAAGGCCTTCGCGTAATCGAAATCCGTACCGTAGGGATTGGACGCCGGGTTGTGGTCGCGCAGGGGCTGGAGGTCGAGCTGGTCAGGCCACCAGAACGTGTTGGGCTTCGCCTTGCCGACCGCCATCACAGGTTCCGCGGCTGCGGGGGCACTAAGGAAGGCAGCGAGTACGGCCGCCGGGATCGCCTTCATGAGCATGGGTGTCATCTCCTCGTCTTTGCTGGGTTTGACTGTGGTGGGGAACACCGCTTGTCTTCCTGTTCTTGTCTTGCTGTTCTTGTCTTCCCGTCCGATTCTTCGCGCGTCGGTCTGGAGTGAGCGTCGTCGAGCAACCCCGGACTGGCTCTGCTTCGAGACCGGCGTTGCGCATTTTAACCTAGATTCGGAAGTTGACCGCTTCGTACCGCATGCAAGGATTTGACGTCGTTGGCGATCTTAGTCATCTGACGCCTCACCCACCGGGTGAAGGCCGCTACGACCCCTGGAGCACGCCCCGCGCGGCGCCCGACTGCGTTGCAACGCGTTGGCGTAGAACCACTACGACACCTCGTCGCGCCTTGCTGGACGCCACGCGAGACACACTCCACGGGCCGTTCAACTGCCGGATCCAGGTTTAACCGTAGGCCACCGAATTGCTACGCGCCAACAGGCAGTTTCGGTTGTATCGATTGGTGTCGACGATAACCAGCACGTGCCACGCTAACGCGGTCGCAGGCCCTGTTGTTAACAGCAGCGAATTCCAGCCCGGCTTCTTCTGGCTGAGCGAGCGGTCCCGCCCGTTCTCGAGCAGGCAGGCGATGTGCGCGTGGATGACGTCCGTGCGATCCCGAGGCGGATCTTCAATCATCGTCATCGACCGGATCCGGTTCAAACAAGGACCTGGCGTGTCTTCTCGAGATAGCGATGGATGGCTTGCTCGGTGCGGGTATCGATCATGGCATCCGGGCTCACATGCGAAGGTCGGGATGTTCCGCCGAAGCGCTTGGATCATCCGGTCGTTGCGGTCCACCGTCCATCGCCCTCCTCGCGCGCCTGTCGTTCGACTCTCGGTCATTCACCGTCACCGACCGGTCAACCCCTCGAGAGGTTCACTTGCCTTCGGCCTTCGGCGCTGTCGCCGTCAGCCAGTCGGGCAGCTCGCGCGATCCGGAGTGCCCGACGATGTACTCACGGATCAGCTTGCGGATCACCTGCGACGGCGTGAGGTCTTGCTCGGCACAGATCTCCTCGAAGAGCTGTTTTTTGATCGGATCGATCAGCACCGTGATTCTCGCGCTGCGGTTTTCCATGGCACTCCACCGATGTGCATGCTATTTGTTTTGGATGTTAATGTGATTAACATCGGAAAACCACTGGATCATCTCATGACGGGGGCCGGCGGCATTGTTGTCCGACGCCTTGCACCGGACCGTGTCGGGGTGACGAAGCACCGACGCGACGTGTGCATGCAGGCACCGTCCACATTAAAAACAAGCAATCCAGAGAGATACGACGCCGTGCAGCAGCAACCAGCGCTTTTGGAGCTACCGGGTGGGGCATTGGGTGAGTACGGCCGTCTGCGCGTCCTCGAGTCAAGGACCTGCGACCCGGAGCGACTCTACGAGCGCATCTTGAGCGGACGCTACGGCAAGCCGTTCATCGTCGAAGACGGCCGGACCCGGCGGCTCTACTTCAGTCTGCGTTACGTGCAGAGCTCCATGCGCATCGCGGATCCGTACGCGCTGGATTTCGCCTACACGCGCAAGATGATGGCCTTCCTGTTGTTCGTGCCCGAGCCCGAGCATGTCGTGATGGTCGGGCTCGGCGGCGGCTCCATGCCCAAATTCTGTCACCGCCATCTGCCGCACACGCGCCTGACCGTGGTCGAGGTCAACGCCGATGTCATCGCCCTGAGCGCCGAGTTCGGCGTCCCCGAGGACGAGCGCCTCGTCATCGTTCGAGCCGACGCCGCCGACTATCTTCCCGCCGACGAGCGCGACACCGACGTCCTGCTGCTGGACGGCTTCGACGCAGACGGCATCTCGCCCGCGTTTCTCAGTCGTGATTTCTACGCAGCGGCCCGCTGTCGGCTCAGACCCGGGGGCTTGCTCGTCGCCAATTTTTGCGGATCGCCCGACGGATGGCATGCGCATTTCATGCTGCTCGACGAGGTCTTCGAGGGACGAGTCCACCTCGGTCGCGTCACCCACGACGACAATTACATCGCCTTCGCATTCGCCGATGCCGAATTCCCCCTCGACTGGGCGAGCCCGGGTGAACGAGCAATCACGCTGAATCACCGATTTCCGCTCGATTTTCGCTTCCTTGTCGACCGCCTCCGCGACGGAGCCGATCTGCGTCGACAGCTCCGGCGGCGACCGCAAAGCGCCTTTCAGCATCGAGAGCGGAGACGCGGTTAAACCGAGATTGATCGAAGTTCCGGGATGGTATGCGTCACCTTCGGCAAGCCATGGGCTTCGGCCACCGTGCGGAGCGCCAAGAGACCGGCGGCTCGCTCGTCGGGATCGTCGAGTGACTCCATCGCTGCTTTCAGGTACGCGACCGCCAGTTCCCGGTCTGCACGCAGTTCGGCGATCTCGCGCTCGTGGTGCGAGACCACGCCTTTCAATCGACTCATGTGTCGCAAACGAACGCGAATGCTTGTTTGTGCCACCCTATCGCGTAAGGCGTCCAACCATTCCGTGAAAGGTTCGCGGCCGTCCTCACGCCGATACCAAACAAGCGAATTATCCCGCTCTCCCGGATGGCCGAACACGATCCTTCCTACACGCTACTGTTCTCGCATCGCGATCTGGTCGCGGACTTGATCCTAGGCTTCGTGAACGAGGATTGGGTCGAGCTATTGGACTTCACGACCCTATAGCGCGCGCTGATTCGATCCAGCCAGCCGCGTCGAGGAATGTCGCATCCGGCCAGGATGTGCTCGTAGCGAGCCGACATGCCTTGCTGAAACTGGTTGTTTAAGCGATCCCGTTGCGCCTCCAGGTCTATGTCTGGGTCCAGGGGTTCAATGACACTGAACCAATCGCGCCAGTAGCCGTCTCGGGCATGAAGGTAGCGTCCCACATCGGCGAGCCTGGCGATCAGGTCCGCTTGTGTCACTCGCTCTTGGTTCTCCGCTAGCCAGTACAACCAATGACACAAGATTGCCGCGGGGTGGCTCGACTGGCCCGCCAACGCATGGGCTGCGCTGAGGAACTGCTCGACCTTGGCCCGCTCGGTATTCTCGTCCACCCGTTTCAGGGTCAGACGCTCGAACAGAAGGGAGATATCCGACGGGGTCAACCCGGCATTCTTGAGCTTCTGCCCTACACGATCCCGCGCGGCGGCCGAGCCCTTCCACGCGTCCTGAAGCTCCTGACCGAAAGGGCCAAAGCTCAGCAGACGGACCTTGCACGCGGGATGTTTCCGTGCAACCTCGACCGCCCGCTGCAACAGCCCGTTTCCGCTCCTGGAGACAAGCTCTGAAAAAGTCAATGGGGCCGTGTGCCCCTTGATTTGGATAGCTTCGCGCAGCATCCCCTGGTCGTCGAAGATCGCGAGATCCTCGATACCCTCGGGCCAGAGGGTCGCTTGGAGTGCCGTCTGTGGCTCGATCAGCCGGCAACCGGAAGCCCCGCAGGGCGGGACCGGCCGTATCGTTGCGACGAGTGGCCATTCGAGCCCGTGTGTTGCCTCAAGGGGATGAGGGCACCGGACGGTCGCGCACCTCCCGTAAGCGCTTCAGCAGGGCGGGCACATCGTCGCGCACGATGCTCCAGAGGGTGTCGTCGTCGATTCCGAGGTAGCCGTGAATCAACCGGTTGCGTGTGGCGACGATGAGTCGCCAGGGGACATCCGGATTGGCGGCCCGTACAGCCTCGGGGATATGGGTCGCGGCCTCACCGATCAGCTCGAGATTGCGCAGCGTAGCGTCGTAGATGAGCTCCTCGCGGACGAAATGGTCCTGATCCAGCCCGGCCGTATAGGCCAGGACCTTCTCGGAGAATCCGATCATGTCGTCCAGGTAGAAGTCCCATGCGCGGGGCGGGGCAGCGGGATCAGACACGGACTGCCTCGCTCTCGACGTAGGGCCGCAGCTCGGGACGTAGGGCCTTTTCCGTGACCAGGTCGACCGGCCGGCCGAGCAAATCCTCCAGATAAAACTGGACGCCAAAATAACGCTCGGAGGTGGCGGGCCCATCGAAACCGACCAGGATGTCGATGTCGCTGTCTTCCCGGGCTTCGCTCCGGACCGTGGAGCCGAACAATGCGAGTCCGGTCACGCCGTAGCGGCGGGCGAGATGGGCCTTGTGCTGGCTGAGAAGCTCCAGTGTCCGAGCTTGCTTCATGGTGCGTTTGACCTGGTCTGCGAATGTCCGGAAGTTCGATCAACTCGGGTGAGCCCGGTCAACGTCGGAGATTTGCGGCCGAATCGAGCGGGGCAGCGCCAGTCTAGCATGGGACTTGCGGCTCACGGCCGCACCCGCGCGAGATGTGCGACATGCCGCGAGGGGTTACAGATCACCAAGTTGCGAGTCTTCTTACCTATGCGACGATGACTGGTCCGGTCGCACGCCCGGCTGAGCCCGAGCGGAAAGCCGGGACGCGGGACAAGCGGTGCGGCATAAGCGGGCGGACAGCCCGGGAGGGGCACAATTCTCCTGAGTCCGCTTTTCATGGTTCGATCCGCGTCTTCGACGCCGTCCTCGGGCCGCTAGGCGACACAACCGGTTGTCCCGATGCCAGGCCGGACTGTCAACAAACAGGATGGATCGGTCACTCGCTTGCGGTCGATAGGAGACGGCTCCCGGGACCACTGAGTAGCTCGCCGAGAGAACTGCAAGCGGCGTCAATGCGTCCAGAGCCTTCGACGGCGACAACAACCGCAACGAGGTGGGCTAGTTCATGCTAGTTAACTACAACCTCGACATCGGCTGGTTCCTGATCTCCGACCCGGTTCTCACCGCCAACTGGCAGGCCGACACCGGCCATCCGTGCGTCGTTTTCCCCCAGTCGCCGTTGCGGCTCAGCAACGGAAGAACCCCCGTCCGCGCAGAAAATCGAGCATGTGCTCGCGCTTCTTGCCCTGCACGGCATTGGCGGTGGCGGCGGACCAGTCGTCCAGCCGGGCGTTGCTGCCGCGACTGCGATAGTAAGCGGCCATCGTGGCGTCGTAGGCGCCGATCTCGGCCGGGTCCGGGTCCCGGTAGCGGTCCTGGTGCAGGATCAGCTCCACCGGCATGCGCGGCTTGACCGCCTGCCCCTTGGCCTGCTCGCTCGGCCAGCCCAGGCAGAGGCCGAACAGCGGCAACACCCACTGCGGCAGCGCCAGCTCCGCCACGACCACGTCCGGCGCGTTGCGGATGCCCCCGATGAAGACGCCGCCGAGCCCGACGGACTCCCCCGCCAGCATCAGGTTCTGCGCGAACAGCGCGCAGTCGACGATGGCGGCGAGCGAATGCTCGGCCCAGCCCGCCAGCTCGCCGCGGCCCTGTGCCCGGCAGGCGTGATCGATGCGGCGCAGATCCGCGCAGCAGACCAGAAACACCGGCGCCTGCTCCACCCAACGCTGACCACCGGCGGCCTTGGCGATACGCGCCCGCGCCTCGGCCCGGTGTACGCGCACCAGCGAATAGGCTTGGATGAAGCTCGACGAGGCGGCACCTTGGGCGGAAGCGATCAGCCGCGCCAGCAGTGCATCGTCCACCGGCTCGGCGGTGTAGTCGCGCACCGAGCGATGGGCACGTTGCAGGTCCATGACGGCTGAGGTGGGTTGTTCGGTCATGGCTGTATCCATGCCCCCAATGGTCGGATTGCCGGGCAATTGCTTGCCCGATGCGGAGTTGTCCGGAAACCCTGTCCGGGTAGTTCGACCCGATCCAGGTGGGCGATCTCGCCCTGCCCAACCGCATCGTCATGGCACCGCTGACGCGCAACCGGGCCGTCGGTCTGATGCCGAGCGAGTTGACGGTCACCTACTACCGGCAGCGCGCAACCGCCGGTCTGATTATCACCGAAGCGACCCAAATCAGCCCCCTGGGCCAGGGCTATCTGGATACTCCCGGCATCTACAGCGCCGAGCAGGTGGCCGCCTGGCGCAAGGTCACGGATGCGGTGCACGCCGCGGGCGGGCTGATCTTCATGCAACTCTGGCACGTCGGACGTATCTCCCATACCTCGCTGTTGCCGGACGGCGAGGTCCCCGTCTCCTCGACGAACCGCCGACCCAATGCCATGACGTTTGCGCCCGAGGGATTCGTCGAGGTCTCCGAACCGCGCGCACTGCGCGACGAGGAGATCCCCGGGCTGATCCAGGACTACCGGCACGCCGCCGAACACGCACGCGCCGCCGGGTTCGACGGGGTCGAAGTCCACGCCGCCAACAACTACCTGCTCGAGCAGTTCCTGCGAGACAGCGTCAACGACCGCGCAGGCCCCTATGGCGGCAGCATCGCCAACCGCGTGCGTCTTGTCGTGGAGGTCATGCAGGCCGTGGCCGACGCGGTCGGCGCCGGGCGCACCGCGATCCGCCTCAGCCCCATGACCACGTTCAACGACACCCCGCGCGACAGCGATCCACAAGCGCTTTTCAACCATCTCGTGGATAGACTGGCCCCGCTCGGTCTGGCCTACGTGCACGTCATCCAAGGTGAAACCGGCGGACCCCGCGAACCCGAAGACGCCGAGCGCCCGTTCGACTACGAGGCCCTGCACGAGCGATTCAAGGGCTGCTGGATGATCAACAACGGCTACGGCAAGGACGACGCGCAACAGGCCCTCGCGGAGGGTAGGGCCGACCTCGTGGCCTTCGGCCGCCCCTTTATCGCCAACCCCGACCTGGTTCGCCGATTGCGCGAGAATGCACCGCTCAATACGCTGCAGGAAGACAAGTTGTACGGGGGCGGCGCGGAGGGCTATACCGACTACCCCGGGTTGAGCGATCTTTAGTCATGACGCGAGAGACCGGCGACCGGCGTCGATCGTCGGGCGCAAGCCGGCAGACGTGTGAACGGGACTGTCCAACCGGACGTCGCCGATGGATGCCGATCGGTCCGACAGGATCTCCAGGTCGCGAAACGCCGCGATCGTCCTGGAGCGCTAGGACGCCCACCTGCCCCAGTGACGAGCATCATGGCCGGCTTCGGCTCGGCACGCGCGGGCGCCCGAGGCGCCAGCCGACCCACGCGCGCAGGCCAATGTAGAGCAGGACGCCGACGACGTTTGCGACCAGGTCAAGCCACGAGAACTCGCGATACGGCAGTTGCCACTGCACCAACTCGATGACGAGCCCATAGCCCAGCAGCAGCCCCCAGCGCGGCAACTCCCGGTCGCGACCCGGATAGCCGGCGTCCGCCAGTGCAGCCATGACGCAGAAGGCCAGCACGTGGTTGGCCTTGTCCCACGAGAAACCCCCAGGCTCGGCGAACGGCGCGAACGCAAGCCAGGCCACCACCAGGACGCAACCCCAGAGCGCCAGCTGAAAGCCTCTCCGAAACACGCCCTCCGGCATGAAGACCAACATCAGGAGAGGTCCACCGAGTGGTATTTCAGTTCGGCCAGGTCGCAGACGGTGTGCGAGCCGATCGCTTGCAGCGCCGTCTCGCAGTTGCCGCAGCGGGTGAAGCCGCCGCGCGGCTCCAGCGAACAGGTTTCCAGGGGCTCTGCGAGGACATTTTTGGGTTTGGGCATGAAAGCGCTCCGGATGGCGTGGTTGTTGTGTGGCTTCCAGGTCCGATAGTCTCTACAGGCACGATCGGACGCAAGACCCTATGGCTCAGGCCCAGTTGTGGCCGGTGCGACGCTGGGCGGGAGGAATACGAGCGCGACGGCCTCGAAGCCATCCGCCTGTGCCTTGGCGATCGGACCGTCCGATATCTCGGCCGGTCATTGCGGATGCCGGACCAGGATCCATCGGTAACCAGGCTCCATTGCACGCCGCCTTCGGGCACCCCACCCCGGACCCTGCACGCGCCCCGGCCATCCCGGATCGCGTGGATGCCGACTGGCCGGTGTAAGCTCGCGCCGTTGCTCACCCGAACCCGGATCTCCCGATGCCACGGCTTCTTCTCTTGCTCACGGCGCTCTTCATCGCCACACCCGGTCACGCCGAGGACGCCGACCTCGCCGCGCTGTTCGCCGCGTCCGGCGTCGAGGGCACCCTCGTCATCGCCGACCTCGACGGCGATCCGGTGCATGTGCACAACGCCCCGCGCGCCGCGCAACGGTTCCCGGCGGCCTCGACCTTCAAGATCTTGAACACCCTCATCGCACTGGAGGAGGGAGTCGTTGCCGGACCCGATGCCGACGGCCTGAGGACCTCGCGCACGATGCGGACGAACTTGACCTGGTGATCGACCTCGAGGCAATCCGCAATGCCAGGTTCCGCCCGGGTGTCGGCACGCTGGCTGCCGCGCCGGCGTTGCCCTCACAACCTGAAATCACGGCGGTCAAGGTCGCTTAGACGCCACCGTGATTCAGACCGCGCCCTTACCTCCCGCGGTACCGGCCGAGCCCCTGTCGCCGATCGACGAAGCCATGCTGGACGGCCTGCAACGCGCCGCCTTCGACTATTTCCTCCGGCACACCAACCGCGACAACGGCCTCGTGGCGGATACCTCGCGGCCGGGCTCGCACGCGAGCATCGCGGTCGTCGGCTTCGCCCTCTCGGCCTATCCGGTGGGCGTCGAGCGCGGCTGGATGACCCGCGACGAGGCGCTGCAGCGCAGCCTGGCCGCGCTGCGCTTCTTCCGGGACAGCGACCGGAGCGGCACGCCGGAATCCACCGGGCGCAATGGCTTTTACTTCCACTTCCTGCATCTGGACCGCGGCACGCGGGCCTGGCGTTGCGAGGTGTCGATGATCGACACCGCACTGCTGCTGGCCGGCATGCTCACGGCGGCGGCCTATTTCACCGCCGCCACTGCGGACGAGACCGAGCTGCGCGCGCTTGCCGACTGGCTT
>NZ_JAABRP010000035.1 GCF_011390875.1 Thiocapsa sp.
TGCGCGCGATGGATTGAGGAATGGAGACGGCATAGCCCTGATTCCGGGCCTTAATCAGGACGCCGATGGAACCCGTCAGGGTCAGTCCGGAGAGACGCGCGACGCGCCGACCCACGCTCTCGTCGATACAGACCAGGGGGGATTTCTAGATCCAGCGCGCTCTGGATGACCGATACCTCTCCGCGATCCAGGCGATTGCGCAGGTAAGGGGTCATCGCCGCTGGCTCGTCAAGTCGCTCCAACCAAGTGGCGCGGTCGAAAACTGCGACACCTAGCGCATCGGTCCCGATCGCATGGATCTCTTCATCGACCTCCAACGGCACGATCACCCCCTGTCGTAGAGCACGCGGACAATGTCGAGGCTGCCGGTACCGACGGCCAGGGCAATCAGCTGCGTCGTATTGGTGACGATCCAGCACGGACTGTCAGGCATTGGCCACTGACGGACGAACAGATCGCGACCGTGGCAAGTTTCATTCGTACGGCCCGGGGCAATGCGGCGGCACCTGTGCGCGGCGCCGACGTCAAGGCGTTGAGGACCGGCAATCCACGACCTTGCCCGACGTCACCATGGCGTTTATTCTCGCGTCTGGTGCGGCGAGTACCGACGATGTTCGAATGACCCCGTCGTCGTGCCAGACGCCGAAGCCAAGATTACAGCACGGCGACGGCATTCGAGAGAGGATCGACAATCAACCGGATCGGATCGACCGGATCCATCCACGGATTGCCCCGCCCGTACGAGGGGGCGCCAAAGCCCGGAACCGAGGCAAAGCTATGGCTGAGATCATCACTGCGGTCTACCAATCGCATACCAGCGTCGTCAACGTCGTCAATGACCTCGTCGCGACCGGCATCCCGCAAGAAGAGATCCACACTCGAGAGCATGAGGGGAAGCATGAGGTCCAAGTCTTGACACCCAACGTGACGCAATCGGAGATCAAGGAGATTCTTCAGCGGCATCAGCCTCTGGACTTGCGTGTCACGGAGCGAGCCGACTAAGTATCCGGCTCCGATCACCCGATCGACGGTCGGGACGTCAGTCATTTGCTCGCTTTCCGCTCGACCCCTTCGCGGTCGAGCGGAATTCGATCGGGTCGTTCTCCAGGAATCGGCGTCGGCGCGCCGGAGCGATCGGCCGGTGCATCCGCACCTCTGGTCAGGGAACCCTACCGGCAGGCGCGTGCCGTCGGACGTGCGCCATGGTGCACGCCGCCGTGAGGCAGAGTTGAAGTGTCGTTGGCGCTAGCCCATCAGTTGACCGAGCACGGCAACGGCAGTGGGAACAATGTCACGTTGTTTACACCGGGCAGCCTGATCGCCGATTCGGTCTCGGTGTCGTCTCCGGGTTGGTGATGGCATTCCAGCCTGCTTGGCTTCGCGCGGAGCGGGTTGGGTACCGGTGGGTTCGTGGTCTCACCGCTGATGGTGTTCGCGCTCGGTGGGACCGACGGCCGCCGTCATCGCTCGCTGTCCTCATGCTGCCGGCGGCGCTGCTCGGCGTTTGGCAGCATCGTGGTGAGGCCGGAACGGAGCTGCTCCGACCCCTGATCCCCGCTGCTTTCCTAGGCACCGCCATCGGCGGTCTTCTATTTTGGCTCATGGTCGCCGATGGTGAGATGGCACTGATCCATCGACGCCTGTAGCTCGTCGTAGCGGGCTTGTCGCTCGTCTACGTTGCGATGGTGGCGGCGCGGGACAAGATCGCGCGTCTCGGAGGCGGAGGAGGTCCGCCGCGTTCCTGTCCGCAGTGGTGTTCAACCTAAACCGCGTCACCGCCAAGGGCCGTGGATGCAACAAACGCCGAGTTCACTCGAACGTTGGCCTCTCGCTGTGGACGCGGTTTAACGTGACTCAATCGGCACCAGACGCTCGTCGGGTGTCAGGGGGCGGATCATCGGGTCGAGGCGCCGCAAGCGGGCCGGCAGGTTGGCCAGTGCTGTCTCGGCCGCGGTGCGGTCGGCGTAGGCCCCGAGCAACACGGGATGCCAGCGCGCACCGAGTCCGTCCGTCTGCAGCTTGAATGCCTCGCCGATCAGCCCCTCCTCCTCGGCGAAACGCGCAAGGCTTCCGACACTGCGGAAACTGATCAACTGAATGCTGAAACGGGCGTCTGCCACAGTGGTGGAACCTTGATCGTTTGGCGCCGACGTCGTCGCGACGGGCTCCAAAGTCGCCTGGTCGTCCGACGGATCCGGGTCAGCAGCACGCTCCGGCACGGACTCGGTAGACGTCGGCGGCGCCGGCAGATCTGCTGAAACCAGCCGTTCGTCGGTCACCGGCTCGCGATCGCCTGTTGGGCCGAGGGTCAAATCGGAACCGGCGGCCTCGATTGCCGGCGCGGCGTCAACGGCGGTTGGCCGTGACGGGACCAAGGCTGTCGCTGCCGGGGCGCTCGACGCGACCGGAGGCGGATCGGCACGCGTCCCGGACACGGCGGCCGGTTGGTCCGCCACGGCCGGAATCGGCGGGTCCACCTCGGCCTGGGTCTCGGCCAGGGTCTTGCCCGGTTCCATCCCCGTTCCTTGAAACGCGACGTCGAGTCGTTCGATGGCGACGAACGCGACCAGGAGCATCGCCGCGGCAAGGATGCGCCGAGCCGGTGCGCGCGGTGGTGCCTGCTGTTGGAGCCCGAGCAGAGCGCTGTAGATCGGCCGCCCGCCCATGCCCTCGGCCGTGAAGGTGGCGGCCAGGCAGGTGATGATGATCGGCAGGGCCAGGGCTTGAGCGCCGGTGAGCTCGATCACCAGGATGATGCCGGTGAGCGGCGCGCGCACGGTGGCCGCGAAGAGCGCGCCCATGGCCGCGACCGCGAACATCTCCGGGGCGAGCGCCAGTGTCGGCGCCGCGAGCGTGATCAGGGCCGCGAAGGCCGCGCCGCAGATGGTGCCGAGCGCGAGCATCGGCGCGAAGATGCCGCCCGGGAGACCCAGACCGTAGGAGCCGATGGACGTCAGCAGCCGCACCGCGAGCAGCGCGATCAAAAAGAGCAACGCCGGTTGGCCGTGCACCAGGCTCTCGACCAAGCCTTCCCCGCCGCCGACGGTATTGGGCGCGAACCACAGCAGCGCACCGAGCATCAGACCGGCGACGGCGGCGGCGGTGTAAGCCCCGGGGGTCCCGAGCGCGCGGAACGACGCCACCGAGCCAAGCACCAGCCCGTTGAACAGCACGCCAAGGGCGCCGATGAGGATGCCGAGGACCAAAAACAGCGGCAGCGCCTCCAGCGGCGCCGTGTTCAGGTCCGGCATCGCCATATCCGGACCCTGGCCAAGCATCCAGCCGCTCACGATGACCGCGGCACAGCAGGCGAGGATGACGGACTGGATGGTCTCGAAGCGATACTCGAAGTGCTCGCGCAGCTCCTCGGTGACGAAGACGATGGATGCGAGCGGCGCGTTGAAGGCGGTTGCCAAGCCGGCCGCCGCACCGGCCGCGATGAGGGCACGATTGGCGCCGGGTCGCGGCTCGATGCGCTCGCCGGCCATCTGGCCAAGCGCCGCACCCATATGGATGGTCGGCCCTTCGCGCCCGAGCACCAAACCGGAGCCGACCGCCAAAGCGCCGGCGACGAACTTCACCGGCAGCACGCGCTTCCAGCGCAATTGGCGTTCGCCGGCGAGGATGGCCTCGACCTCTTGCACGCCGCTGCCTGCGGTCTCCGGAGCGAAGCGTCGCACCAGCCACATCGCCGTGACCAGCACCAAGGCACCGAGCAGCATCAGCAGAAGCCAACCGGGTACGGGGGCCGCCTCGAGAAGTGCTTTCAGATCGCCGCGGCTGGCGGCGGCTTGATCCAGCAGTGCATGGAAGGCCGCGCCGATCAGCCCGGTGAGGACGCCGACGAGGGTTGCTGCAAGGTAAAACCGCCAGGGAAACGTCATCGCTGGACGCGGACCGACCTACGTCGGGTGGTTCCGGCCCCGCCGCCGGATCAGGGCGATCAGCACGGAGAACAACAGGACGACGACGCCGATGATGGTGAGACCGGCGATCCACGGGTTGAGCTGACGCAACGCAGTGACCAACACATCGAAGTGCAGATCGAGATAATAGACGCCGAGCGCCCAGAAACTCGCCCAGAGGATGGCGCCGACAATATTGAGGAGCATGAAACGCCCCCAAGGCATCTTCAGGACACCTGAAAAGAGCCCGATGAGCTGGCGCGGCCCATCGACGAAGCGACCGAAGACGACGAGCCATCCACCATACCGATTGAATGCGCGCTCGATCTTCTCGATGCCCTGCTTGGAGATCGGCAACCGATCGAGTACAGCGCGCCCGCCCGAACGACCGATCAGATAGCCGAGGGTCTGACCGAGAGAGGTCGCCAGGATGGTGACGAACAGCAGCAGGTAGATGTTGAGCTTGCTGCCGGGTGCCGCGGAGACCAGGGCGCCGGCTTCCAAGAGTGTCTGTCCGGGTGCCGGAATCCCGATGCCCTCGATCCCGACCGCCGCGAATACCGCCCAGTAGCCGTAGCGTTCCAGGTAGGGCTCGACGCGTTCGATGTCGTGAGTGATCGCCCCTGCGAGCCGGTGCGCTTGCTCATCGAGCTTTCGCTCGCTGCCGCGATGCAGCTCCGTCGGCTGCTGCGCCGATGCGCCGGTCGGTTGCGCAAGCGCAGTGTGGCCGATTCCAACGGCCGAAACTGCGATGACCAGCAGGCACCCTAGAAGAATCCAAGTGAAACGACCACTGAAACGCTGCGAATCTGTTTCGGACATGGGCATCAGGGGTCATTCCAGGTTTCGTGTTGCACGGCAAGATGTAGGTCAGCGGCGGCCTGCTGACCGCATCAGTCCGGCAGGATGCGCAGACCAAGGCGCACCGACCGAAGGTGATGGCGAACATGACAGATCCGGGCAGGGTGTCATCGCCCGAAAGGGGCACGACTGAGCCGGCCCCGACGAGTTTCGTCTTAGGTATCGGACCCAACACGTGCCACAGACGCCTGGAGGGCGTCGAGGATCAGTCGCCTTGCTGCTTGCTCATCCAGATCAGGGACATCCCAGCCCATGATGCGGCTATACTTTTTGAGGAGGTGACGCACGTCCTCCTCGAGCTCTTTGGCATAACGGTCGATTTCGATCTCTTCGATTGTCGCCATGTCGCTATGTCCTGGTTGCCGTTGAGTTCATATACACCCGAAAGAGTGCGCCTTCAGCAAGCCCATCGAGAGGTCGATCAAGCGGTATTGGAGATCTGCGCAGATGCGACATCGTTGGGGCTCTGCCCCCGAAGCTAGGTGACGCCTGAGGCAATCCCCGTGTATGCTGGCGCGGGTCGAACGTTAACCCGTGCTGGGCGCGTCTGCAAGCCCGGCAGGACTGGAGAGCACATGAATACGGAGCTCCCGATTATCTATGTCGCTCGCCACGGCGAGACGGCGTGGAGCCGATCCGGTCGGCATACGGGTCTGACCGACATCCCCTTGAGCACCGAGGGCGAGCGCGATGCGGCGTTGCTCGCGGACCGGCTTGAGAACATCCCCTTTCGAACGGTCTTGGCGAGCCCGCTGATGCGCGCCCTCCGCACCTGCGAGCTGGCAGGCTTCGGTGCGGTGGCCGAGATCGATCGCGACCTGGTCGAGTGGAACTACGGCGACTACGAAGGGCAGACCACGCAACAGATTCGAGCCGGTCGCCCCGACTGGAGGCTGTTTCGCGACGGCTGTCCCGGGGGCGAGTCGTTGGATCAGGTCGGCGCACGGGCGGATCGGGTCATCGCCAGGGTTCGGGCGACCGAGGGAAACGTGCTCCTGTTCTCGAGTGGCCATTTTCTGCGTGTATTCGCCGCGCGCTGGCTCGGGTTGGCGCCCGATGCCGGCAGATTCTTTATGCTCCTCACCGCGAGCTTGAGCGCGTTGGGTTACGAGCACGACCTCGATGAGCCTGTCATCCGTTTCTGGGATGACACGAACCGATGTCCATCAACGCCGCACAAGGTGATGCAATGAAACGGATCGGGTGAGCTGTGGGCCACCCCGGGAGGTCGAGCGTCCGGTGGCTGCTCCCAAGCCCGTCGATGTAGTGCTCGGCGGCGGCAACGCGAAACGTCTGACCGAGCTGCCCGCAGGCTGTCGATCGGGGGACAACGCCAACGCCTGTGTCGGCGGGCTCCGTGCCCGGGAGCCGAAGACCGGCCCGCAAGCCGGGTTCGCCAAGCTCGCCGATGCATCGCCTTCAGCGTGAGAATACAAAGCCCGAGACCTAAGCCACGTCCGGAGCGACATGCGTCTTTGTCCCATTTTGGCCATGGACGCGCGCGCCCGCACGTTGGAACATGCGTGGCAATCACGGCTGGCCCGCATGCGCTTGCCGTCGATGCTCCGGTGGGTCGACGTCCATCACGAGTGCCAACAGCGTTCAGTGCCACTCTCAGTTCTCGAGCAACAGTCGTCCGGCAGCGGAAGATGAAGTCCAGCGCCGAACAATTAGGAACCGGGCCGGGTGAGCTGTGAGCCACCCGGGGAGGTCGAGATGATGGTGCGGAGGGGTCCAAAATGAAGATCCTCGCTGTCGATGTGGGTGGAACCCACGTCAAGATTCTCGCGAGCGGGCAGACCGAGCGCCGGGAATTCGAATCCGGACCCACCCTGACCGCTGCCGGGATGGTCGAGCAGGTCAAGGCACTCGCTGCAGATTGGCCGTACGACCGGGTGACCATCGGCTACCCGGGTCCAGTGCTGCACAACCGCCCGGTGGCGGAGCCCCATAACCTTTCCTCGGGGTGGGTCGCGTTTGATTTCGCCGACGCCTTCGGTCAGCCGGTCAAGGTCATGAACGACGCGGCAATGCAGGCTCTCGGGAGCTACCGGGGAGGGAAGATGCTGTTTCTCGGCCTCGGGACCGGGCTCGGGTCCACGATGATCGTGGCGGATCACATCGAGCCGATGGAGCTGGGCCACCTGCCCTACCGCAAGGGGACTTACGAGGATTATGTCGGGCTGCGCGGCCTCCAGCGACATGGCAAGAAAAAATGGCGGGCCTTTGTGGCGGACGTGGTCGAGCGTCTGGTGGCTGCTCTCGAGCCCGACGATGTGGTGCTCGGCGGCGGCAACGCGAAACGTCTGACCGAGCTGCCCGCAGGCTGTCGATTGGGGGACAACGCCAACGCCTTTGTCGGCGGGTTCCGTGCCTGGGAGCCGAAGACCGGCTCGCAAGCCGCGTTCCCCACGGTCGCCGATGAATCGCCGTCAGCGTGAGAATCACAAAGCCCGCGAGACCCAAATGACCCGAGAGGAGTCGTGCGCATGAACCCCACTCAGCCACTTCTAACCGAGCGCCCCGCTTGGGAAGCGCTCCGCGCCCACCGGGATGCCATCGCCCCGCTGACGCTGCGCGGACTGTTCGCCGACGACCCGGGGCGCGGCGAGCGCTTATCGCTCGAGGCCGCGGGCGTCTATCTCGACTACTCGAAGAATCGCGTCACGGACGAGACCCTCGCGCTCCTGGTGCAGCTCGCGGAACAGTCGGGACTGCGCGAGCGCATCGATGCGATGTTCCGCGGCGAGCGCATCAACGTCTCGGAAAACCGCTCCGTTCTGCATGTGGCCCTACGCGCCCCGCGCAGCGCGTCGATCCTCGTCGATGGGGTGAACGTCGTCGATGAGGTTCACCAGGTGCTCGATCGCATGGCCGAATTCGCCGAGCAGGTCCGAAGCGGCGCATGGAAGGGACATACCGGTCAGCGAATCGTGAACGTCCTGAACATCGGCATCGGCGGCTCCGACCTCGGTCCCGTGATGGCCTACGAAGCGCTGAAGTTCTACAGCGACCGCGCCATGACCTTCCGCTTCGTGTCCAATATCGACGGCACGGACTTCGTCGAGGCAACCCGTGACCTGGATCCTGCGGAGACCCTCTTCATCGTCGCCTCCAAGACCTTCACGACATGTTGCTCGCCAACGTCTTTGCCCAAGGCGAGGCCCTGGCCTTCGGCAAGACACGCGAGGAGGTCGCGGCCGAGGGTTCGCCGGCGTGGCTGGTGCCGCACCGCACATTCGACGGTAACCGGCCCTCCAATACCATCCTACTCGATCGGCTGACGCCGGCCGCGCTCGGCAAGCTGGTCGCACTCTACGAGCACAGTGTCTTCACACAAGGGGCCATCTGGGACATCGATTCCTTCGACCAATGGGGCGTGGAGCTCGGGAAGGTGCTGGCCAAGCGCATCCTGCCGGAGCTGGGACACGCCGAGCCCGTGCTCGGGCATGACAGCTCCACCAACGCCCTGATCCGCCGCTACCGACAGTTGCGAGGTCCACTATGAGCACCTTGACCGTGAAAGAGCAGCAGCGCCGCAAGATCGCGACCCAGTGCGGTTTCATTGCCGCCTTGGATCAAAGCGGCGGCAGTACACCCACGGCGTTGCACGCCTATGGGATCGATGACGGGGCCTGGTCCACCGAGGAGGAGATGTTCGACCTGGTGCATCGCATGCGCACCCGTATCGTGACCAGCCCCTGTTTCAACGGCGACCGCGTCTTCGGGGCCATCCTGTTCGAGGGCACCATGGATCGACAGATCGAAGGGCAGCCCGCCGCGGACTATCTCTGGGGCCGAAAACGCGTCGTGCCGTTCCTCAAGGTGGACAAGGGTCTTGCCGAGGAGCGCGACGGCGTTCGGCTGATGAAGCCGATACCCCAGTTGGATGGCCTGCTCGAACGGGCGAATACCAAAGGCATCTTCGGCACGAAGATGCGCTCGGTGATCGTCCAGGCCGACCCCGTCGGAATCGCGGCCATCGTAGATCAGCAGCTCGATCTGGCGGTCCGGATCCTCGACGCGGGCCTGATGCCGATCGTCGAGCCTGAGGTCGACATCCATTGCCCCGAGAAGGCCTCGGCCGAGACGCTGCTCCGGGCGGCCCTGCTCGCCGCGCTTGAACGGCTGCCGGCGGAGCGGCAACTGATCTTCAAGCTGACCCTCCCGGAGCAGGACGGCCTCTACGCCGACCTGGTTACGCATCCGCAGGTCCTGAAGGTGGTTGCACTCTCCGGCGGCTACGTCCGATCGGAAGGCAACCTGCGCCTGCGCCGCAACCCTGGGGTGGTGGCGAGTTTCTCCCGCGCCTTGGTCGAGGGTCTTGCGGCTCGGCAGTCCGATGCCGACTTCGATGCGACCCTGGATGCGTCCATTCAGGCGATCTTCGAGGCATCTATGACCTGACGGCGACTGGCGGGCGAGAAGACAAGTCAGGCGGACTGTTTGGTGACAGAAATCGCCTGACAGCCGGGTCAGTGACCCGACACATCAGCGTCTCATTTGAGCAATCAGAGGGGTAAAACGATGCAGCTCGGAATGATCGGACTCGGTCGAATGGGCGCAAACATGGTGCGGCGGCTCATCGCAGGGGGACACGCCTGTGTGGTGTTCGACCGCTCGCCGGATGCGGTGAATCATCGACCTGCCCGACATCGCGGAGGTGTGGCGCCGCGGCAGCGTGATTGCGTCCTGGCTGCTCGATCTCACCGCAGGGGCGCTGAGCGAGGACCCCACGCTCGGCAAGTTCGCGGGGCGCGTGTCCGATTCCGGCGAAGGGCGCTGGACGATCAAGGCGGGCATTGACGAGGGCGTGCCTACACCGGTGCTGTCTGCAGCGCTGTACGAGCGTTTCAGCTCCCGTGGCAACGCCGAGCTCCAGAACAAGCTGTTGTCGGCAATGCGTTACGAGTTCGGCGGGCACAACGAGAAACCGTCGGCATAACCGTCACCTAAGCGAGGCAACCATGAGCGAGTTGCAATCCGATGCATTGGTCTTCTTCGGCGCCACCGGGGATCTCGCGTACAAGAAGATCTTCCCGGCCCTGCAGGCGATGGTGAAGCGCGGAACGCTGACGGTTCCGGTGATCGGCGTGGCGAAGGCCGGCTGGGACCTCGAGCAGCTCAAAGCACGCGCCAAGGCGAGTCTCGAGGAGCACGGCGGCGGGGCGGATCCGCAGGCATTCCCCCGGCTGATGGAGCTGCTCGGATACGTGGATGGCGACTACGCCGACGCGGCGACCTTTCAGGCCTTACGCCAAACGCTCGGCGACGCTCGGTGCCCCGCGCACTACCTCGCGATCCCCCCGATGCTGTTCGGGGCCGTGGTGGAGCAATTGGCCAAGGCCGGGTGCACGACCCCGGGCACCCGCGTCGTGGTCGAGAAGCCCTTCGGCAGCGATCTGGACTCGGCGCGCGCACTGAACGCGATCCTGCTGGCCACGTTCGACGAGGATCACATCTTCCGCATCGATCATTACCTGGGGAAGCGACCGGTCCACAATATGGTGTTTTTTCGCTTCACCAACCCCCTGCTCGAGTCGCTGTGGAGCCGCGAGCACGTCAAGAGCGTGCAGATCACCATGGCGGAAGACTTCGGCGTCCAAGGCCGCGGCGCCTTCTACGACCAAACCGGCACCATCCGCGACGTGGTGCAGAATCACCTGTTCCAGGTGCTCGCGAATCTGGCCATGGAGCCGCCGGCGCGCACCGACAGCGAGTCCATGCGCGACGAGAAGGTCAAGGTGCTGAAGGCGATCCAGCCCCTTGCGGCGGCCGACCTGGTGCGCGGTCGGTTCCGTGGCTACCTCGACGAGCCGGGTGTCGCCCCCGAGTCCAACACGGAGACCTTCGCGGCGCTGCGTCTCGGGATCGAGAACTGGCGCTGGGAGGGTGTGCCCTTCTTCATCCGCGCCGGCAAATCGCTCCCGGTCACCTGCACCGAGGTGATCGCCCATCTGAAGCAGGCACCGAGGGTCTTCCCGGGATGCCGGCCTCACCGCAACTACTTCCGTTTCCGGATTTCCCCGGCCAACGAGATGGCGTTCGGACTCACTGTCATGGACGCCGAGGAAAAGGGTTTGGGACAAGCCACCGAGCTGATGGCAAGCCGCCACGCGGAGGCGAACGAAATGGATGCCTACGAGCGCGTGCTGACCGACGCGATGAGCGGCGACCGGACCCTCTTCGCGCGGGAAGACTATGTGGAGGAAGCCTGGCGCATCGTCGATCCGGTGCTCAAGGCGGGAACGCCGCTGCACGGTTACGAGCCCGGCACCTGGGGTCCGCCGGAGACCGAACGCATCGCGCCGCCGGAGGGCTGGGGCAACCCGGTCGTGGCCGGTTAATCCGCACCCGGCGCGGTATGCGATGTTTTTGGATGGGATCGGCCTCGGCAGATTTGACGAGCGCTGGAGCTGGCGCGGTTTAAGATATTAAAAATAATAAATTTTAAACCGTGTCTTACCGAGATCGAGGACATCTCCTAAGCCAAACGCAAAATGAAAATGACGCATGTCGCTTTGGACGCGGTTTAGTGACGATTCAGAAATAAGGTGAACGCCTTGGTGAACGCGTAGGATGGGTAGAGCCTCAGCGAAACCCATCCTCCAAACCGCCGCGTTGCCGGGTTTCGGTCCGATGCGCTTGGCGCGGGCTGGATGGGTTTCGCTTCGCTCTACCCATCCTACGTGTTTCGGTTGTTTTTGAATCGTTCCTGATACACGCGCTGCTGCGATCGGTGACGTGGACGGGTTTATGTGCAGACCCGGCAGTTCCCGGTCACGTCGTTTTGTTTTTTCGCTGCTTCCTTATCCCGCTCGGATCAACCGGAGAGCGACATGCCCTACGTCAACATCAAGATCACCCGCGAGGGTGCGACCGCGGAGCAGAAGGCGGCACTCATCCAGGGCGTCACCCAACTGCTGGTCGACGTGCTCGGGAAGAATCCGCAGACAACGATGGTCGTCATCGACGAGGTAGAGACCGACAACTGGGGCATCGGCGGGGAGAGCGTGACGCTGCGCCGCCGCCGAGACTAAACCACCCCCGGTGCGGTATGCGTCATTTGCGGGAATGGACTGGCGCGGTTTAAAGTCTTAAAAAGCATTAAATTCTAAACCGCGTCTCACGGGGATCAAGGATATCTCCGAAGCCAAACGCACAATGAAAACGACGCATATCGCTCTGGACGCGGGTTAGGTTCCATCGCCCAGAATGTAACCCAAGTCGATCTCGACGCCGTCGAACGGCGGGATACGCATCTTTCGCTCGTCGGGGCCGGGCGCGGCGACACTGGCGATGACCCGGTAGCTTCCCCCGTCGAGTTGCCAGGCAATCAGCGAGCGTTCCTCGGGCCAGATCAGCCAGTAGTAGGACACCTGTTGGCGTTGAAGCAGCAGAAACAGGGTCAGCGTGTCCTTGCGCTCATGTCCAGGCGAAACGATCTCGCACACCCAGTCCGGGACGATCTCGACCACCCCGCGCGGGCGCTCCGGCAAGCGTTCCTTGCGCCAGCCCGCGAGATCGTGGGTCGGACACTGGTGGGCGGAATAGTGGACGCTGACCTCGCTGGCGATCCACCAGCCGCCGGGGCCAACGGTGCGTCGTAACGAGTCGAGCTCGGCAACCGTATTGCTTTGCACGAAACCGTGCTCGATCCGCGCCATCGGGCGCTGGACGATCTCGCCATCGATCAGCTCGACACGCTCATCGGCAGCATTGAGCAGATCGGCCAGGGTCTTGAGTTTGAATGCTTCCATCGCCGTCGCTCCGCTGGGTTCAACATCGACGTTTAACCTAAACCGCGTCTCCACAAAGGTCGGAAAAATCCTTGAGTCCGACACAACATGAAAACGATGCCTAGCGGTCGGGACGCGGTTTAAAGCCCCCAGCCGCCCATCAAGGCCCGGATCTTCTCCTTCGTCGGCCGAAGCACCACACCCCGCTCGGTGACGATGGCATCGACCAGCTCCGCCGGCGTGACGTCGAACACCGGATTGCGGGCCACACATCCGGCGGGGGCGAGACGCCGCTCGCCGCAGCTCAGCAGCTCGTCCGGATCGCGTTCCTCGATCGGAATCTCGTCACCGCTCGCGACCTCCATATCGATCGTGGACGTGGGTGCCGCGACCATGAACTTGATGCCGTGGTGTTTCGCCAGGATCGCAAGCCCGTAGGTCCCGATCTTATTGGCGACATCCCCGTTGGCGGCGATCCGATCCGATCCGACGATGACCCAGCCGACCGAGCGCCCCGCCATCAGGCTCGCGGCCGCCCCGTCTGCCTGCAGGGTCACCGGGATGCCGTCGTGCATCAGCTCCCATGCAGTGAGTCGTGCCCCTTGCATCCAGGGCCGGGTCTCGTCGGCGAAGACGCGCCCGACCTTGCCCGCCGCGTAGGCGCTGCGAATGACACCGAGCGCCGTGCCGTAGCCGCCGGTGGCGATCGCCCCGGCGTTGCAATGGGTGATGATGTCGGTCGGCGCCTCGATCAGCGCCGCACCCAAGTCACCGATCACCCGGTTGGCGGCACGATCCTCGGCGTGAATGGCCAGCGCCTCGTCCACCAAGGCCGGGAAGGGATCGCGTTCATCCAGACGTGAGATCAGGCGGCGCATCCGATCGATCGCCCAGAAAAGGTTGACCGCGGTCGGCCGCGAGGCGGCCAGGCGCTCGAGGTCGGATTCGATCGCCGCCCGCCAATCGGCACCGGCGGCCGCGTAGGCAGCCCGCCCCGCCAACGCGACCCCATAGGCCGCAGCGACACCGATGGCCGGGGCGCCGCGCACCACCATCGCACGAATCGCATCGGCCACCGCTCCCGCATCGGTGAGTCGCAAGAACTCCGCGCGATCGGGCAGCAGACGCTGATCCGCGAGATAGAGGGCACCCTCGTGCCAGAGTGCCGCATCGTCCGGGGTCGGCACGGTCGGGATCGTTGTTTCCATCGGGGGCTCCTTGTGGCATGTTCTCGACATTGTCACCCATCACACGCCCCGACTGAAAGGACCGACCGATGCAAGCCGAGCTTCTGATCCATGCCCAGTGGGTATTGCCCGTCGATCCACGGGATCGTCAGCTCACCGATCATGCGATCGCGATCGCGGACGGGCGTATCCTCGCCGTGCTGCCGTCCGAAGAGGCGCGGAGCAGTATCGACGCCCAACGGGTGATCGATCTCCCGGGTCACTTGCTCATTCCGGGCCTGGTCAATGCACACACCCACGCGGCCATGGTGCTGATGCGGGGGCTCGCCGACGACCTGCCCCTGATGACCTGGCTGCACGAGCATATCTGGCCCGCGGAACAACGCTGGGTCGACCCCGGCTTCGTCGCCGACGGGACCCGGCTGGCCGTGCTCGAGATGCTGCGCGGCGGCATCACCTGCTACAACGACATGTATTTCCATCCGGAGGTCACGGCACAGGTCACGGCAGAGGCCGGGATGCGTGCCGTGATCGGCATGATCGTCGTGGATTTTCCCACCGGCTATGCCGCAAATGCCGACGAATACATCGCCAAAGGGCTCGCCCTGCACGAGCACTATCGAGACCATCCGTTGATTCGGGTCGCCTTCGCGCCGCATTCGCCCTACGCGGTATCGGACGCACCCCTCCAACGGGTGCGTGCGCTTGCGGACGAGCTGGAGGTCCCGATCCATATCCATCTCCACGAGACACGTGACGAGGTCCTCCAGTCGCTGCGCGACCACGGCGAACGACCTATCTCGCGGCTGAATCGGCTCGGATTGCTCGGCCCCGGACTGGTGTGCGTACACATGACCCAGCTCGAGGAGGACGAGATCGCGCTCTTGGCGGACTCGGGCGGCCATGTGGTGCATTGCCCGGAGTCGAATCTAAAGCTTGCGAGCGGGTTCTGCCCGGCCGCGAAGCTTTTGGAGGCGGGAATCAACGTCGCGATCGGCACCGACGGCGCGGCGAGCAACAACGACCTGAACATGCTCGGGGAGATGCGCACGGCCGCCCTGCTCGGCAAGGGCGTGGCAGGCTCGGCCTCTGCGCTGCCGGCCGCGACCGCCTTGCGGATGGCGACGATCAACGGTGCCAAAGCGCTGGGATTGGAGGATGAGATCGGCTCGCTCGAGCCCGGCAAATCAGCGGACCTGGTCGCGCTGGATCTGCGCGACTCCCACACCCAGCCCCTCTATCACCCGGTCTCCCAACTGGTCTACGCGGCCAGTCAGCAACAGGTGCGTCAGGTCTGGGTGCGGGGTCGGCACATGATCCGCGACGGCCTGCCGACGGGGCTCGACAACGCTCGGATCATCGCGGCGGCACAGACCTGGGGGGAGCGTCTCGGGCGCTGAACCCTGCCCGGCACGACATGGATCCTTGTAGGGGCAACTTGAGTCGCCCCTGCCTGGTGTGTGGTCGTCCGCCTTCTCGTGAATCGCCTAAGCCAAGGGCAGACGCGGTTTAGAAGAGCTCCATGAGGACCCGTTGGGCCTCGGCGAGCGCGATCGTCTCGCCGGAGGACCATGAGGAACTGCCCGAATCGACAACCTCGAGTCGGACCGGGGCAATCCCTCGACCCAACATCCCGATTTCGCGGGCCGCCGCCTTCGAGAGATCGATCGTACGGCCGCGCGAGAAAGGGCCGCGATCGTTGATGACGACGTCGACCGAACGACCGTTCGCCTTATTCGTCACCGTCACCCGCGTGCCGAACTCCAAGGTCCGATGTGCAGCGGTCAATGCATCCTTATCGAACCGGACTCCGCTGGCGGTGCGCCTGCCGTCGAAACGATCACCGTAATAAGAAGCCACACCTTCCGTTACATTGGCCTGAAGGGTTGCCGTGGGAAGAAACGCCAACATTGCGAGCGCCGGGGTCAACCAGATGTTCTGTCGAATCAAAACAGAGTTCTCCGTTCGTAACGATTGGTGTTTGAGCCGAGATTCGCATGTCTTCCGAATCGCGACGAAGCCGGAGTCTAACGGCAGAGAGCATTTGAATCCACCCCTTGGCGGACACGAAACGCTCGGCGCACATCTCCCGAAGAAGACGCGCATGGGAGGGTCGTCACGATCGGCGATCGTGAGAACAGCAGACCGATAGGGATCGTAAGCCTTTAGAGGCGGCCGGCCGGACTCGCCGCGGAGTGGTCGACGGTCGAAATCTCAGGCTCGGCCCCATTGGTCGCGGACGTGCCCTCGCCGTCGGGCGGTTCCGCAGAACCCCGACGACTGAGTCGCACCGCTGTGTTCGGGCCGGGGGGATCCGGAGGCTCGGTGCCCGGTGCCCGCTTGAGCTGCTCCGGGTCCGGGCTCGGGCCCTCGACCGGGAGCTCCGGGAAGCTGATGCGCGTGCGTAGGACCGGACTCGCGAAGGCTGCGCGTAGGGCCCCGTCGCGCCCGTAGATGTCCTGGCGAAAGCCGACCTTGCCGTCCCCGTCGGCAAAAGCCGTCAAATAGTAGAGCAGCACCGGCAGGGTGTCAGCGAGGTCGACGTAGCGCGTCTGTCCGCGCTCCACCACGCGCTCGATCCCGGACCGATCCCAGTTGGGCTGGGCGAGGATCGCCTCGGCAAGGTCGAGCGGGTCTTGCACCCTGACGCAACCGTTGCTCAGGGCTCGCGCTTGGCGCCCGAACGCAGCCTTTCCGGGCGTGTCGTGGAGATAGATCGCATGGCGGTTCGGGAACATGAACTTGACGCGGCCGAGGGCGTTTTTCGGGCCCGGCGCCTGAACGAGACGATAGCGTCCGTGATCGCGGGCATCTCCGCCGGCGACCCGCTTACCGGTTCGGCGGTCGACGAGCCGATAGTCGCCGGAGACCCTGCCCATCTTTTTCTGGATGGACACGGGCACTGTCCAGGTCGGATTGAAGACCAAATGGTCCATAGTGTCGCGAAACATCGGGGTTTGGGTCTCGGGCGTCCCGACGATGACACGCGTCGACCAGACGAAGCTCGCGCCGCGCGCCAGGTGAACCTTGTACGCGGCCACATCGACGAAAACGTAGTCTTCCGGAAGGTCCTGATAGAGCCAGCGCATCCGCTCCAAGTTGATCCGGATCTGCTCGGCCTTCGTCTCGTCGCCGTGCCCGTTGAGCGCAGCGAGCGTCGAGGGACCCACGACGCCGTCGGCCGTCAGCCCCGAGCGCCGCTGAAAGGACACCACGGCCTCATGAAGTGCTGTGTCGAAGAGATCGGCATCGGATGGCTTCGCAACCGCCGCTCCATCGAGCCGCGCGAGCCGCTCGCGCAGCATCGCCACGCGCGGATGCCGGCCGCCTTGGGCCAGATTCGACCCAGCCGGCAGGGGTGACAGTTCCGCAAGAGAGGCCTGAGCGGTATAGCGCTCGAGCGCCTTCTTCAGGTCCTCATACCAAAACGGACGAGAAAACTGCGCGTTCAGGCTCGTTGCGAGATCCTTGCCGCCGAGCGCCCGGTTCATCGCGCCCAAGAGGACCTCGCTCGATGCCGGAGCTCTGTCGTGCCATTTCGAATCGACAGCGACCGGATCGAGCTTACCGTAGCGATGGTGGTGAACGTAGCGCGCCAAGGCATCGCTGAGGACGAGATCGGCTGCGATGCGTGCGTTGCCGCTCAGGGATTCGAGAACGCCGGGCGCCGCCAGTCGACGCAGACTTTCGGCATGGAAATCCTGGGGGCGGAAACCTTCCGACACGCTGCGCTGCGCGAGATCCAAGAGATCCGAAATCCGCACCGGGTCGACCCAGACCAAGACATCGCCGCGCTGCGCGTAGAACTCCGCCAGCAGGCGCCCGGACAGCAAGGGTATGCCCTCGACGGCGACGGTTCGCGCGTCCCTGATCGAATCGAGCGTCGGGCGCAGCAAACCATCCGCGGACACCGGTGCGGCGGCGACGACCAACAACGAAAAGAGACCAACCAAACGGCAACGCATCCGGTTATCACTCACGTCCGACCCCTCGGCCGATCAACACTCGCCGATCAACTGTGTTCTGCCGTTCTCGTCCAAGGTCTCCAAACGGACGGTGAAGCCCCACAATCGTCTGATGTGGCGCAGCATCTCTTCGGCCGAATCACCCAGCGGGCGACGATTGTGCCGAAAGTGCCGCAGGGTCATGGAGCGGTCGCCGCGACGATCGACATTGAACACCTGAATATTCGGCTCGCGCGAGCCCAGGTTGTACTGTTCGGCCAGTGATTGTCGCAACGCCCGGTAGCCCTGCTCCTCGTGGATCGCCGTGACCTCCAAGTGCTCCTCGCGGTCGTCGTCCGAAATCGAAAACATCCGCAAATCGCGCATGACCGTCGGCGAAAGATACTGTGCAACAAAACTCTCGTCCTTGAAGTTGCGCATGGCGAAGTCCAAGACCTTCAGCCAGTCACCGCCGGCGATGTCCGGGAACCAGTGACGATCCTCGTCGGTCGGCTGCTCGCAGATCCTGCGAATGTCGCGCATCATCGCAAAGCCAAGCGCGTAGGGGTTGAGCCCGTTGTAATAAGGCACGTCGAACGTGGGCTGGAAGACCACGCCGGTATGCGACTGCAGGAACTCCATCATGAATCCATCGGTCACGAAGCCTTCGTCGTACAGATGATTCATGAGCGTGTAGTGCCAGAATGTCGCCCAGCCCTCGTTCATGACCTGCGTTTGACGCTGCGGATAGAAATATTGACCCAGCTTACGGACGATCCGAACGATCTCGCGTTGCCACGGCTCAAGTAGCGGGGCATTTTTCTCGATGAAGTAGAGCAGGTTCTCTTGCGGCTCATCCGGCCAGCGCACGTCCTGCTCTCCGTTGCCGTCCGCATCGAAGGTCGGCAAGGTGCGCCACAGGTCATTGACCATCGATTGCAGATAAGCAGCACGATCCTTTTGGCGGCGTTGTTCCTCGGCAAGTGTCAGCGGTGTCGGTCGCTTGTAACGGTCGACGCCGTGATTCATCAAGGCGTGGCAGGAATCGAGCAACATCTCGACCTCGGCCTCGCCGTAGCGTTCTTCGCATTCGGCGATGAATCGACGGGCGAAGACCAGATAGTCGATGATCGCATCGGCGCTGGTCCAAGTACGGAAGAGATAATTGCCTTTGAAGAAACTGTTGTGGCCGTAACAAGCATGCGCGATGACGAGCGCCTGCATCGGCAGCGTATTCTCCTCCATGAGGTAGGCGATACAGGGATCGGAGTTGATCACGATCTCGTAGGCCAATCCCATCTGACCGCGCCGATACGTCTGCTCGGTCGCGACGAACTGTTTACCGAAGGACCAATGCGGATAATTGATGGGCAGACCGACCGACGAGTAAGCATCGATCATCTGCTCGGAGCTGATGACCTCGATCTGATTGGCGTAGGTATCCAGACCATAGACATCGCGGGCCAAGCGCCCGATCTCCCGGTCGAACCTCTCGAGCAGCGGGAACGACCATTCGGAGGAGTCCGAGATGAGGTTCTTGGTCATGCCTCCTGCCTCCTGAACAGCTCCCGGAACACGGGAAAGATATCCTCGGCACCGTCGATCTCCTGCATCGCGAAGTGCCGATGCATTGCCCTCACCTCTTGGTAGGCGTACCAAAGACTCTGATGCTGGCGCGGGGTGATCTCGACGTAAGCAAAATAGCGCATCAACGGCATCAGCTTCTCCACCAGCAGATCACGGCAGACCGTCGAATCGGAATCCCAATTGTCCCCGTCCGAGGCCTGTGCGGCATAGATGTTCCAAACCGATGAATCATAGCGCTCTTTGAGAACGTCGTAGGCCAGATTCAACGCACTCGACACGACCGTACCCCCGGTCTCGCGCGAATAGAAAAACTCTTGCTCGTCGACCTCTTGGGCAATCGTATGATGACGAATAAAAACGACGTCGATCTTGTCGTAATTCCGCTGCAGAAACAGATACAGCAGGATAAAAAATCGCTTCGCGAGATTTTTGCGCACCTGATCCATCGAGCCGGAGACGTCCATGATGCAGACCATCACCGCTTTGCTCGTGGGCTCGGGAAGCTTCGTGAAACTCTGATACCGCAGGTCGAAGGTGTCGATGAAGGGCAAGGCCGCGATCCGCGTGCGCAGTCGATCGATCTCTTCGCGAATCTCGCGCACACGCGGCTCGGTCTCCTCGACACCGCTGTCGAGCAGCGCCTGAAGCTCCTCTTCGAGCTCCCGCGCACGCGCGCGCAGCGGCGCCCCGATTGCCGTTCGGCGCGCGATGGCACCTTTGAGGGAGCGCACGACATCGATATTGGAGGGCGATCCGTCGGTTGAATAACCGGCCCTGACCGTTTTGAACTCGGTCGTTCCCATCAACTGGTTCCGCACCAGATTGGGAAGCTCGAGGTCATCGAACAAAAGGTCCATGAACTCTTCGCGCGACAGTTCGAAGACGAAGTCGTCGTCGCCTTTTCCGCCCTTTCCTGCCTTACCTTGACCCGAACCTTCTCCTCCGCCGCCTTCCGGACGCCGTATCCGATCCCCGGTGACGAAGTCCTTGTTGCCGGGATGCACCATGTCCCGGATACCCCCTTTGCCGTGATGAAACACCGGCTCGGAGATGTCCTTGGACGGGATTCCCACACGCTCGCCCGAGTCGATATCCGTAATGCTGCGCTTGTTGACAGCATCGGCGACCGAGCGTTTGAGCTGCGACTTATAGCGCTTCAAGAAACGCTGTCTATTGACCGTGCTCTTGTTCTTGCCGTTCAGTCGACGGTCGATGAAGTGTGACATAAAGACTCTTGCCTACTCGGCTGGGTGAAACAACGACGAATCGCGCAAGTCGGTGCCCGCGCCTGCCTTCGACTCCCTGATCGCCTTCTCCCGCTGCAGGTTTCGACACCGCCATGATGCCGCCGGATACGACGGCCTTTCAACCGATCGACCGCCGTGCGGCGAGACCGAGGCGGCCGGCCATCGCCGCAAGAGTCACCAGACCGTCGAGGAGAGAGACTGCGTCGATCGCCTCCCCCCGTCACATTACTGCGATTTGCGAACCCGCAGATACCATTCCGATAGAAGCCTGACCTGCTTCGGCGTATAGCCCTTTTCGGTCATGCGATCGACGAACTGATCGTGCTTCTTCTGCTCGTCGACGGATGCCTTGGCATTGAACGAAATGACAGGCAGAAGCTCCTCGGTATTGGAGAACATCTTCTTCTCGATCACCACACGCAGCTTCTCGTAGCTGGTCCACTTCGGATTGGCGCCACCGTTGTTCGCGCGTGCCCGCAGAACGAAGTTCACGATCTCGTTTCGGAAATCCTTGGGGTTGGAGATCCCCGCCGGCTTCTCGATCTTCTCCAGTTCTTCGTTCAGTCCGCTGCGATTCATCATCTCGCCCGTATCCGGGTCGCGATACTCCTGATCCTGGATCCAGTAATCCGCGTAGGTCACGTAGCGATCGAAGATATTCTGGCCATATTCCGCATAGGACTCCAGGTAAGCCGTTTGCAGCTCCTTGCCGATGAACTCGGCGTACCGAGGCGCGAGGTATTGCTTTAGGAAACTCAGATAGCGTTCATGGGTTTCCGGGGGCAACTGCTCACGCGTGATCTGGCGCTCGAGGACATACAACAGATGAACGGGATTGGCGGCAACCTCGGTGTGATCGAAATTGAAGACCTGCGAGAGAATCTTGAACGCAAAGCGTGTCGAGATTCCCGACATGCCTTCGTCGACCCCCGCGTAGTCCCGATACTCCTGCATGGACTTGGCTTTTGGATCGGTATCCTTGAGGTTTTCGCCGTTGTAGACGCGCATCTTCGAAAAGATGCTTGAGTTTTCCGGTTCCTTCAAACGCGTCAGCACCGAGAACTGGGCCATCATGGACAAGGTTCCCGGCGCACAGGGCGCATCGGCCAGCGAGCTGTTGTAGAGCAGCTTCTCGTAGATCTGAGTCTCTTCGTTGACGCGCAGGCAATAAGGGACCTTGACGATAAAGACGCGGTCAAGGAATGCTTCGTTGTTCTTGTTGTTGCGAAAGCTCTGCCATTCCGACTCGTTGGAATGGGCAAGGATGATGCCTTGGAACGGCAGCGCGGACAGCCCCTCGGTGCCGTTGTAGTTCCCTTCCTGGGTCGCGGTGAGAAGCGGATGCAGCACCTTGATCGGCGCCTTGAACATCTCGACGAACTCCATCACGCCTTGGTTTGCGCGGCACAGTGCACCGGAGTAGCTGTAGGCATCCGCGTCGTGTTGGGCGAATCGCTCCAACTGGCGGATATCCACCTTACCGACCAGCGAGGAGATGTCCTGATTGTTCTCGTCGCCGGGCTCCGTCTTCGCGATCGCCACTTGCTCGAGAACCGACGGGTAGAGCTTCACGACCTTGAACTGCGTAATGTCGCCGCGGTATTCCTGCAAGCGCTTCACCGCCCATGGCGACATGATCGTACGCAGGTAGCGGGACGGGATCCCGTAGTCCTCCTCGAGGATCGGGCCGTCTTCGTCGGGCGAAAACAATCCGAGCGGAGATTCGAATACGGGCGATCCGTGAATCGCATAGAAGGGTCGTTCCTCCATAAGCTCCTTGAGCTTCTCGGCGAGCGATGATTTGCCGCCGCCGACCGGTCCCAACAGATATAGGATCTGTTTCTTCTCTTCGAGGCCTTGCGCCGCATGCTTGAGGTACGAGACGAGGTGCTCGATTGCCTCCTCCATACCGTAGAACTCGGAGAATGCGGGATAGCGCCGAATCATCTTGTTTTGGAAGATGCGACTGAGTCTCGGGTCGTCGCGGGTATTGACGAGCTCCGGCTCACCGATCGCCGTCAGCAACCGCTGCGCCGCCCCCGCATAGGCGCTCGGGTCGGACTTGCACAGCTGCAAGTACTCATCGAGGCTCATGACCTCCTCCCGGGATGACTCGTAGCGTGCCTGGTAGCGTTCGAAGATCGACATAAATGTTACCTCGCTCGGAAGCTGTTGTTGCTCGCCCGACCCATTGTCGACCGCATCTCGCCTCGGTGTAGTGCTCGGGGCGAACCGTGGGAAAGACAAGGTTTGGCGTCGAATAATAGCAATATGCGCGCCATGGGATGCGACGCTACGTTTGCGCCGCGCCGGTACCTGGCCGCATCGCGCTCGGAACACCAGTGCACCGGCGCAGCCGCCTCGCGCACTAATAAAGTGCAGGCACTCGCCGGGAAATCGACAGTGTCGACCGGACCCGCCGATGGGTACTGACGCCTTCGCACGAGCGGCATCGAGCCGTTTTGTTCGAACCAATTCGGCCGCATTCAGCGACGGCTCAGCTGATCACCCCGCTCTGCACGCTTCGGTGGCGGGCAGCCCTCGCCCCACGCCGATGCATAAAGACTAGCACCAAGACGCCGCGCCGGATAAAAAGACAGCGCTCCGGCGGCGGGGTTCATCCCGCAAGAAATATCCCCGAGGGCCGCTTGCGGGTTTCGGGGCACCCCGCAGCCCGATCGGTCGACATCGGGATGGCGCCCCGCCGCGACATCGCGCGGGGATTGGTGCGTCGAGGTCAGGCGCGGCGCCCCCGAATGAATTCGTTCAGCAGGGCTCGCGTCGATGCATCGTGATCCCCGCCGACACGCCCTTCGCCGAGCTCTTCGAGAATCACTCCCGCGAGCTGTTTGCCGAGCTCCACACCCCACTGGTCGAACGAGTTGATCCCCCAGAGGACACCCTGTACGAAAATCCGATGTTCGTAGAGCGCAATCAAAGCCCCCAACGTAAAGGGCGTCAGACGCTCCATCAAGAGACTGTTGGTCGGTCGGTTGCCGGGGAAGGTTCGATGATGCGCAAGGAACTGCGCCCGATCCTCGGACACCCCGGCGCTCAGCATCTCGGCAAGCGCCTCCTGTGTGGTACGACCGCGCATCAGGGCCTCGGTTTGCGCAAAGAAGTTGGCCATGAGCTTTAGATGATGATCGCCGAGCTCGTTGTGGCTCTTGATCGCGCCGATGAAATCGGCCGGGATCAGTTGCGTACCCTGATGAATGAGCTGGTAAAAGGCATGTTGCCCGTCGGTGCCCGGCTCGCCCCAGACGACTGGGCCGGTGGTGTAGTCCACGGCGACGCCCTCGCGGGTGACGCCTTTGCCGTTGCTCTCCATATCGCCTTGCTGAAGGTACGCCGGCAAAAGCCTCAGATACTGATCGTAGGGCAAGACGGCATGCGTTCGGGCACCCCAAAAATTGGCGTACCAGACCCCGAGCAGACCCAGCACGACGGGCATGTTTTCCGCCGACGGGGCGGTTCGAAAGTGCTCGTCCATCGCAAAGGCGCCCTCGAGCAGCTCTACGAAGCGCTCGTAACCGACCGCCAACGCGATCGGTAGACCGATGGCCGACCAGAGCGAGTAGCGCCCGCCCACCCAATCCCAAAACCCGAACATGTTCCGGGTGTCGATCCCGAACGCGGACACCTTCTCGGCATTGGTCGAGACTGCGACGAAGTGCTTGGCGACCGCCGCCGGATCGCGCGCCGCCGCCAGCAGCCAGTCGCGCGCGCTGGTGGCATTGGTCATGGTCTCCTGTGTCGTGAAGGTCTTGGAGGCCACGATGAAGAGTGTGCGTGCCGGATCCAGGTCGTTGAGCGTCTCCAGGAGATGGGTCCCGTCGACGTTGGAGACGAAGTGGACCCGAAGGTCGTTGCTGCCGTAAGCGCCGAGCGCCGTGCAGACCATCTTGGGTCCGAGATTGGAGCCGCCGATGCCGATGTTGACGACATCGCGGATGGACTGGCCCTGAAAGCCCTTCCACTCGCCCGAGCGGACCAGCCCGACGAACGACTCGAGACGCTCGAGCACGCGATTGACCCCGGGCATCACGTCTTGGCCGTCCACCTGGATTGGTCGATTGGACCGATTGCGCAGGGCGACATGCAACACCGCGCGTTCCTCGGTGTTGTTGATGGGCTCTCCGGCGAACATCCGGGCGATCCAACCGTTCATGTCGGCGGTTTCAGCGAGATCGAGCAGCAGCCCAAGGGTCTGCGGGGTGGCTAGGTTCTTCGAGTAATCCAGACGCAGTCCCGCGACGGACAGGCGCATCCTGTCGGCGCGGCCGGGATCGGACGCAAAGAGATCGCGCATCGCGACGTCCTGCAACTCTTGCCGGTGCTGCTCCAGTGCCCGCCATGCGGCTGTTTGATTGATGAGCGACGTCATGAAGTTCTCCTGATAAGGCGTTGGCGAATGTTGCAGCTGGCCGGCTCGACGATCCCGCAACTCACTCGTCCATCCCCTCCCGCCAAGACTGATCGTCTCGGTCGAACAAGCGGTTGGCTTCGGGCGGCCCGCAGGACCCGGCAGGATAGGTCTGGATGAAGTCGCGCTCGGTGGACCACAGCTTCAGCACCGGATCCACCACCCGCCACGCCCAATCGACCTCGTCGAAGCGCAGGAAATGGGTATGGTCGCCCTCGATCACGTCCAGGATGAGCGCCTCGTAGGCGTCGATCTGCTCGGAGGGGATGGTGCATCGGCTCGCGTCCAGCCGTTCGGTCTGCGTGCGCATCTCGAGTCCGGGTTGCTTGACCTGGATCTCCATGCGGATGCACTCGTTGGGCTGGATGTTGAGCAGCAGCCAGTTGGGTTTGAGCTGCTCGATCGCCGTATAGCGGAACAGCTGCTGCGGCGGATGCTTGAACCGGATAGCGATCAGGGAGTTGCTGCGGGCAAGACGCTTTCCCGTGCGCAGATAAAAAGGCACGTTGCGCCAGCGCCAGTTGTCGATGTAGAGCTTCAGCGAGGCATAGGTCTCGGTGGTGCTGTTGTGCCCGACGCCGGGCTCGTCGCGGTAGCCTGCAACCTTGCTTCCGCCGGCAGCGCCGGGCCCGTATTGTGCGCGAAAGGCCTGTGCATGTACCGCCTCGCGCGGGATCGGGCGAATGGAGCGCAGCACCTTGACCTTCTCGTCGCGCAGCGCCTCGGCATCCAGGCAGGGCGGAGGCTCCATCGCCACCAGGGTCAGCATCTGCAGGAGATGGCTCTGGATCATGTCGCGCATGGCGCCCACACCATCGTAGAAACCGGCGCGCTCTCCGATCCCGGCCGCCTCGGCGTGCGAGATCTGCACATGATCGATATAGTTGCGATTCCAAAGGGGCTCGAGCATCAGATTGGCGAAGCGGAACACCAGGATGTTCTGAACCGTGCTCTTGCCCAAATAGTGATCGATGCGAAAGATCTGCGACTCGGCGAAACAGTGCCGAATGCGTCGATCGAGGATGGCCGCACTCTCGAGGTCGAATCCGAAGGGTTTCTCGACCACCAGACGTGACCAACGCCCGTCCTCGGTATTCAGACCCTGAGCGGCCAGGTTGTCCACGATACCGCCGTAGTGCTTGGGCGCCACCGCCAGATAGGTCATGAGGTTGGCCGGGATGTCCGCCTCCTCGCGCAGTCGTTCGGCCAGGCGTAAGTAGCCGGCGGACTCTTCCAGGTCACCTTCCACGAAGAGCATCCGGCCGAGCAGACGTTCCAAGACTTGCGCGTCGGTTGCGCCGGGCAGTCGCTCGGCGAGCCTCGCCCGGACCTCGTCGCGCCATTCGCCATCCGACCAAGCGCGGCGGCCGAATCCGATGATCCGAGTCTCGGGATGAAGACGTTCCGCCGCCTCGATGTGATAGAGCGCCGGGAGTAGCTTGATACTCACAAGGTTACCCGTCGAGCCGAAGATCAGGATGGTGCAGGGATCCAGCATGGGCTTGGTGCCTCGATCGCGGACAAATGTGATAACGTGAGCCCTGTCATACTGTTGCCAAGCCAGGCGTGCCGCGCCGGCAACCGCTTCGCTCGGATTTAGGGACCATCCATGGAGCCATCGCTTCTTCTATCCCCGGACATTACCGCGCCGGAGCGGCCGCTGCATATCCTCGTGGCAAGCAGCGAGGCTCATCCGCTGATCAAAACCGGCGGGCTCGCCGATGTCGCCGCCAGTTTACCCGCTGCGCTGCGCGATCTGGGTCACGACGCCCGGCTCATCCTGCCGGCCTATCCTCGCGCGGCCCGCCAGTTGCGCGACACCAAGATCCTTTGCGAGCTGAAGATCCCGGCGGGCCGCACCCAAGTGCGCATCCTCGAGGGCAAGCATCCGGATCACGACTTACCGCTCTATTTGGTCGACGCACCCGAGCATTTCTGTCGCGAAGGCAATCCGTACACCGACCTCAGCGGACGCGACTGGGGCGACAACGCCGAGCGCTTCCTGCTCTTCTGTCGGGCCATTGCCCTGGTCGCTCGCGGCCTTCCGGCGATCGGCTGGCGACCGGACGTGTTGCACGGCAATGACTGGCAAACCGGGCTAGCCCCTGCTCTGCTCCGGGATCTGCCCGGCCATCCGGCAAACGTATTCACGATCCACAATCTCGCCTATCAAGGTTTGTTCGATCGCGCAACCTTCGATCGGCTCGGCCTGCCGCCCGCGCTGTGGAGCGTCTCGGGTTTGGAGTTCCATCAGAGGATGTCCTTCATCAAGGGAGGCATCTTCTTCTCCGACCGGGTCAACACCGTCAGCCCATCCTATGCCGCGGAGGTGCGCACCGCACGTTTCGGATTCGGGCTCGACGGACTTCTGCGCCAGATCGGCAGCCGCTTCAGCGGCATCCTCAACGGTGTCGATTATCGGGTGTGGGACCCCCTGACGGATCCCTACATCCTCCAATGCTATGACCCGGAGACCTTCGGACTCAAGGCGGAGAACAAGCTCGACATCCAACGCGAGGTCGGGCTTCCGCGCAACGAGGACGCCTTCGTGCTGGGCTATATCGGGCGCTTGGTCGAGCAGAAGGGTGTGGACCTGATCCTCGCCATGCTCCCGCGGCTTCTCGAAGACCCGCGCATCCAGGTCGTATTCCAGGGGACCGGAGAACGCAGCACGGAGCAGGCGCTTCTCGCCATCGCGGCACAGTATCCGCGTCAGGTCGGGGTCTTCGTCGAGTACGAGGAGGCGCGGGCGCATCGTATCGAAGCCGGCTCGGACGCCTTCTTGATGCCGTCGCGCTTCGAGCCCTGCGGGCTCAACCAGATCTACAGCCTGCGATACGGGACACCGCCCATCGCCCACCGCACCGGCGGCCTGGCCGACACCGTGGTCCATGCCTCCCCGGAAACGCTCGCCGACGGCACCGCGACCGGCTTTCTGTTCGAGGAGCCACGCGCCGAGGCCCTGCTTGTCGCCGTGCGGCAGGCCCTGCAACTGTATCGGGACAACCCGCAGGCGTGGCAAAAGCTCGCAACGACGGGAATGCAGCAGGACTTCAGTTGGGAGGCAAGCGCCCGCGGTTATGTGCGGCTTTATGCCGAGGCGATCGCCGATCGGGCAATCGCGCAAGGGACGGATGAGGCGAGTTCAGCGTCGGCGTAGCCGCCCGGTCGGGCGGAGTCCGCTCGGCGTCTTCGGATTGGCGTCTCCGGGGTGGGCTCGTGCGGACAGGTGCCTGGGCAGGTGTCTTCGGCCGGGAGGGTTCGAGCGGGATCAGGCCACCTGAGCCGGGATGAAGTCCCCGGTGCGAGTCACGCGGTTGTGCTCGTTGAGATAGACCAGCGCCGGGCGGTGGGCATCGGCCTCGGCCTCCGTCATGGCGGCGTAGGCGCAGATGATGATGCGATCGCCCGGCGCGGCTTTATGCGCTGCGGCCCCGTTGACCGAAATCACGCGTGAGCCGGGCTCGGCACGGATGGCGTAGGTCGTGAACCGCTCGCCGTTGGTGACGTTGTAGATTTGAATCTGCTCGTACTCGCGAATGCCGGCGAGCGCGAGCAGCTCCTCGTCGATGGCACAGGAGCCCTCGTAATCGACTTCCGCGTGGGTCACGCAAGCCCGATGCAATTTGCACTTCAACAAGGTCAGATGCATGTCTAGAAACCTCCGAAAGGCCGGTCCGGCCGCGTCTTCGTGCCCTGACGAAGCGCTCTCGATCTAAGAATCGTCGTAGTTTACCGCAGCGTTTGTTGCGGCGCAGCATTCGCGTCGAGCTGCACCCTGAGATTGTCGATCAAACGCGCCCGACCGAGATAGGCGGCCGCGAGAATTACGAGATCTCGGTCGCCCTCCGTGGCCGATCGCAGGTCGTCCGCCGCACGGACCTGAACATAGTCTGGGGCCAAACCGGCCTCGCGCAAAGCGGCCTCGGCCTCCCGTTCGACCGAAGCGGCGACATTCCCTGCCAGCAAGGATTGCCGAGCCGCCGTCAACACCCGACGCAATCCCGGCGCGAGCGCCCGCTCCGAAGGGGAAAGGTAGCCGTTGCGCGAGCTCATGGCGAGACCGTCTGACTCGCGCACGGTCGGCACCCCGACGATCTCGATCGGCATGTCCAGATCCTCGACCATCCGCCGGATGACCAAGAGCTGCTGGAAATCCTTCTCGCCGAACAGTGCAATATCGGGCTGCACCATATTGAACAGCTTGCACACGACGGTCGCCACACCGCGGAAGTGCCCTGGGCGGCTCTCGCCGCAGAGGACATCGGAGAGCCCCGGCACCTCCACGCGCGTCTGCACCTCGCTGCCGCGCGGGTAGACGCTCGCAACGCCCGGGGCAAACAAGAGGTCGCAACCCGCCGCCTCGAGCAGCTCCCGATCCCGCGCCAAGGTCCGCGGATAGGCGTCCAGATCCTCGGCGGGGCCGAACTGCATCGGGTTGACGAAGATGCTCGCGATGACCCGTGGCGCGCGCGCGCGGGCCTCAGCGATCAAGGTCAGATGCCCGGCATGCAGATTCCCCATGGTCGGTACGAAGGCCACGCGCTCGCCCGCCCAGCGCCATATGCGGACCTGCTCACGGAGGTCCTCCAGTGTTTCGATTGTCTTCATTGCCCTTTCCGCATTTTAAACCGCGTTCCCGCAAAGGGTTGTAGATGTAACGAACGTCGAGCTCGCGCGAGAATCAGCATCTCGCTCTGGACGCGGTTTAGTACGGTGTTTCGTCACGACCGGGGAACTCATTCGCCTTGACCGCTCGGACGTAGGCCGCGACGGCATCCGCAATCGAAACCTGCCCGGTCATGAAATCTCGGCTGAAGCTCGGCGGACGCCCCGGATTGAGTCCCAGCATGTCGTAGAGCACAAGCACCTGGCCATCGCATCCTGCGCCGGCGCCGATCCCGATGACCGGGATGCTCAGGGTCAAGGCGATCTCGGAGGCCAAGGCGGCGGGCACGCACTCCAAGACCAAGAGGCTCGCTCCCGCTTCCTGCATGGCGATGGCATCGTGCCGGATCGCCTCCGCCGAGGCGTGGTCCCGGCCCTGGAAACGATAACCGCCGATGCGGTGCACCGACTGAGGCAGAAGTCCCAAATGGGCGCAAACGGGCACGCCTTGCTCCGTGAGGCGTCGCACGGTTTCAAGCATCGGCGCCCCGCCCTCGAGCTTCACGACCTCCGCCCCGCCGTCCTGCATCAGACGTCCGGCCGCATCGATCGCGCGCTCGGGTGTCGCGCAGGCGAGAAAGGGCAGATCCACCACAAGTAGTGCCCGTGCCCGTCCGCGCGAGACGCAGGCGGCGTGATAGACCATCTGCTCGAGGGTGACCGGCACGGTCGTGCGGTGCCCCTGGAGGACCATTCCGAGAGAATCCCCCACCAGCATCAGATCGACGCCTGCCGTATCGAGCAGGCGTGCGAAGCTGGCGTCGTAACAGGTAAGAGAAGCGATACGCTCGCCCTTCGCCTTCATGCCGGCGAGGGTGGCGACCGAGATCGGCGCGAGAGACATGGTCGACTCCGAAGGTCAGGCTTGATGACGCGAGGATAGTGGCCGAGATCAAGCAACGCTACCCCGTGCACGATCACCGCACTCGGTTAGGTCGGTGCGGCAGAATCAGCCGCCGCGTTCCACGACCCCTGTCGCCTCCGTCCCGGGCCCTGCGCCATCTCCCGTCTTGCGCCGCCGCGGACGGCGTCGGCGCCGCTTGGCACCGCCTTCGGTCATGGTCGCGCGCTCCTGTCCGCTCGCCTCTTGGAAGCGCGTCCACCAGGCCGCCAGCTCCGGATCCGCCTCGCCGGCATCCGCGCGCAGGACCAGAAAGTCGTACGCAGCCCGGAACCGCGGATGCGTCACCAGGCGCTGCGGACGCTTGCCGTCACGCTGCTCGAGGCGAGGCTGCATCGACCAGATCTCGCGCATCGGCAGCGAGAATCGCTTCGGAATCGCAACAAGCGATTGCTGCTGCGAACAGATCTCGCTCGCCGCGAGGAACATCGCCTCGTTCGCGGCCTCCCCACCGGCCAGATACTCCTCGAAACGACGCCGGACCGGCTCCCAGAGGAGCACGCCGAACAGGAAGGCCGGGGTGACGGACTTGTCCTCGTGCAGCCGCTTGTCGGTATTGGCCAAACCGCGACTGACGAAGGTGAGCGGGAAGCCATGGTCTTCCCGCGCCAAGCAGTCCTCGGTCGCCGGGAAAAGCTCCCCGAAGAGCCCGTACTGGCGCAGCTTCTCGAAGACGCCGAGGCCGTAACCCGAATGAAAGAGCTTGATCAGCTCATCGAAGAGTCGCGCCGGGGCGATGTCGGCGAGCAGATGGGCCAGCTCGAACAGCGGCTGCTCGGTCTGCCGCTCGATCGTAAAGCCCAGTTTGCAGGCGAAGCGCACCGCCCGGAGCATCCGCACCGGGTCCTCGCGATAGCGCTGCTCCGGATCGCCGATCAGACGCAGCCGACCGGCCTTGATGTCCTCGAGCCCGTCGGCGTAATCGATGAGCGAAAAATCGGCGATGTTGTAGTAGAGCGCATTGACCGTGAAATCCCGGCGCAGGGCATCCTCGGCGATGGTGCCGTAGGTGTTGTCCCGGAGGATCCGACCGTTCTCCATCTGCCGGTCGTTCTCGTCGCCCTCCGACGCAATCGTGGAGCCGCGAAAGGTCGCGACCTCGATGATCTCGCGCCCGAAATGCACGTGCGCCAATCGAAAGCGCCGCCCGATCAGACGACAGTTGCGAAACACCTGCCGGACCTGCTCCGGGGTCGCATCGGTCGCCACGTCGAAATCCTTCGGCTCGTGACCGAGCAACAGATCGCGCACGCCGCCGCCGACCAAATGGGCTTGAAAGTTCTCTTGCTTCAGACGGTAGAGCACCTTGAGGGCGTTCTCGCTGATGTTCGCGCGCGAGATCCCGTGCTCGGGCCGAGGCACGATCAAAGGGCTCGCCGCGATCGCGTCCGGGCTCGTGTTTTGGAAAGGTTCCTGCATCACCTTTTCGGAGGAATTCCTGATCGCTGGGGCCGCACTCATGAAGGCGTCACCCGGTGCCGAGCACGACGGGGCGCGGAGCTGCAGCCATTGGTAAGACGAAGGTCACAGCCGGCTTGTAGAGCGCCGTGATGCGCGTATAATACGCGTTTCCACGCCGCAGTACCTGCTCCCTTCGTCTAGCGGTTAGGACGCTGGCCTCTCACGCCGGTAACAGGGGTTCGAACCCCCTAGGGAGCGCCAAATCCAAGCCGATGATTCATAGGTCTGTTTGACACAATCATCGCGACTATCCCGGATTCCGAAGTTTTTCTTCCGCCTCCCGGCACGGCCATCGCCAGGCCCGCGATGACGAGGGCTCACGCCCACCCCCGCGCTCCCCGGCAGGACCGAGCAGATCCCGACAGACACCGACGAGGTATCCGAAAGGACGGGCCCCGGAGGTCGACAGCTTCTGCGCGAACATCCGCCGGCCGCTTCCTTCGGCGCGCGGTGCCGGGCGCACCCGGCATCGCCCAGCCGCCGACGCCGGCGAGCTACATCGGGAAGCCACCCGGCGGCATGCCGCCCGGCGGGAAGCCCCCACCCGGCGGAAAGCCTCCGGGCATGCGCCCCTGCATCGAGCGCATCATCTTGGCCATGCCGCCGCCCTTCATCTTCTTCAGCATCTTCTGCATCTGAGCGAACTGCTTGAGCAGGCGGTTCACGTCCTGCACCTCGGTGCCGGATCCGGCGGCGATGCGACGCTTTCGCGACCCCTTGATGACGGCGGGAAAACGGCGCTCCTGAGGTGTCATCGAGTTGATGATGGCAATCAGCTTGCCCATCTCTTTGTCGCTGGCCTTGTTCTTGACATGATCGGGGATCTGCCCCATCCCCGGAAGCTTGTCCATCAGGCTCATCATGCCGCCCATGTTCGCCATCTGATCGAGTTGCTCTTTGAAGTCGACGAGATCGAACTCCTTGCCCTTCTTGAGCTTTTTGACCAGCCTCTCGGCCTTGTCCTTGTCGACCTTGGACTGGACCTCCTCGACCAGCGAGACCACGTCGCCCATGCCGAGGATGCGCGAGGCGACGCGATCCGGATAAAAGGGCTCGAGTGCCGTGGTCTTCTCGCCGGTGCCGAGGAATTTGATGGGCTTGCCGGTGATGTGGCGGATCGAAAGGGCCGCACCGCCGCGGGCATCGCCGTCGGTCTTGGTGAGGACCACACCGGTCAGCGGCAGGGCCTCGTCGAAAGCCTTTGCCGTGTTGGCCGCATCCTGACCCGTCATGGCATCCACGACGAAGAGGGTCTCGACCGGCTTCAACGCGGCATGAACGGCCTTGATCTCGTCCATCATGGCCGAGTCGACATGCAGCCGGCCGGCGGTGTCGACGATCAGCACATCCTTGAAGTGCTTGCGCGCCGCATCGAGTGCGCGCTTGGCGATATCGATCGGGTTCTGATCCGGGGTGCTCGGATAGAATTCGGCCCCGACCTCGGCCGCGACCGTCTTCAACTGCTCGATAGCGGCCGGGCGGTAGACGTCGCAGCTCACGACCATCACCGATTTGCCCTGCTTCTCTTGCAGCCAGCGCGCGAGCTTGGCGACACTGGTCGTTTTGCCCGAGCCCTGCAGGCCCGCCATGAGCACCACGGCCGGCGGCTGCGCGGTCAGGTCCAACTGCTCGTTGGCCTGGCCCATGAGCGTGACCAGCTCGTCGTTGACGATCTTGATCATGACCTGACCCGGCGTCAGACTCCGGGTCACGGTCTCGCCGAGCGCCTTCTCGCGGACATCCTCGACGAACTGTCGCACCACCGGTAGGGCAACGTCGGCCTCCAGGAGCGCCATGCGCACCTGACGGACGGTTTCCTTGATGTTCTCTTCGGTCAGACGACCCTGACCGCGCAGATTGTTCAGGACATCGCCGAAACGATCCTGGAGAGTCTCAAACATAAGTTGACCTCGAGCCTCGTCGGGCCACGATGCCCGCACGGATATTCGATCTGATATTAGGCCGGCGTCGGCCCGGCCTGTCGCGAAAGTTCCGAGTATAATGCCCGCCATCGGCAGGCGATACGACAAGGCCCCGTCTCGACGACGTCAGGTTTGCGCTCGCCCTGTGGGCGACCCCACTTGAACCGCGTCCAGAGCGAGATGCTGACTTTCGAGTGAGTTCGACGTTTGGTGCATCCACAACATTTAGCGGGGACGCGGTTTAAAATGCTATTTTTTTAATAGTTTA